>JBPPNA010000290.1:0-24464 GCA_051306355.1 Acidimicrobiales bacterium | reverse complement strand
ACGGCCCCGCATCACCAACCCGGTGTGCCGACCCGGCGCGTCAAAGCGGCGGGCCCGGCTCAGTGGTCCAGGAGGGTCTCGACCTCGGCGGCGAGACCGAACTCGTCGAGCACCCGTCGGTCGTCGTCGGTGAGGGGCCGGGCGATGAGCAGATCAGGGCGACGGCGGGCGGTGCGGACGAGGGCCTGCGCATGGCGCCAGCGGGCCACCCGGGCGTGGTCGCCGGAGCGAAGCACCTCGGGCACCTCGTCACCGCGGAACTCGGCCGGGCGGGTGTAGTGCGGGTACTCGAGCAGACCGGAGGAGAACGACTCCTCGTCCGCGCTCACTTCGTTGCCCATCACGCCGGGCACGAGACGGCCGACGGCCTCGAGGACCACCATGGCCGCCACCTCGCCGCCGGCCAGCACGTAGTCGCCGACGGACAGTTCGCCGTCGCAGTGGCGGTCGATCACCCGCTGGTCGACGCCCTCGTAGCGCCCGCAGATCATGGAGAAGCCGGCGGTGGCGGACAGCTCCCGGGCCATGGCCTGGTCGAAGCGATGCCCGCCCGGTCCGAGCAGGAACAGCGGCCGGGGTGGTTCGCCATCCTCGATGGCCGCGACGAGCGGCTCGGGCTTGAGCACCATGCCCGCTCCCCCACCGAAGGGCGAGTCGTCCACGGTGCGGTGTACGTCGTCGGTGTGGTGGCGCGGATCGTGGGTGCGGACATCGAGCAGGCCGCGCTCGCGAGCCTTCCCGAGGAGGCTGTCGCCGGCGAAGCGGTCGATCATCTCCGGAAAGATGGTGAAGACGTCGATGCGCACGGCGCGATCCTCGCCCACCCGGGCCACCATGTCAGGCCGGCTCAGTGCAGGTCGAGGAGACCCTCGGGCGGGTCGATGACGACCCGGCCATCGGCCACCTCGGTGACGAAGGGCATCGGGATGAGTGCGCCCGACTCGAGCTCGACCATGTCGTAGGCCGGGTTCTCGGCCACGGCCACACATCGACCGACCACGGTGCCGTCGGCGAGGACGACATCGGAGTCGATGAGATCGTGGACGAACCACGAGTCGTCGTCCTCGATGGGTGCCGCCCGCAGCACGAGGCCGTGGATGGCGTCGGCGTCCTCGCGGGTGTGGAAGCCCTCGAACACGACCCGCCAGCGCCGCTGGTGGGGATGAGCCGAGACGACGGTCAGCGGGCCGCGGTCGGTCTCCAGCACGGAACCCGTATCGAGGCGTTCGACGCGGTCGGTGCTGAGCGCCACGACGACCTCGCCCTTCAGGCCGAGGGGCTTGGCGATCCGCCCGACCTCGAGAAGTTCAGCCATGACGATCTCCGGGGAGTTGTGGGGCACTGGCGAGCAGGCCCGTCGAACAACTTCAGAAGCGAAGGCTCATCCTGCGGGCCGCGAGCGACTCAGTCAGCGAATTCGACGTCGATGGAGTCGACGTCGTCGTTGGCCGCCGCGGCGCGGACCACGGCCCGGATGGCGTGGGCGGTGCGGCCCCGGCGGCCGATGACCCGACCGGTGTCGCCGTCGCCGACGCGCACGGTCAGTTCGTAGTGGCCGTCGTCCTCGTCGACGTCGATCTCGACGTCGTCGGGCTGGGAGACGATCGACTTGCAGATGTACTCGCACACGGCGACGGCCGTGGGGATGTCCTCGTCGCTCACGATGCGGCGCCGGCGTCGGCGGTGGCCGACTCGGTGGCCGAC
Source organism: Acidimicrobiales bacterium (assembly GCA_051306355.1). Taxonomy (GTDB): domain Bacteria; phylum Actinomycetota; class Acidimicrobiia; order Acidimicrobiales; family Salinilacustritrichaceae; genus Salinilacustrithrix. The sequence goes on along the minus strand of JBPPNA010000290.1, from coordinate 22,760 downwards.
TCCTCAACCGGAGCCTCGTAGCCCCGCTGGTACTGCTCGGCACCCTCAGGGGCCTTCTCGCCCTTGAAGGACGCCATCGCGCCGGAGATGGTGAGCAGCTTGGCGACGCGCTCGGAGGGCTGGGCGCCGTTGCTCAGCCAGTGGAGGGCCCGCTCGTTGTCGACCTTGAGGACCGACGGGTCACGACGGGCGTCGTAGTGCCCGAGGATCTCGATGAACCGGCCGTCGCGCGGCGAGCGCGAATCGGCGGCGACGATGCGGTAGGTGGGCTGCTTCTTCTTGCCCATCCGCATGAGGCGGAGCTTGACGGCCACGTGTTCTTCTCTCTGCTGTCTTCGGTGCGATGCGATTGTCCGGGTCCGGACACAGCGGACCAGTGTGCGTGGTCCCAGGCCCTCCCCGCAACCTGGCGGGGCGTTCTCGTGCCGAATCAGCGAACCTTCGCTCGCTACGGCGCCCTGCACGCGCGACCCGACGAGGGTGGCAGGGCGGCGGCGGAGCTCGCTGCCGACCTCGACTGCTGACCACCCTGCGGCACACGCAAACATGCCGATGGTCACTGTCACGGTCCCGGGCCGTGAAGTCGATCAATCGGTTCAAGATCGGCGATGCCGGCGCCGATACCTGCGTCGTGGATTCGTCCAGTCCGATCAGCCTTGCCCGGCCACGGGTCGAGCCGGCCCCGTCGAGCAACATCGCCACGGCGGCGCGCGCCTTCGGCGACGATTACCCCCTCCGCATCTCGCAGTGGCCGGTGCGGCTGGCGGCGGTGGTCCTCATCGCCGCCTCGATGGTCTACGCCGTCTGGGCGGTCGGCGCTCTGAACACCGACGCCCTCTGGCTTGCCGTCCCGTTCGCCGCCGCCAACCTCTACTCGCTGCTGTACTCGGTCGTCGTCGTGGTCAACCAGTGGTCGCGACAGGTCCCCGAGCACCGGTTGGCGCCGCACGGCGGTGAGCCGCTGGTCGGCGTCATCATCCCCACCTGCGGCGAGCCCGCCGGAATGATTCTGCGCACCGTCGAGTCGGTGCTCGACCAGGACTGGCCGGCCCACCGGATGGCCATCGTCGTTTCCGACGACGGCCACAGCGACGAGCTCCGCCGGGCTCTCGAGCTCTACCCGGTGCACTACCACTCGCCGCCGCCGCGCCATGCGCCCGGCCGCGACGGCGCCGCCAAGGCCGGCAACCTCAACTCTGCGCTGGCCGAGCTGCTCCGCCTGCACCCCGACGTGGCCTACATCGAGACCCGCGACGCCGACGACGAGGTCGGTTCGCGTGGGTTCCTGCGCCACTGCGTGGGCCAGCTCCTCGCCGACGACGCCCTTGCCTTCGTCCAGACGATCAAGGAGGCCCAAGTCAGTGCGGGCGACCCGTTCAACAACCGGGAGTCGATGTTCTACCGGGGTCAGATGCTCACCCGGAACGCGGCCGATGCCGTGTTCCCGTGCGGCTCCGGTGTGGTGTGGAGGCGCACCGCCCTGCACGAGATCGGCGACTTCCCCACCTGGAACCTCGTCGAGGACCTGCAGTCCGGCGTCGAGGCGCTGCGGCGGGGGTGGCACGGCCTGTACGTCCCTATCGTCGGCGCAGTGGGCCAGCACGCCCCCGAGGACCTGTCCAACGCCTACAAGCAGCGGGGCACGTGGGCCATCGACACCGTCCGGCTCATGTTGTGGGGCGACCTGCGAGGCCTGCGCTGGCGACAGCGCTCGCACTTCTACGGGATGGTCCTCGACTACTTCAATGCCTTCGCCTCCCTGGTGTACCTGCCGGCGATCGCGCTGGCGCTGCTCGGTATCACGCCGTTCGACACCGACGGCTGGTCCTACGTGGTCTTCATGGGCCCGCTCGTCCTCGCCACCGAGGCGTGGCTGCTGGTCATCAACCGGCCGTTCAACGACCGCCGCCGCCAGCAACGCCACCCCTACCGGGCGCTGTGGCGGGCCCGGGTCATCTGGACCGGCATGGCGCCCGTCTACATCAAGGCGTCGGTCCAGGCGATCTTCGGAGGTCGCCACCGCAAGCCCACCTACAAGGTGACCCGCAAGCAGGATCAGTTCGAGTGGTACTGGCAGCTCACCGTGCCCCAGGCCTTCGCCGTCACGGCCGTGCTGGCGTGCGGGATGTACTCGGTGCTGTACGGCCGGCTGCCACCGGTCGCCGTCCTCGGTGCCACCACCTACTGGGGCGGCATGCACCTGGTGCTGTTCGGCAAGTTCGTCACCTATGGCTGGCGGGGCCTGAGCGTCGGCCAGCGCCGGGTGCCGGCGCCGAGCCAACCGGAAGTGGCGGTCGAACGCGCCTGAACCTCGAGGTCGGCCCTGGCCTGCTCATCCCATCGACACTGCGGTGCTAGTTGTCCAGACCGGGGAGGCTGAAGGGCTGCTTGGATGCCTTGGGAGTGGCCCGGCCGCCCTTGGGGGTGGTGCGACCGCCGCCGGTGGGCCCGCCCTTGCCCTTCTTCTTGCCCTTCTTCTTCATGGACCGCCCGGCGAGGCCGGGCATGTTCTTCATCATCTTCTGCATCTCCTGGAACTGCTTCACCAGCTGGGAGATCTGCCCGACGTCGGTGCCCGAACCCTGGGCGATGCGGGCCCGCCGGGAGCCGTCGATGATCGACGGGTTGGTGCGTTCCTCGCTGGTCATCGAGTGGATCATCCCCTCGATGCGCGCCAACTCGCCGTCGTCGACCTCGGCGTTCTTGATCTCCTTGGGGATGCCCGGCATCATCCCGAGCAGCGAGGAGATCGAGCCCATCTTCTTGACCTGGGCCATCTGCTCCAGGAAGTCGTCGAAGGTGAACTGGCCGTCCATCAGCTTCTGGGCTGCGGCCTCGGCCTCCTTCTCCTCGTAGACCGTCTCGGCCTTCTCGATGAGGGTGAGGACGTCGCCCATGCCGAGGATGCGCCCGGCCAGGCGGTCGGGGTGGAAGAGGTCGAAGTCGTCGAGCTTCTCGCCGGTGGAGGCGAAGGCGATGGGCTTGCCCACCACCTCCTTGACCGAGAGCGCCGCACCACCGCGGGCGTCGCCGTCGAGCTTGGTGAGGATGACGCCGTCGAGGGCCAGGGTCTCGTTGAAGTTCTCGGCGACGGTGACGGCGTCCTGGCCGGTCATGGCGTCGACGACGAGGAACGTGTAGTCGGGGCTGGTGGCCTGGGAGATCTGGCGGACCTGCTCCATCAGCTCGGCGTCGATGGCGAGACGACCGGCGGTGTCGACGATCACCACGTCCTTGCCGAGGCGCCGGGCCTCGTCGATGCACGCCTTGGCCACGTCGACCGGATCGCCGGTGCCGGTGGCGACGACGTCGTCGGGGGCGGAGAACACCGGCACGTCGAGCTGGCCGGCGAGCGTGCGCAGCTGCTGGACGGCGGCCGGACGCTGGAGGTCGGCGCCGACGAGGAGTGGGTTGCGGCCCTGGGCCTTGAACCAGCGGGCCAACTTGGCCGAGTTGGTGGTCTTGCCCGAGCCCTGGAGGCCGGCCATGAGCACAACGGTGGGTGGCTTGGACGCGTAGGTGATCTTGATGGTCTCGCCACCGAGGGACTGGATGAGTTCCTCGTTGACGACCTTGACCACCTGCTGGCCGGGGTTCAGGGCCTGGCTGACCTCGGTCCCGACGATGCGCTCGCGGATGCGGGCGACGAGGTTCTTGACGACGGCGAAGTTGACGTCGGCCTCGAGCAGGGCGAGACGGATCTCCCGGAGTGCCTCATCGACATCGGCCTCGCGCAGCTTCCCCTTGCCGCGGATGCCGTTGAAGATGGTTTCGAACCGGTCGCTGAGTGCCTCGAACATGGAGCTTCGAGCTTACCGGCAGCGTTCGAAGGATCCGGAGTTGCGGCGCCGTACCGGCCCCGGGGATCAGATGGGGAAGCGCTGCCGGAGCCAGTCGGCGAGTACGGGATCCACCACGACCAGTCCTCGCTCTGATTCGGCGAGGTCGCCGCTGTCGAGGAGGGTCTGGCGGGCGTGCGTGGCTGCTCCCGCGGACAGGTCCAACAAACCGGCCTCGGTGCCGTAGATGCTGCCCGACCGGGCGATGGCGCGGAGAACGGAGCGCTCACCTCGCTCGAAGCCGGAGTACACACGCTCCATGCCCTGCGCGGCGGACGCTCGCACCTCGCCGAGCGCGGTCGCCCACGTGCTGGCGCCGGCGACGCCAGAGCCGGGCGTGTGCCGCCAACACGCATCGGCGAGCTGCATCACCCGTTGCGGATGGCCTGCGGCGAAGCCGTTGATGAGCCCCGCGATGTGGGCGGCGTCTCGCCCTGTCGCCGCGAAACCGTTGTCCACGATCTCCTCCACCGCCGCGGCCTCGAGTGGTCCGATCTCGACGAGATCGGCCTGGCCGTAGAAGGGCTCTGTCCTCGCGGTGAACAGCGTGCGCATCATCGATGGGTGGGACCCGGCGAACACGATCCCGAGTTCCTGGTAGTGGCGCTGGAGCGCGGTGCGCAGCGCGCCGGCGGCACCTTCGACGCGCCCGATGGAAGAGAACTCGTCGATCACCACCAGGGTCGGTTGGCGCGACGCCGCCCCGACGAGGACATCGAGCAGCGCCTGGAAGGTCGCAGACGGTTCGGGACGGCTGCGGGCGGGTCCGGCCAGGTCGACCTTCACGAGACCGAGATTGATCGACACGCTGGCGGCGATGCTCCGAGCCGTCGTTGCAAAGCTCCCGGTGGTCGCCCCGAGTGCGTCGTCGAAGCGCACCGCCACGTCGACGATCGAGGTCACTTCGTAGAGGTCGACCCACACGATCGCCACCTCTGGCAGCTCTGCGGCGACCCGTCCGAGCGTGCTGGTCTTCCCGAAGCGGCGGGGACCGAGGAGGGCGGTCACCCGCCGGGCGGTGATCCGCTCGACGAGGTCCCGCACGAGATCATCCCGGCCTTGCACCTGCGACGGTTCGAGTGGTCCCTGGTAGGGGAAGGGCGACGGCTCCACAGGCGGATGGTATCGCAGAACAGAAGTAAAAAGGCTCTATTTCACAGAACCTGCGCAGTCGCCGCGGGGTGCGACCGCCAGGCTCGGTTCCGCAGAACGAGATCGGTCTGCCGGTGCGGCTACGTGGCGGCCACCGAGACCGTGATGCGGTTGTCGACCGCCACCACGCCAGCCACTGCGCCCGCGGTGCGACCGAGGTCGGCGCGTGCCTCCTCGTGGGGGACCTCACCGGTGAGGGTGACGCGGTTGCCCTCGACGTCGACGGCAGGTTGGGGGAGGTGCCAGGTGCGGGGCGAGTGGGCCAGTTCCTCGCGCACGGCGTCACCCAGGGGTGTGCCAGGCGTGGTGCGGACCGATTCGTGGCGCTTGGCAAGGCGGGCCCGCAGCTCGGTCCCCGTGGTGGGCGCCATGGCCAGACCGGCACCCACGCCAGCGCCGAAGGCGAGGATGCGACCGGCTCCCACGAAACGCACCGTCCTGTATGCGGCGCCGAGGGTCCCGAGCACCACGGTGATCGGCAGGGTCAGCAGCTTCCAGAGCAGCCAGATCATCGCAGCCTCCACGCGGCAGAGATCAGGTGGTGGGCCATTGGAGCAGATCGCACGGGGTCAGACCTCGAACAGGGCTTCGACGAAGGCGTCAGGATCGAAGTCGATGAGGTCGCCGACCTGCTCGCCGAGACCGACGAGCTTGATGGGCAGGCCGAGGTCGAGGGCGATGGCGATGGCGATGCCGCCCTTGGCCGAGCCGTCGAGCTTCGTGAGCACGACGCCGGTGCACTGGGTGGCCTCGGTGAACTGCTTGGCCTGGGCGAGGCCGTTCTGGCCGGTGGTGGCATCGAGGACGAGCAGGACCTCGGTGACCCGGCCAGGATCCCGATCGGCGACCCGGCGGACCTTGGCCAGCTCCTCCATGAGGTTGGACTTGGTGTGGAGCCGGCCGGCGGTGTCGGCCAGCACGAGGTCGATGTCACGGGCGCCGGCCTTGGCGACGGCGTCGAAGATCACCGACGACGGATCGCCGCCCTCCTCGCCCCGGTGGAACTCGGTACCGGCCCGCTCGGACCAGGTCTGCAGCTGCTCCGCTGCGGCAGCGCGGAACGTGTCGCCGGCGGCCATGATCACGCTGCGACCGGCGTCGATCTGCTGGCGGGCCACCTTGCCGATCGAGGTGGTCTTCCCAACGCCGTTCACGCCGACGAAGAGCCACACGTTCGGTCCACCGGGTTCCAGGCGGAGGCTGCGGTCACCCTCGGCCAAGGCGTGCTTGAGCTGGGTCTTCAATGCCTCGACGAGGGCGGCGGGCTCGGTGATGGCCTCGGTCTTGACGGTGGAGCGGAGCTCGTCGAGGAGCACGGTGGTGCGCGTGACGCCGACGTCGGCCCGGATGAGCGCCTCCTCGAGCTCCTCCCAGGTCTCCTCGGTGATGTCGGAGCGGGAGAGGAGCGACCCGAGGTAGCCACTGAAGGTGCTGCGGGCCTTGGCCAGACGATCGCGGAAGCTGGGACGGACCAGTTCCTCGCGTTCGGCTCCGGGTTCGGTCGCCGCCGTGTCGGGGTCCGGCTCGAGGCCGGGTTCCAGCGGGGACTTCACCGTGGACTCGTCCAAGGTGGAGGTGGCCTGCGCCGGAGGTTCGATCCCCGGAGCATCGGCCTCCCGGCGGTTGACGACCACGACGGCGACGCCGCCGACGAGGACGATGATGGCGAGGGCGAGCAGGAGGATCTCCATGGTCGGGCGAGCCTATCCAGGCAGGGCGGAGCCGGAATCCTCCCGGGAGCGTGCCGCTGCCCGGATCCCGGTGCGCGCCTCTAGCCTGCGACCCGTGGAGCAGCCTTCCGGATCCGACGACACGACCCTCGACCAACAGGGCTCGCCACCCCCTTCGGCCGCGCCGGGCCCGGCGGAGCAGCTGGAGGTCATCACCCGTGAGGTGAAGCGGGTCATCGTGGGCCAGGACCGTGTCCTCGAACGTCTCCTCGTGGGGTTGCTGGCGCGCGGGCACCTCCTCCTCGAGGGCGTGCCCGGGCTGGCCAAGACGATGGCGATGGAGACACTGGCCAGAGCCGTCGGCGGCAGCTTCGCCCGCATCCAGTTCACCCCCGACCTCCTGCCGGCCGACATCACCGGGACGCGGGTGTGGCGCCAGAGCACCGAGCGCTTCGACGTCGAGCTCGGGCCGGTGTTCGTGAACTTCCTGCTGGCCGACGAGATCAACCGGGCCCCGGCCAAGGTGCAGTCGGCACTGCTCGAGGTCATGGCCGAGCACCAGGTGTCGATCGGTGGCCAGAGCCACCACGTGCCCGAGCCGTTCCTGGTGATGGCCACCCAGAACCCGATCGAGTCCGAGGGCGTCTACCCCCTCCCCGAGGCCCAGCGCGATCGCTTCCTCATGAAGATCCTCATGGACTACCCGTCGGCCCCCGAGGAGGCCGAGATCGTGCGGCGCCACGGCGTGTCGCCCCCGAAGGCGTCTGTGGTCCTCGACACCGACGTCCTGGGCGACCTGCAGCGAGCCGCCGACGAGGTCTCCCTCGATCCCGGCACCCTCCAGTACGCCGTCGACGTGGTGCACGCCACCCGCGAGCCCGCCGACTACGGGCTTCCCGACCTCGTCGACTACCTGGAGTACGGCGCCTCACCCCGGGCCACCCTGGGGCTGATCGCCGCCGGCAAGGCCCTCGCCCTCATCCGCCAGCGCACCTTCGTCGTGCCCCAGGACGTCTTCGACGTGGCTCCTGACGTACTCCGCCACCGGCTCGTGCTCTCGTACGAGGCGTTGGCCCAGGGGGTCGAGGTCGACCACGTCCTCGCCCGCCTCCTGTCCACGGTGCCGGCGCCGGCCGTGTCCGGGAGCCAGCACCCCTACGACACGAATCGGCACGATCGCGGGTCGGGCGCCGCGGCGTCCGGCTTCTGAGCGTGGCGGCTCCCGCCTCAACCGAGTCGCAGGCCGCGGAGATCCTGCGTCGGCTCGAACTGACGGTGTACCGGCGACTCGACGGCCTGCTGCAGGGCGACTACCGGGGCCTGGTGCCCGGCCACGGCTCCGAGTCGGGCGAGACCCGGCCGTACGTGGCGGGCGACGACGTGCGCCGCATCGACTGGAACGTGTCGGCCCGATCCATCGACACCCACGTCCGGGAGTCGATCGCCGACCGCGAGCTCGAGACCTGGATGCTCATCGACCGCTCCCCCAGCCTCGACTTCGGTACGGCGTCGATGACCAAGGCCGAGCTGGCCGTCTCCGCCGTGGGAGCGGTCGGGTTCCTCACCGCCAAGACCGGCAACCGGCTCGGCGCCGTGATCGTCGACCCGAGCGGGTCGCGCATCGTGCCGGCCAAGCCCGGGCGCCCCCACCTCCTCGCCCTCCTGCACGGGTTGATCACCCAGCGCGCCCATCCGGGGGAGACGGCGGCTCGCTCCGCCGGTGGACCGGAGCGAGAGCCGAGCACCACCCAGCTGGGTCATGCCATCGGACGGCTCGTGGTGCCGCCCCGTCGACGTGGCTTGGTGGTCATCGTGTCCGACTTCCTCTCCTCCGATCCGTGGGACCCCCCGTTGCGGGCGCTGGCCACGCGCCACGACGTGGTCGCCATCGAGATCGTCGACCCACGGGAGCTCGAGCTCCCGGCCGTGGGGATGCTCACCGTGATCGACCCGGAGACGGGCCGGACCCGTGACGTACCCACCAACCGCCGGACCCGGGCGCGCTACGCCGCGGCCGCGGCCGACCAACGGGTCGACATCGCCGACCGCCTCCGGCGCAGCGGCGTGGGACACCTGCAGCTGCGAACCGACCGGGACTGGGTGCTCGACATCGTCCGCTTCGTGGGCAGCCGCAAGCGGACGGGAGCCGTGCGATGAGCCAGTTCTGGCCCGACGGCTTCCTCTCCCCCGACCGCCTCTACGGGCTTCTCGGCGTCCTGGCGCTGATCCTGGTGTACGTGGCGATGGCGTTCCAACGCAGCGCCTACACCGTGCGGTTCACCAACCTGGCGCTGCTCGAGACCGTGGCGCCTCGCCGGCCCGGGTGGCGACGCCACCTCGCCGCCCTCGTGTTCCTCTTGGCCATCGCCTCCGCGGTGGTGGCCTGGGCCCAGCCGAGCGACGAGGTCCTCGTGCCCAAGGAACGAGCCACGGTGGTGCTCGCCATCGACACGTCGTTGTCCATGGAGGCCACCGACGTCGCGCCCAGCCGGCTCGAGGCCGCCCAGGGCGCCGCCCTCTCCTTCATCGAGGAGCTGCCCGAGCAGATCAACGTCGGGCTGGTCACCTTCGACGGCGTGGCCCGGGTGCGGGTGACCCCCACCACCGACCGGCGACCGGTCCGGACGGCCATCGAGGACCTCGAGCTCGGCCCGGCCACCGCCATCGGGGAAGCCATCTTCGCCGGCCTCGACGCCATCCGGACCGCACCGATCGTCGACGCCGACGGTGAGCCGGTGCCCGCCACCATGGTGGTGATGACCGACGGCAAGACGACCGTGGGACGTCCCGACGCCGACGGATCCGCCGCAGCCATCGAGGCCGAGGTGCCGGTGTCGACCATCGCCTTCGGTACCGTGCGGGGCACGATCCTCATCGACGGCCAGGTGCAGCCGGTGCCCGTGGAGGAGACCGCCCTGCGGGAGATCGCGGACGAGACCGGGGGTCAGTTCTTCTCGGCCGAGTCCCTGGGCGAGCTCGAGTCGGTCTACGAGGACATCGGTTCGTCGATCGGGTTCGACACCGAGGAGCAGGAGGTCACCGACCGTTTCGTCGGGTACGCCGTGATCCTCATGCTCCTCAGCACGCTCCTGTCGCTGCTGTGGTTCCAACGCATCCCGTGACGTGCCGTCAGCACCGGGATCGGGCCGCTGCGGGGGCGCCCGCAACGGCCGATACCGTGGAGGACGATGAGCATCGACGAACGAACCGGCGTGACCGACCTCGACTCCATCCCGGGCGTGGTCGACGGTCTCCGTCACAGCTTCCAGAGCGGACGCACCCGACCCATCGAGTGGCGTGAGCGCCAGCTCGACGGCCTGCTCCGGGTCCTCGACGAGGGCGGCGACGAGCTCGTACGAGCCATGCAGGCCGACTTCGGCAAGCCCGAGGTGGAGGCGTTCGCCACCGACATCTCCTTCACGGTCACCGAGGTGAAGCACATCCGCAAGCACCTGGCGTCGTGGGTGAAGCCCAAGAAGGCCAAGCTGCGCCTCAAGGACATGCCCGGCAAGGCCACGGTCGAGCCCGAGCCCCTCGGCGTGGCCCTGATCATCGCCCCGTGGAACTACCCGGTCCAGCTCCTCGTCGCCCCGATGGCCGCCGCATTCGCCGCCGGCAACGCCGTCGTGGCCAAGCCGTCCGAGATGGTCCCCGAGACCTCGAGGGTCCTGTCCGAGATGCTGCGGGCCAACCTCGATCCCGAGGCCGTGGCCGTCATCGAGGGCGGTGTCGACGTTTCCACCAAGCTCCTCGAGCAGCGTTTCGACCACATCTTCTTCACCGGCTCCACCTCCGTGGGAAGGATCGTGGCTCGCGCCGCCGCCGAGCACCTCACGCCCACCGTCCTCGAGCTGGGCGGCAAGTCCCCGGCCATCGTCACGCCCGAGGCCGACATCGACACCACCGCCCACCGGATCGCCTGGGGCAAGTTCCTCAACGCCGGCCAGACCTGCATCGCCCCCGACTACGTCCTGGTCGACCGCACCCGCAAGGACGAGCTGGTCGACGCCCTCGTCGGGGCCATCGGCGAGTTCTACGGCGACGATCCCACCACGTCGGCCGACCTCACCCAGATCGTCAACGCACGCCACGTCAGCCGCATCGAGGGTCTCCTCGACGGCCACGGCGGCACGGTCGTCACCGGCGGCACCCTCAACCCTGACACCCGCAAGCTGGCACCGACCATCATCGTCGACCCGGAGCCTGACTCGGCGCTGATGCAGGAAGAGATCTTCGGGCCCGTCCTGCCCATCATCGCTGTGGACGACATCACCGAGGCCATCGCCTTCGTCAACGGCCGCGACAAGCCGCTCGCCCTCTACGTGTTCACCGAGGAGGCAGACCAGGCCCAGGTCGTCATCGACCGCACCTCGTCCGGCGGCGTGTGCGTGAACCACACCCTGTTCCACATCACGCCACCAACGCTCCCCTTCGGTGGCGTGGGCGCCTCGGGCCGGGGCAGCTACCACGGCAAGGCGGGCTTCGACGAGTTCTCCCACCACAAGCCGGTGCTGGCCAAGCCGACCAAGCCCGACATCTCGCTGATGTACCCGCCCTACACCAAGCTCAAGACCAAGGTCCTCAAGAACCTCGTGTAGGAGTCGGGCGGGGCGGTCACTCCATCCCTCCCGCTCCACCCCTCCCGCTGTTTCGACCGTGAGGATCCTCGTGGTCCATGCACCAGACGTACCGTCGGTGCGGATCCTCACGATCCTCCCGCGTGACCCACTCGTTGGCGGTCGGGGCTCTGGGGCCTACGCCGAGCCGGCGGTGGCGGAGGCGGCGCCCCTCTCGGACACGACGCGCGACGAGCCGCCCGGTGACATGGTGACGCCGTAGAGGATGTCGGCTGCCTCCATGGTGCGCTTCTGGTGGCTCACGATGACGAGCTGGGCCTCTTGGCGGAACTCGGCCACGAGGTCGAGGAAGCGGTGGAGGTTGACATCGTCGAGGGCGGCCTCGACCTCGTCCATCACGTAGAAGGGCGACGGTCGCGACCGGAACACGGCGAACAGGAACGCCAGGGCGGTCAACGATCGCTCGCCGCCCGAGAGCAGGGACAGCTTCCGGACGTTCTTGCCCGACGGCTTGGCCTCGATCTCGATGCCGGTGTCGAGCAGGTTCGACGGGTCGGTGAGACTGATGCTGCCCGTCCCGCCCGGGAACAGCGTCTGGAACAGGGCCGTGAAGTTCTGTGACACGTCGGCGAATGCGCCGGCGAACACGTTGACGATCTCCTCGTCGACCGCCCTGATGACCTTCGACAGCTCCCGCCGACTGGCCTTGACGTCGTCGAGCTGGGCCTGGAGGAACTCGTGCCGCCCCTGGAGGGCCTGGTACTCCTCGAGCGCCAAGGGGTTGATGGGCCCGAGCAGGCGCAGCTCGCGCTCGAGTTCGCGCGCCCGGGCCGCGGGCGAGGCACCCTCGGCGAGCTCCGGGCAGTCGGCGGCCAGGGCAGTGTCGGGATCGATGTCGAGGTCGCGGCGCATGGTCTCGACCGAGGTCTCGATGCGCAGGTTGATCTCGTTGAGTTCGAGGTCGGCGCGTTGGATGAGCTCGCGTGCCTCGGACAGGTCGCGCTCGACGCTGACCCGCTCGCGGCGCAGACCGTCGAGGGCCACCGAGACCTGGCGCTGGGCCTCGGACTGCGCCCGACGCTCCTCACGCAGGACGACGAGGCGCGCCTCGATGGTGGCGAGCGCCTCGGCTGATGCCGCGACGAGGGCAGCGAGGGTACGGGCCCGATCGTCGAGCGCCTCGCGTCGCACGGCCGCCTCCTGCGCTGCGGCCTGGTTCCGTTCGAGACGGGTGTCGACATCGGTGAGCCGGTCGCGGAGCGAGCTGCGGCGCTCCTCCAGCTGGGCGGCGCGGACCTCGAGGTCGGAACGGAGGGCGGTGACCGCGCCGGCCCGTTCGTCGAGTGCGCCACGAGCGTCGGCCATGGCCTGGGCGGCTTCGGCCGCGGCGGATTCCTCGGCCTCGAGTGCGGGCAGCGCGGCCTCGAGCTCGGCCAGACGGGTCCGTTCGCCGGCGATGCGCTCCTCGACCTCCAGACGCAGCTCGTCGCCGCCCCCGAGCTCCTCGGCGGCCTCCGCTGCCTGCTGCTCGGCCCGCTCGAGGGCGTCGGCGGCTCGCCGGCGGCCCGAGGCCAGCGCGTCGGCTGCCTCCCGTGCATCGCCAGCGGCGCGCTTGGCGTCGGCCAGGCGCTGGCGGGCCTCATCACGCGCCCGGGTGGCGTCGTCCACTGCGACGGCGGCCCGATCGGCGGCCGCGCTGGCGTCGTCGAGCGCAGCGCCGGTGGCACCGGTGGCCGTGCCACCCACCCGCCAGGATCCAGGCCCGAAGCGGGCGCCATCGGCGGTGACCACCACGGCGTCGGGATGGACGAGGGCGATGTCGAGACCGGCGGCCCAGTCACCGTCGATGGCCACGGCCGATCCGACGACGGCATCGAGCAGGGCGTCGACGTCGACGCTCCCGGAGCGGACGTGCGATCGGACCGGTTCACCGACGGGTGGGGCCGAACGGGGGCCGTGACTGACGCCGAGCGCGAGCACGGCGCCGGTTGCGTCGCCGGCGGTGAGGGCGCCGAGCGCGGCCCGGGCGGCATCGGCGCCGTCGACCACCACGGCACCGAGCGCGTCGGCCGCAGCCGCTTCGAAGGTGGCCTCCCAACCCGCGTCGACCTCCACGAGGTCGAGTCGCGTGCCGATGACGCCGTCGACCTCGGCCAACCGCTCGGCGCCGGCGGCAGAACGTGCCTGGTCGAGCGCGAGGGCCAACGCCTCGGCGCGAGCCACCCACGAACGGCGCTCGGCGTCGGCATCAGCGAGCGCGCCGGCGGTGCGCTCGGCCTCGGCCTCGGCCCCGGCGAGTGCAGTCGCACCCTGGTCTCGCTCGGCATCGAGCGCAGGCTGACGCTCGTCGGCGTCGGCCACCTCGACCCGCAGGCGGTCGGCTTCGGCCCGGAGTCGGTCGCGCTTCGCGGCGAGCCCGCCGTGGCGCTGGTCGAGACGCTCGATCTCGGCCGTGGCGCGCGCCACGGCATTGCGCAGCCCGGCCAGCTCGCCCCGGGCCTCGGCGGCCTCGCCGCCGGTGATGGCGATCCCCTCGCCCCAACGCTGCTCGAAGCGGGCCCGGGCGTCGGCCAGACCCTGCTCGGCCCGCCCGACCTCGTCGACCTCGGGGACGAGGGCGGCGGCTTCGACGTCGATCTGTTCGAGAGCCCGGCGGAGCTGGGCCTGGTCGGCCTCGAGCGAAGCCACGAGGGCGGCATCGACGGACGACTCGCGTTCGGTGGCCAGGCTGCGCTCGCGCTCGTGGAGCACCGCGCCGATGCCGCGGCCCCGTTCACGGAGGGCCTCGAAGCGGGTGAGCTCGTCGCCGAGGTCGGCGCCGCCCATGGCGTTGAGCTCGGCCTCGGCGGCCAGCACCGACGTGTCGAGCTCGGCCAGGCGCGCCCGGAGTGCGCCATCACGCTCGGCGCGCCCGGCACGGTCGCGGGTGGTGTTGTCGAACCTGGTGCGGAGCTGTCCGAGCTCGCGGCCGGCGAGGAAGCGACGCAGGGCGGACAGCTCGCCCACGAGATCGCCGTGGCGGCGAGCAGCCTCGGCCTGACGCTCGAGGGGACGAAGCCCCCGGCGCACCTCGCGCAGCAGGTCCTGGACCCGGGTGAGGTTGGCCTCGGTGGAGGCGAGGCGACGCTCGGCCTTCTCCTTGCGCTTGCGGTACTTGAGGACGCCGGCGGCTTCCTCGATGATCATCCGCCGGTCGGCGGGTTTGGCGTTGAGCACCGCGTCGATCTGGCCCTGGCTGATGATCACGTGCTGCATGCGACCGACACCGGAATCGGACAGCAGGTCCTGGATGTCGAGCAGCCGGCAAGCCACGCCGTTGATCGAGTACTCGGACTCCCCGGTGCGGAAGAGCGTCCGGGTGATGGTGACCTCGGAGAAGTCGATCGGGAGCAGCCCGGCGGAGTTGTCGATGGTCAGCGCGACCTCGGCCCGGCCCAACGCCGGCTTCTTGGCGGTGCCGGCGAAGATGACGTCGTCCATCTTCTGGGAGCGAACCGACGACGGCGCCTGGGCACCGAGCACCCAGGCGATGGCATCGACGACGTTGGACTTGCCGGAGCCGTTGGGGCCGACCACCACGGTGACGCCGGGTTCGAGCCCCAGGTCGGCGGATTCGGCGAACGACTTGAAGCCCTTGATGGTCAGGTTCTTGAGAAACACCGCCGCCGACGGTAGTGGCCCTCCCGGGCTGACCCGCGCATCCTCACGCCGCAGGACGGGGCGTGGACCAGGTGGTCGGTTCGACCGGCGCGCGACCAGTACCCCGGCGGACGATCGCGCTGGGGCAGGTCAGTTCGTCCAGGTGGTCAGCCGTGCTGCGGCGGGCGGATGACGGACTCGGCACGATGCAGCAGCGGATGATCGTCGTCGAGGCGATGGGCGACGTGGTCCTCGTGGATCCGTCGAGCCTCGTACAGCTCACCAGTGGCCGCCAACGCCAGGACGCGCACGGCCGACGCGGTGGGACCGTCGAGGCCACGGAGGGAATCGAGTGCGTCGACGGGCCGGCCGGCATCGACCTGGGCGAGGGCGAGCACGACGCTGCGACGCTCGACCCGGGGGCGCACGCGGCGAGCGAAGGCCGCCCACGGTTCGGCCAGGGCCCGCAGGTCGGTGTCGCCCGACAGCGAAGCGGCCCAGGCGGCGTCGGCGGCGAAGCCGGCCCGGCCCGCCACGGTCACCCGCTCGTCATCGATCAGCGGGGCGTAGGCATCGACCACGTCGCCGAACCGTCGTTGTTCGAAGGCCACCACACCAGCGACGGCGAGGAGCGCCCGGGTGTCGCCGGCGGCGTCCCGTCCCTGCGCCACGAGCTCGGCGGCCTCGTCGAGGGCACCGGCGTCGCGAGCCCGCATGGCGCGCATGCAGAACCAGCCGCTGCGCTCCTCCGCCATGGCATCGCGATCGTTGCGGAGCAGGTCGAACAGGACACGACCGTCCGACGACGCCACCCCGAGCCGGCGGTGTCCGCCCGGCCAGAGGTTCACGGCGACGAGGAGCAGGTTGAAGCCGACGAGCCCGGAGATCCCGGTGAGCAGGCCGACACCGGCGAGCGCGAGGTTCGCGGCGATACCGGAGCCGGCGACCACCGCGGAGCGCCACCGGAAGCCCTCGCCCGATCGGGCGCCGGTCTGGACGTGCCCGCCGAGGGGGAACAAGCCGATGCGGACGTCGATGGTGTCCAGACAGAACGACCACTGGGGTCCGCCACCGATCTGGATCTCGAAGATCTCGTGCCCCACGGCCCGGGTGGCGACCACGTGGGCGAACTCGTGCACCACGATCGCCGAGACCACGACTGCCACGAGCAGGATCAGCTCACCCACAAACAACCCTCCCCGAATGCGAGTTGTGAGGCCCTGCCGAACAACTCGAGAAGCGAACGGCCGCCCTGCGGCCAAGGAGCGGCTACGTCTGGCACTGCTCGCAGAAGTAGGTGTTCTTGCCGCCGAACTTGGCCTTCACGATGGTGTCGCGGCAGCGCCGGCAGGGTTCGCCGTCGCGGCCGGCCACCTGGTGGTACTCGACGTACCCGCCGGCGGCGCCGTGGAGGTCGTGCCAGTCGTCGGACGACATCGTGGTGCCCCCGTGCTTGATGGCGTCGTGGAGGATCTCGACCACGCTGCGGTAGAGGCGGCGGACCTCCTGGACCGACAGGGAGTCGGAGAGTCGGTCGTAGCGCAGGCCGGAGTCGTAGAGGATCTCGTCGGAGTAGATGGCGCCGATGCCGGTGAGCAGGTCTTCGTCGGTGAGCAGCGTTTTGAGCTTGACCGAGCGGTTGAGCACGAGCTTGGCGAAGTCGGACCACGGGACGGGTTGGTCGACCACGTCGTAGCCGAGCAGCTCGATCTCGTCGACGCCCTCGGCAACCTCGTCGGGCGTCAACATCCAGAGCTCGCCGGTGTGCTTCGGATCGATGAAGCGCAGCTGGCCGCCCTGGGTGAAGGAGATGACCACGGCGGTGCCGTCGACGAGGTCGTCCTTGGCCGGCGTCTTGCGGAGCTGGCCACCGAGGCCGGGGCGGACGATGAGGCGGTCCTCGGTGTCGAGGGTGAAGATCAGGAAGGTGCCGCGCCGCATGAGGGACTTGAGCTTCGCTCCCTCGAGCTGGGTGGCGAACTGCTTCTTGGAGCTGTGACGCGTGATGGCCTTGGTGTCGTACACCTCGGCGGTCTTCACCTTGCGCCCCACCACCTCGCGTTCGAGCTGGCGTCGGATCGTCTCGACCTCGGGTAGTTCAGCCATCGTCGGCGCCTCCAAGGGCGTGGTGGATTTCGGGTTCGATCAGCACGAGGGCTGCTCGGGCGGCTTCCTGTTCGGCCTGCTTCTTCGACCGTCCGAACCCCACGCCGAGATCGCGTCCGTCGGCGCGGACGGTGACGGTGAAGTGACGGGCATGGTCGGGGCCGGTGGCCTCGAAGGAGTAGACGGCGGTGGCATCGGTCACCAGGGCGAGCTGCTCCTGGAGCCGGCTCTTGTGGTCCTGGTTGCGCCCACCGGCACCGACCGCGGCCTGGATTCGGTCGCCGAAGAGGCGGACCACGACGCCGTGCACGGCGTCGATGCCGCCATCGAGGTAGACCGCGCCGAGTACGGCCTCGACGGAGTCGGCCAGGATCGACGGCTTCTCGCGCCCGCCCGACTGCTCTTCGCCCTTGCCGAGTCGCAGGTGCTCGCCGAAGCGGTGCTCGATGGCGATCTCGGCCAGACAGACCGAGTTCACGACAGCCTTTCGGACGTCGGTGAGCGCACCCTCGTCGAGGTCAGGCTCGCTGCGGTAGACGAGATCGGCGACCACGAAGCCGAGGACGGAGTCGCCGAGGAACTCCAGCCGTTCGTTGGAGTCGTCCTCCGGATGCTCCGCACACCACGAGCGGTGGTTGAACGCCTGGGCGAGCAGGGCATCGTCGTGGGGTTCGTAGCCGAGAACGGCGAGGAGCCGAACGCGCTCGACCAGGGGGCGTGAGCCGCCAGCCGCAATCGGCACGGGAGGGTCCGGGCCCGGATCAGAGCCGCGCCACGACGTAGTCGACGGCGTCGCGGATCGTCTTGAGGTCTTCGAGATCTTCGTCTTCGATGCGGAAACCGACAGTGCGCTCGCCGATCTCCTCCTCGAGGGCCTCGACCAGTTCGATGAGGGCGAGCGAGTCGGCGTCGAGGTCGTCGACGAAGCTGTCGCTCTCCTTGATCGTGTCGGGCTCGATCTCGAGGATGTCGGCCAGCCGGTCGCGGATCAGGTTCAGGACCTCTTCGCGGTCCATCGTTCCGCCTTCCACGTGCGTCTCTGCGGGCACCACGAATCTCCTGGGTCGGATCTGTTCGAGCCACGGGCACGGGCGAGGGCCGCCCCGGATGCCGCACCGACGGTGCAGCGACTGGCCACTGTAGCCAGTTCTGCCGAAACCTTCCGGATCCGTGGAAAAGCCCAGCAAACTGCCTACGGTGCGTGTTATTGGCCTACGTAGCGTGCAAACTGCCGGGATCATCTCCGGTGACGGAGGCCGCGAGCGTGTCCACGACGCCGCCGGCAACCATGTCCCGCGCCACCCGCACGGCGTTCACCACCGCAGTCTCGCCGGAGGAACCGTGGCTGATGATGCACACCCCGGCCACGCCCAGCAGCATCGCCCCACCGGTGTTCTCGGGATCGAGCGACGAGTAGAGCGGGGCCAGCTCGGGCATGAGCACATCGGCTGCGGCCCGCGACTCGTCGGTGGCGCCGAAGGCCTCGAGCAGCCTCGCCACCAGGGCCTTCATGCCGCCCTCGAGCGACTTGAGGGCCACGTTGCCGGTGAAGCCGTCGGTGACCACGACATCGATGTCGTCGGTGAGCAGGTCTCGGCCTTCGACGTTGCCCACGAAGGTCCCGCCGGCGGCGGTCAGCACTCCGTCGGCGGCGAGCAGCTCGTAGGTCTCCTTGCGGAGGGAGTCGCCCTTCCCGGGCTCCTCGCCGATGGAGAGCAGGCCCACCCGGGGGCGCTCGATGCCGTAGCGCGCCCGGGAGAATGCTGCGCCCATCTGGGCGAACTGGACGAGCCAGTCGGGCTGGCACTCGGCGTTGGCGCCGGCGTCGAGCAGGACGGTGTGCCCGCCGGAGGGAACCGGCAGCGGCGTGGCGATCGCGGGTCGCTTGACGCCCTTGCTCCGGCCCATGCGCAACAGGGCGGCGGCCATGGTGGCGCCGGTGTTGCCGGCGGAGATCATCGCTGACGCCTTGCCGTCGCGTACGGCTTCGGCGGCGCGGACCAGGGTGGCGTCCTTCATGCGGCGCACACTGGTACCGGGGTCGGCGTCCATGGCGATGACCTCGGATGCCTCGATCAGGGGCAGGTCACCGGCGAGGTCGGCGACGTCGGGCGTCCCGACGAGCACGATCTCGACGTCGAGCTCGTCTCGAGCGCGGCGCGCCCCGGCCACGATGGATCCCGGCGACTTGTCACCGCCGTTGGCATCGATGGCGATCGGCAACATGGAAGATCCTCGCCCCCTCACACGCTGGTACGAGAAGTTGTGAGGCGCAGCCGAGCAACTTCAGGAAACCGGACGGAGTCCGGTTTCAGTCGACGTCAACGGCCTGGCGGCCGTGATACCAGCCACAGTTGGGGCAGACGACGTGGGGGACCTTGGTGACACCGCAGCGGGGGCACAGGCTCCGGGACGGACGCTCGAGCTTCCAGTTGGCGGCGCGGCGGCTGCGGCCCTTTGCCTTGGATGTCTTTCGCTTGGGAACGGCCATGATTCGATGATCCTCGGGTACAGGTGCCTCTGTCGGCGCGGAGTCGGCCAATCCACCAGGGATGGCGTCGGCGCGAAGGGAACACCCTATCGACGCCCTGTCGGGAACTCCGAAAATGTACGGGGGAAAACCGGCGTCAGCCGTCGAGGTCGAGATCGTCGAGCGCCGCCCACCGGGGGTCGCGCGCGGGCTCGGCGGCGGCTTCCTCGGCGGCTCGCTCGGCCGCGAGGTCGTCCTCGGTGGTGGTCGGGAAGCGTTCCGGGTCGGGGCCGGCGCAGTCGTCCGCGCACAGCGGGGCCAGGGGCAGCCCGGACAGGACCAGCTCACGCACCAGGGGCTCGAGGTCGAGCAGATCACCTTCGATGGGGAGCACCTCGTCGTCGACCGGCTCGCGCTGAGCCACCTCGCGGAACGTCACCGTCTGGTGGCCATGGATCTCGTCGAGGCACCGCCGGCACTCGCCGTACCAGTCGAAGCCGATCTCGCCCGTGAGCTCGACGCCCCCCGCCATGGCCATGACCTCGCCGTCCACGGAGATGTCGGTGCCGGGGATGGTGCGCGTGGCGCTGGTCTCGAGGGGACTGGGATCCTGGAGCGTGGCGGGATCGACGGACCGCTCGACGCTTCGGCGACTGCCGGGCTCTCGCAGCAGATCGCCGACCCGGACCAGCAGGGGCCGGGGCACGGTGTCAACTCTCGTCTTGGTCGAAGAAGGCTGCGGTTCGCTCGTGCGTGAGGTGCTCGTCGGGGACCGCCTCGAGACGTGGCCGCGGCGCGGTCGCGTCGGCGTCGTCGTCCTCGTCGCGGGTCTGGCTCCCCTGCAGCTTGGCCCGGCCGGCGTTGACGACCTTCATGGTTCGCTCGAGGACGATCTCGAAGCTGGCCAGGCGCTGGTCACAGAAGTCCTCGGCCTCGAGCTTGAGGCGACGGGACTCGGAGTCCGCAGCGTCGACCACCGAACGAGCCCGGGACTCTGCGGCTTTGACGACCTCGGTCTTGCGGACCATCTCGTCGGCCTTCTCCCGTGCCTCGTCGAGGATCTCCTCGGCCTCTCGCCGGGTGCGAGCCAGGAACTCCTCGCGCTGCTTGAGCAACCACTTGGCGGCCCGCAGCTCCTCGGGGAGCCGTTCGGCGGCCTCGTCGACCAGATCGAGCAGCTCCGACTGGTTGATCATCACCGAGGTGGACAGCGGCATCGGGCGGGCCTGCTCGATGAGATCGCGTATCTCGCGCAGGACGGACTCGACCTGGGGTGACTCGTAGGGGGACTGACCAGGACGATCGCCGCTCATGCGTTCTCCTCGGACTGCGCCGATTCGGGATGGGTCGATTCGGGCTGGCCGAACTTGTCGATGAGGCGCTTGGCCACCGCAGGGGGAACCATCTCGGTGACGTCGCCGCCGAAGCGGGCGATCTCCCGCAGCAGCTTCGACGCCACGAAGGAGTGCTCTGTGGCGGAGGGGATGAACAGGGTCTCGACACCGGAGATCTTGCGGTTCATGTGGGCTTGGTGCATCTCGGACTCGAAGTCGGAGACGGCACGGAGGCCCTTGAGGATCACGTCGGCACCGACCTCGCGGGCCAAGTCGACCACCAGGCTGGAGAACTGCACGACCTCGACGTTGTCGAGGTGAGCGGTGCTCTCGTTCAGCATGGCTTCCCGGTCTTCGAACGAGAACAGCGGTTCGCCCTTCTGGGGATTGCGCATGGCAGCCACGTAGACCCGGTCGAAGAGGCGCGACGCCGTCTCGATGATCTCGAGATGGCCGTTGTGGACCGGATCGAACGTCCCGGGATAGAGGACTGTCCTCACGAATCGGCTCCTGTGGCGTCGGGTGGTGCGGCGGCGCCCGGCGGGGCGGCGAACGTGACCACGGTACCGCCGTAGGTGCGCTCTCTGAGATTTTCCCATCCGTCGGGCAGGCGGACGGCTCGATCCGACTCGATCACCACGACGGCGTCGTCGTCGGTCAGCGGGGCGAGTCGCTCGAGGAGCGGCGACCAGTCGACGAAGGCGTACGGAGGATCGGCGAGGATCAGGTCGATGTCGTCCGGCAGGCCGTCGATGACGTCCTCGACGGGGCGACCCACCACGGTGGCGATGTCGCGGAAACCCAGCGTGTCGAGGTTGTCCTCGATGACGGCGACCGCCGCCCGGTCCGATTCGACGAACCAGACGTCGGTGGCGCCTCGGCTGAGGGCTTCGATGCCCAGGGCACCGCTGCCGGCGTAGAGGTCCACCACTCGCAGCCCAGCGATGGGGCCGCGGCTGAACAGTGCGTTGAACATCGCTTCCCGGACGCGATCCGACGTGGGACGGGTGCCCTCGCCGGCCGGGCTGCGCAGGATCCTGCCTCGAGCGGACCCGGCGACCACCCTCACCCGTGCCCCTCAGCCAAACGACGAACCGGTGTTCGCGTACGGCATCGACACCCACGTCTTCCCGGGGGTGAGCTTGATGGGGTTGCCGTCGAGGTCGAGGTAGTTGGTGCGCGACGTGTTGTCGGCCTTGTTCCAGTTCCCGGTGGTCACGGTGCCCTTGCTGAAGACCCACACCTCGTTGCCGCCCACGACGTTGGCCGTGGGAACGGGCGTACCGGCACTGTCGACGGTGCCGGAATGGAGCGCCTCGACGTAGCGGACGATCACGTTGTCGACGGCGACCTGGCGCCCCGACGTGTCCAGGTGCGGACGCCCGTTCTGGAACCGGAGCCACTGGGTGCCGTTCCAGTCATAGCGCACGGGCGCCTCTCCCCCGCCCCCGCCGAACGGCGGCGGGAAGCGGATGGTGACGGTGCTGGCCGGGACCGCCCGCGGCGAGGGCGCCTCGTCTGGTGCGGCGAAGTCGAAGATGGGACCAAGAGGACCGGTGGACCCCTCGGGGGCGGTGGCGCGGATCTGCGCCGTGCCGTGCACGAAGCTGTTGTAGGGGATCCGGCGGTTGCCCATCCGGAAGAACAGGTCGGGGACGTCGTCGATGGAGCGCGGGACGACGGCGGAGGCCCGGACCTGCGGGCCGAGGATCCCGTTGGCTCCGTGCCAGGTGAAGAGGGGCGTGTTGAGCTCCTCGAGCAGCCCGATCTCGGACGTCCGGGCCGAGCGCACCGGACCGACCGGGCCCACGTCGCTCGACTGGAACAGCGACAGCAGCCGGGTGACCTGGGCCTCGACCTGCACCTCGTAGACGACGTCGGCCTCATTGATCCCGGCTTGCGGCGTGGAACGGCCGTCCACGTTGTCGATCTTGATGGCCACCACGGGGCGGTCCATCACGGCCGGGTCGAGC
>JBPPNA010000240.1:0-10106 GCA_051306355.1 Acidimicrobiales bacterium | reverse complement strand
GCACGTGTTCAACCGCAACGGGGTGCACTGGGAGGGAGCGCGCGAGATCGTCGACATCGGCGCGGTGTACGAGGACAACTATGCGCGGGACGACGACCGCTGGAGGTTCGCGAGCCGCGTCGAACACACCACCTACATGACGGGAGGTCGCTTCGCCGCCGTGATCCGCGAGGCCGCGTCGACCGCGGCGTCGACGCGTCCGTCGCCGTTCGGTTGATCGCCCTGGAGACGAAGAACGGCGCGCCGCCGGCCTCCCAGCAGCGTCCCCAGAACGACCACTGTGCCTCGGTCGCGAGCCGCAGGAGACGACCATGACGACGACCACGACCCCGAACCGGTCCGCTCGGCCACACCCACACCGCTCCGCCCGCCCACCGGCGCCGGCGGCTCGCGCGGCGCTGACCCCCTTGACGCATCGGCCTCGTCGGCATAGAACTGGACAGGTGTCCAGTACAAGTGTCCAGGAAACGATGCCCCGGCGGCATCTCAGCGGGCGCCGGGCCCAGACGGTCGACCGGCTGGTCGAGGCGGCGGTCGAGGAGCTGGGCGTGGTGGGCTTCCAGGGACTGACGGTGCGTTCGGTGGCGAAGCGCTCCGGCGTCGCTGCTGCGACGGCGTACACATACTTCTCGTCCAAGGAGCACCTGGTGGCCGAGGTGTTCTGGCGCCGGATCAGCGAGCACGGCGCCCGTCCCGTCGATCGCCGCCGATCGCCCGCCCGCCGCGCTGCCGACGTGCTCCTCGACCATTCCCTGGTGGTGGCCGACGAGACCGAGCTCGCTGCCGCCTGCACGGCGGCCCTGCTCGTCGACGACCCCGAGGTCCACGAGCTCCGGATCCGCATCGGGACCAGCCTGCGCAGCGCACTGATCGATGCGCTCGGCGACGACGCCTCCCCAGAGGCCGTCCGGACCCTCGAGCTGGTCTACTCCGGCGCCCTGATCCAGGTGGGCACCGGACACCTCGCTTACGAGGTCCTGCCCGACCGGCTCACCGAGGCCGCCCGCCTCATCCTCGACGGAGATGCGGCATGATCTCCACCGACGTGCTCGTCTACGACCCGTACGCCTACGAGATCCACGAGGACCCGTACCCGACGTACACCCGTCTGCGCGAGGAGGCGCCGGTCTACCGCAACGAGGAGCGGGGGTTCTGGGCACTCTCCCGCCACGCCGACGTCATGGCGGCGTTCCGCGACAGCGACCAGTTCTCGAACTCGCACGGCGTGTCCATCGATCCTGCTGCGTCCGGCCCCAACGCCCACCGCACGATGTCGTTCCTCGCCATGGACCCGCCCCAGCACGGACGCATGCGAGGCCTGGTCTCGCGGGGGTTCACCCCTCGGCGCGTGGCAGCGATGGAGGACAACATCCGTGCCCTCACCGTCGGCCATCTCGATGCCTGTCTCGGCGGCGGCCGCTTCGACTTCGTGTCCGACCTGGCCGGCAAGTTGCCCATGGACGTCATCTCCCAGATGCTCGGCGTCCCGGTGGCCGACCGCGCCCGGCTCCGCAGCCAGTCCGACCTGCTCGTGCACCGGGAGGAGGGCGTGACCGACGTGCCGCCTGCCGGCATCGAGGCGGCGATGGAGCTGGTCGTGTATTACGCCGACCTCATCGCCGACCGTCGGACCAACCCCGGCGACGACCTCGTCTCGGCGTTGTGCGCCGCCGAGGTCGAGGACGACCGCCTCACCGACGACGAGATCACCGCCTTCCTCTTCCTCATGGTGGTGGCCGGTAACGAGACCACCACGAAGCTGCTGGCCCATGCCTGGTACTGGGCGTGGCGGAACCCGGAAGAGCGGCAGAAGGTGTGGGACGACCCGGGCCGCATCCCAGACTGGGTCGAGGAGACCCTCCGCTACGACACGTCGTCGCAGATGCTGGCCCGCCTGGCCACCACCGACGTCGAGCTCCACGGCACGACCATCCCCGCCGGCGACCAGATCCTCCTCCTCGCCGGTTCGGCCAACCGCGACCCGCGGGCGTTCCCCGACCCCGACCGCTACGACCTCGACCGCGACACCTCCGGCATCGCCAGCTTCGGTGTCGGCCGCCACTTCTGCATGGGGGCGTCGCTGGCGCGGCTGGAGGCGAGGGTCGTGCTCGAGGAGTTGGTGAAGCGGGTCGGCGCCTACGAGATCGACCTGGCAGGGACCCGGCGGGTGCACTCGGTGAACGTGCGCGGCTTCGAGACCCTTCCAACCACCGTGACGGTGCGCTGATGCCACGATTCGATCCCCATCCCGACCGTCGCGCCGCCGTGGTGACCGGCGCCTCCTCCGGCATCGGCGCCGCCACCGCCGAGGCCCTGGCCGCCACCGGCCATCCCGTCGTGCTCGGTGCCCGAAGGCTCGACCGCCTCCAGCAGGTGGCCGAGCGGATCACTGCCGCCGGTGGTTCGGCCACCGCGCTCGAGCTCGACCTGGCGTCACCGACCTCCATCGACGCCTTCGCCGACAAGGCCGTCGCCGAGGCCGGACCGCTCGACATCGTCGTGTCCAACGCCGGCGACGTGGTGCCCTTCACGGTGCTCGACGCCGACCCCTCCGATTTCGCCACGTCCGTGCACGTCAACCTCCTCGGTGCCCAACGGCTGCTCGCCGCCCTCGGGCCGGCCCTCGTGGAGCAGGGACACGGGGACATCGTCTTCGTGACCTCCGACGTCACCATCCGGCCCCGCACCCACATGGCCGCCTACGTCACCGCCAAGGCCGGTCTCGAAGGGATGGCCCGAGCCATGCAGATGGAGCTCGAGGGGACCGGGGTCCGTGTCGGCATGGTGCGGCCCGGGCCCTCGAACACCGAGCAGGGCACGACATGGACCGAGGAGACCATCCTCCACGTCATGCCCGTCTGGTCGACCTGGGGTCACCTGCGCCACGACGGCGCCCTGCGCCCGCAGAACGTCGCCGACGCCATCGTGGCCATGGTCTCGGCCCCGAAGGGCACGCACCTCACCCTCATCGAGGTCGAGCCCGAAGCACCCGTCCGCGACGATCGGAGCCACCGATGACCGACACCATCGCCACGCTTCCCGAGCCGCCGAAGGTCTCCGGCGACGACGGCGGCACCGGCCACCTCGAAGAGCTCCGGCGCGATCCCATCGGCCTCATGAACCGCGTGCGGGATGAGTGCGGCGACGTCGGCGAGTTCCGCCTCGCCGACAAGGAGGTCGTGCTCCTCACCGGCGCCGGAGCCAACGAGATCTTCTTCCGGGCGTCCGACGACGATCTCGACCAGGCGGCCGCCTACCCGTTCATGACACCGATCTTCGGCGAGGGCGTGGTGTTCGACGCCTCGCCGGAACGCCGGCGGGAGATGCTCCACAACCAGGCGCTGCGCGACAAGTTCATGCGGGGCCACGCCGAGACGATCCAGCGGGAGGTCGACGAGATGGTCGCCCGGTGGGACGACGCCGGCGAGATCGACCTCCTCGACTGGTTCGCTGAGCTGACCATCTACACATCGTCGTCGTGCCTGATCGGCCGGCGCTTCCGCGAGCAGCTCGATCACCGCTTCGCCGGGCTGTACCACGACCTCGAGCAGGGCACCGATGCGCTGGCCTACGTGGACGCCTACGCCGACATCCCGAGCTTCCGGGCCCGTGACGCGGCCCGCGTCGCCCTGGTCGAGCTCGTGCAGGGGATCATGGACCGGCGGGCCGCCGAGTCCCGGCCCGATCCGGAGTCGAACGGTGCCGAACCCGACCTGCTCGACATCCTCATGTCGATCTCGAACGACGACGGCGACCCCCGGTTCGACGCCGACCAGGTCACCGGCATGTTCATCTCGATGATGTTCGCCGGGCACCACACCACCTCGGGCACGGCGGCGTGGACGCTGATCGAGCTCCTGCGGCACCCCGACGAGCTGGCAGCCGTGGTGGCCGAGCTCGACGAGCTCTACGCCGACGGGACGGCCGCCGGAGACGACAGGGTCAGCTACCAGGCGCTGCGCGAGATGCCCCGGCTGGAGGGCGCCATCAAGGAGGCACTCCGCCTGCACCCCCCGCTGATCCTGTTGCTGCGGGTGGCCAATGTCGACGTCGAGGTGGGCGGCCACCGCATCCCCGCCGGCAAGATGGTCGCCGCCAGCCCGGCGGTGTCGAACCGCATCCCGGAAGCATTCGACGACCCGGATGCCTTCCGCCCGGGCCGCTACCTGGAGGATCCGGCCGCCGACGTGGCCAACCCGTGGAACTGGATCCCCTTCGGCGCCGGCCGCCATCGCTGCGTCGGGGCGGCGTTCGCCATGATGCAGCTCAAGGCGATCTTCTCCGTGCTGCTGAAGGACTGGTCATTCGAGGCCGCCCAGCCCCTCGACAGCTACCGCAATGACCACTCGAAGATGGTGGTGCAGCTGGCCCAGCCGTGCGCCGCCACCTACCGCCGCCGCCACACCACCACCGACCACCCCAGCGCCGACCACCTCGGTTCCGGGACGCGGGACACGTCGTCGAGGGCGAGCTTGACGTCCCAGAACGAGGATGGGGTGGGTTCGACGCGGGCGGACGGGTGGCGGATCACCGTCGACCGGGACCTGTGCCAGGGCCACGCCGTGTGCGAGAACGAGGCGCCCGGGCTCTTCCAGGTCTCCAAGAAGGGCGACCTCACGATCCTCGACCAGCGCCCCCCTGACGACCGGCGGGCCGCCGCCGAGGCCGCCGTCCGCTTCTGCCCAACCCATGCGCTGTCCATCGTGGACGACGAACGAGAGGAACACTGATGGCCGGATACCCCCGCTCCGAGATGGAGGCCATGGTCGAGCGCTGGCTGCAGGCCAACCGCGACGCCGAGGCCGCCGGCGACTGGAAACCGATGGCCGACCTCTACACCGAGCACGCCTCGTACGGCTGGAACTTCGGGCCCAAGGAGCACTTCATGGCCGTGGGCCGCGAGGAGATCCGCGAGCTCGCCCTCGGACTGGAGATGGGCGGCCTCGACGGGTGGCAGTACCCGTACGAGGAGATCCTCATCGACGAGGTCAAGGGCCAGGTCGTCGGGTTCTGGCGCCAGGTCGCCGACGCCACGCGGGCCGACGGCAGTCACTACGAGGTGGCCGGCATCGGCGGCAGCTGGTTCCGCTACGGCGGCGACCACCAGTGGTCGTGGCAGCGCGACTGGTTCGACTACGGCAACGCCGCGGCGGTGTTCATGGAGATGATGGGCGCCGGCACCCTGTCAGAGGGCATGACGGCCCGTATGGAACGGTCGCTGGCACCGGGTCAGTTGCCCGGTCACTACCCGATCCCGGAGTCACCGGTCGGGCTCTGGGACCCTCCCGCATGACCGACATCCCCGGCCTCGGCTTCATCGGCCTCGGGCAGATCGGCGCGCCGATGGCTCGGCGCTGGCTGGACTGGCCGGGCGGGCTCACCGTGTTCGACGTGATGCCTGCGGCGGCCGAACCCTTCGCTCGCGCCGGCGCCACGATCGCCGCGACACCGGCCGAGGTCGCCGGGCAGGCCTCGATCATCTCGGTGATGGTCCGAGACGACGAGCAGGTCCGAGCGGTGGTCACCGGCGACGACGGCATCCTCGCCGCCGCTCGTCCCGGGACGGTCGTCACCATCCACTCCACGGTCGAGGCCCACACGCCCGCCGAGCTCGCCGAGCGCGCCATCGACCTTGCGGTCCACGTCATCGACGCGCCCGTGAGCGGCGGATCGATGGGGGCGCACGACGGCACGCTGGCGCTGATGGTCGGAGGCTCGGAGGAGGCCGTCGCTGCGGCCCTCGAGCCGTTGCAGCGCCTCGGCACCCTCGTCGCCCACCTCGGCCCGGTCGGCGCCGGCACCCGGGCCAAGTTGGCCCGCAACCTCATCACGTTCGCGTCGTTCGCCGCCGTCGGCGAGGCCATGCGGTTGGCCGCGGCCGCCGGCGTCGACCTCGTGAAGCTCGGCGACGTGGTCCGCCACTCCGACCGAGTGACCGGCGGAGCCGGCGCCGTGATGCTGCGCGCCACCGCCGACCCCCTCGACCCGGCCGACGGGCTCCACGGCATCTTCGTGCACACCCGTGGCCTGGGCGAGAAGGACCTGGCGCTCGCCATCGGCCTGGCCGACGAGCTGGGCGTCGAGGCCCCGGTCGCCCGCCTGGCTCTCGACACCCTCGGCGCCGCGCTCGGCGTCCCCCACGACGAGGAGCACGCATGACCACCGATGAAGAACGACGGGCCCGCGGCAAGGCACTCATGAAGCAGGTCTACGGCTGGGACATCGATCAGGTCGAAGGGCCGTTCGTGGAGTCCACCGTCGATCACCTCTTCGGCGAGGTCTGGTCCGAGGGCAAGCTGTCGATCCGCGACCGGCGCCTCATGCTCATCGGGATGGCGGCCGGGAGCGGGCTCGAGGACGTGGCCGGCCTCCAGCTCGACGCCGCCGTGCGCCTCGGCGAGCTCGACGCCGATGACCTCCGCACGATCGTGGTCTTC
This sequence comes from Acidimicrobiales bacterium, assembly GCA_051306355.1. Taxonomy (GTDB): domain Bacteria; phylum Actinomycetota; class Acidimicrobiia; order Acidimicrobiales; family Salinilacustritrichaceae; genus Salinilacustrithrix. Next base: position 3,669 of record JBPPNA010000240.1, on the reverse strand, counting down.
CTCGCCCACTACGCCGGGTGGCCCCGGGCGGCGAAGCTCAACACCGAGGTCGAAAAGATCATCGCCGGGCAGCAGTCCGAAGGGTGATCGACGGGTGACCGACGCCGCCCGTCCGTGGGCCGGCCGCACGCACGACCAGCTCGCCGAGCTGATCCGGGAGCTCCTGCTCGCCGGCCACCTCATCGACCGCTCGGGCATGCCGCACCTCATCTCCCACCTCGGCCGGGACGGGATGCGCGACATCGCCATCGGCGAGTGGATGGCCGCCAGCCCCGTCTACACGAAGCGCATGCAGCGGCTGCTCGGCTTCGAGGGTTCGTCGGTGGAAACCATCTTCAAGGGCATGCAGCTCGACGTCGGCGCCCCGCCCGAGTTCATGGACTTCCGCTACGAGGTGCACGACGACCACCACGGCGAGTTCCACCTCGACCACTGCGGCGCCCTCATGGATGTCGAGCCCATGGGCGACGACTACGTCACGACGATGTGCCACGACATCGAGGACCCGACCTTCGACGCCACCGCCATCGCCACCAACCCCCGGGCGCGCGTCAGGCCCGTCCACCGCCCGCCGCGCGTCCCCGCCGGCCGGACGCCGCACTGCGCGTGGACCGTGACCGTCGACCCTGATGTCGATCCGCTCCCCGTGCCCCCGGCGGCGACGCAGCTGGCGACGTCACGGGCTGCCTCGCTGCCCCTCGCCACGCCGGATCCGTCGTTGGGCACCGGCGACGGGTGGACGGACTACGGCGGTCCCCTCGATCCCGACCTGGTGATGGAGCGGTTCTCCTCCGCCACGCTCGCCGCCATCGGCGACGAGGTCGCCCTGCAGGGGCACCTCCTGTCACGCGCCTTCCTCGTCGAGGTGGCCGATCGGGCCGCGCCGGCCGATGCCCTGGCCATCGGCCTCGCTCAGGCAGCCGGCATCGCCGGGCTCACGACCAAGCGGCTGGCGGCCGCCCTCGGGGTCGCGAGTGACCTCGACGGGTTGGCCGCCGTCCTCGCCGTCCATCCGCTCTTCCTGCCCCGCACGTACGTCGACCTGCGCCTCGAGGCAGCAGCCGCTGCGCTCGTTCTGGCCGTCGAGCCGTGCCCGTCCCTGGACGAGGCGGACGGCCTCACGTGGCCTGCCCTGCTGGCCGGGCCAGGTGGCGACGAGATCCTGCACGCCGCCGTGGTGTGCCTGCTCCCGCACGGTCGCGTCGAGCGGGTCGACGACGCCCGTTGGACGGTCACGGTCCACCCGGATGCGCCGCCGGCCCCGCAGCCCGACGCCGTCACGCTGGCCGAGTTCTCGACCGGCGCCACCTTCGCCTTCGAACGCCGCTCCTGACTCAGCCCGCCGGCTTGGCGAACGACTTCGTCTCGAGGTGCTCCTCGAAACCGGCCACGCCCATCTCACGACCGGTGCCGGACTGCTTGTAGCCGCCGAAGGGCACGTCCGGGCCGTACCAGACGCCCCCGTTGATCGACATCGTGCCCGTCCGGATGCGACGGGCGACGGCGATGGCGTGCTCGTCGGTGCCGGCGTACACGGCCCCGGACAGGCCGTAGACGGAGTCGTTGGCGATGGCCACGGCGTCGTCGTCGCCGTCGTGGGCGATCGCCACCAGCACCGGACCGAAGACCTCCTCCTGCGCGATGGTCATGTCGGAGGTGACGTCGGCCAGGAGGGTGAGCTCGTAGAAGTTGCCGCGTTCGAAGCCGTCGGGCCGGCCGCCACCGCAGACGACGCGGGCGCCGGCGTCCACTGCGGCGCGCACGTAGCCGTCGACGCGTTCCCACTGGGCCGGGCTGATGAGCGGGCCCATCATCACGGCCGGGTCGTCGGGGTCGCCGACGGGGACGGCCGCCATCATCTGGGTGATGGCTTCGACCCCTTCGTCGTACCGGGCGCGAGGAAGCAGCACCCGTGTGGTGAGGGCACAGCCCTGGCCGGCGACCACGGCCGTGCCGAAGGCGGCGGCGGCCGCCATCGCCCCCATGTCGTCGACGTCGTCGAGGACGACGGCGGCCGACTTCCCGCCCAGCTCCAGGAACACCTTGGTCACGTTGGCCGCCGCCGCCGCCATGATCCGACGACCGGTGACGGTCGATCCGGTGAAGCTGATCATGTCGACCCTCGGGTCGGTGGTGAGCACCTCGCCGATGGCCTTGTCCGACGACGTGACCACGTTGCACACACCGGCGGGGATGTCGGTGTGCTCGGCGACGAGGTGCCCGAGCGCCAACCCGGTCCATGGCGTCTCCGGTGCCGGCTTGAGCACCACCGTGCAGCCGGCGGCGAGTGCCGGGATGATCTTGGCCAAGTTGATCTGGTTGGGGACGTTCCAGGGCGTGATGGCGGCCACCACCCCGACCGGCTCCCGCTCGATCCAGCGGTCGGCCGGTCCGCCCAGCGTGTCGGCGGGTCCCAGGGGCGTGGACCACTCGTAGCGCTCGGCGAGGTCCGCGTAGTAGGGGACGAAGGCGAGCGGCGACTGGACCTGGACCGACGCGCACGCCGAGCGGGTCGCCCCCACCTCGGCAACGGTGATGGCGGTGAGTTCGTCGGCGTGGTCGACCAGTGCTTCGTGGAGCTGGCGGAGGCATCGGACGCGGGTGGCCACGTCGGTGGACCAATCGGTCCCGTCGAACGCCCGTCGGGCGGCGCCCACGGCAGCCCGGAGGTCGTCCGCCGTGGCGTCGGCGGCCACCCCGATGACCTCGCCGGTGGCCGGGTTCCGGTTGTCGTAGGTGGCGGACCCGGAGGCATCCCGGAGGACGCCGTCCACCAGCAGGCGGGGCTCGTGCCAGACCGTCACGGTGTCAGACCCTGGTGATCTGGCCGCCGTCGACGGCCACGATCTGGCCCGTCATCCATCGGGCGTCGTCGGAGAGCAGGAAGAGCACCGGGCCGACGTGGTCGTCGGGGGTGCCCAGGCGCTTGATGGCCAGCGAGGCCACGATCGGGTCCTGGAACTCCTTGGGGACCTGCTTCTGCATGGCGGCGGTGTCGGTCGGGCCGGGCGCGATGGCGTTGACGCGTATGTTGCGGCCGCCCAGCTCCTGGGCCAGCGCCGTCGTGAGGAAGTTCAGCGCCGACTTGGCCAGGCCGTAGAACCCGCTGATGCCCATCCACGCCGCCGTGGACGACTGGTTGACGATGGAGCCGCCGCCGCCCTTGCCCATCGGGCGCATCACCGACCGGGTGCAGTGCAGCGCGCCCATGAGGTTCACCCGGAGGAACGTGTCGAGGTAGTCGTAGTCGACGTTGGTGAGCCCGGCGAGCTCCATGTCCGCGAAGATGGCGGCGTTGTTGACCAGGTGGTCGATCCCGCCGAAGGCCTCGACGGTGGCCGCTGCCATGGCATCGGTGCTCGTCGGATCACCCACATCGGTGGCCACGAACAACGCCCGGTCGCCCAGCGAGTCGGCCACGGCCCGGCCGGCGTCCTCGTTGCGCTCGGCGATGACCACGTTGGCGCCCTCGGCGTGCAGCCCGCGGGCATAGGCCTCGCCGATGCCGCCTCCTGCGCCGGTGACGATCGCTGTCCTGTTCTCGAACCGCATGCTTCTCCTCGGTGGGCCGCGTTCGTCGACGGCGCGGACAGCGACCATACCGGCGGATCTGACGGTGTGTCAGAAACGTGGCCGACGAAATCGCAGCACGACACCGGGCGGGATCGG
>JBPPNA010000233.1:0-14406 GCA_051306355.1 Acidimicrobiales bacterium | reverse complement strand
GGCGTGCATCTCGACTGGCCACCGGTCGGCACGAGACGGTGGGCATCGTCGTCCCTCGGATCGACACCTGGTACTTCTCCACCGTGCTCGCCGGCATCGAATCCGTGCTGGGCCACGACGACGATCTCCTGCTCGTCTGTGTCGACGACGTGGCGGCCCGCTCGCAGCTCGTCGCCGGGAGCGCACCGCTGCGCAAGCGTGTCGACGGACTCATCTTCGTCGACGTCCTCCTCGAGGCGGAGGAGGCGGACGCCCTCGAACGCGCCGGTCTCCGGGTGACGACCATCGGCCAGCGCATCGAGGGGTTCTCCTCCGTCACGATCGACAACCGCGGTGCTGCGCGCCGCGCCACCGAGCACCTCCTCGACGGCCACCGCGCGGTCGCCCTGCTGAGCGGGGCCCTGAACACCAGCCTGCCCTACTCGGTACCGGGCGACCGGCGGGAGGGCTTCGTCGACGCCATCGACGCAGCCGGCCTCACGGTGCGCGACGAGTGGATGGTGACGGCCGACATCGGTGTGGACGAAGGATGGCGGGCCATGGAGCGGCTGCTCGACGTTCCCGCCCCACCCGACGCCGTCTTCGTGGCCGCCGACGAGCTCGCCGTCGGTGCCCTCGGCTGTCTCCGCCAGCGTGGCGTCGACGTGCCGGCCACGCTCGCCGTCGTCGGCTTCGACGACCAACCTGTCGCGGCGGCGCTGGAGCTCAGCACGGTTCATCAGGACCCGTACCTCCAGGGGCTGACGTGCGCCCACCTCTTCGCGTCGACCGCCGACGGGTCGGACAGCGGTCCACGGCACGTGGAGTCGCCCACTGATCTGGTCGTCCGGGCGACGTCGGGCCGGTGATGTCGCACCCCGGCCTGCGATGACCTCGACAAGAAATCCGGCCGAACCCTTGACCGGCGCTGCCTCCGGTATGTAAACGTTTACAGCAGGAGTCGACCGGCAACGACCTGTCGACCTCTGCAAACCAACCAAGGGGGACAATTCATGGGACCACGCACCTTGCGGCTACTCGCCGTGTTCTTCGCGCTCGCGCTCGTGGCCGCAGCTTGCGGCGACGACGACGACGGCGGCGGAGACACCGGCTCCGGTGACGGTGACGGAGGTGGCAGTGGTGGCTCGGTGAGCATCTTCGGCCCCGAGGTCGAAGGAGAGCTCGCAGGCTTCGCCGAGGCGATGGTCCCGTTCGAGGAAGAATCGGGCGTCGACGTGTCGATCTCTGGCGACCGCTCGGCCGAGCAGAACCTCGGCGTGCAGGTCCAGGGCGGCAGCCCCCCCGACATCTTCGTGTTCCCACAGCCCGGTCGCCTCCAGGAGTTCGCCGAGTCCGGCGACCTGGTGCCGCTGCGTGACGACGTCGCCGAGGCCGTCCGCGAGAACTTCCCCGAGACGTTCTGGAGCCTGGCCGAGGTCGACGGCGAGCTCTACGGCGTGCCCAACAAGGCCGACGTGAAGAGCCTCGTCTGGTACTCGCCGACGGCGTTCTCCGACGGCGGCTACGAGGTCCCCGAGACGCATGCCGAGCTGATGGAGCTGTCCGACCAGATGGTCGCCGACGGCAGCACGCCGTTCTGCATCGGCATCGGCTCCGACGCAGCCACCGGCTGGCCCTTCACCGACTGGGTCGAGGACTACATGCTGCGCCTCAAGGGCCCCGACGTCTACGACCAATGGGTCAACCACGAGATTCCGTTCGACGACCCCGACGTGGTCGAGGTGGGCGAGTTCGTCATGGACATCTGGGAGACCGAGGGCTACGTCTTCGGTGGCACCCAGACCATCGCCAACACGCCCTTCGCCGAGTCCGGCCTCGGGCTGCTCGACGACAGCTGCATGATGCACCGACAGGCCAACTTCTACGAGGCCAACTTCCCCGAGGGCACCGACATCTCCGAGGACGGCGAGATCTGGGCCTTCTACCTCCCGCCCGTGGACGACGGGGGCGAGGGTGGCCGGCCCCTGCTCTCGGCTGGCACCATCCTGGCCGCCTTCAGCGACAGCGAGGCCACCATGGACGCGCTGCTGTACGCCGCTTCGCCGGAGTACCCCGCCGAGCGGGCCCAGGCCCAGATCGGGTTCCTGTCGCCCAACAGCAGCGTCGAAGCCTCGGCGTACCAGAACAACGCTGCGGCGCTGTTCCTCGACATCCTCGACACCGCCGAGACCGTGCGCTTCGACGCCAGCGACCTGATGCCCGGGGCCGTCGGCTCCGGCAGCTTCTGGAGCGCCGCCGTCGACATCACCACGGGATCCAAGACGGTGGCCGAGGCCTTCGCCGAGGTGGAGGCGTCCTGGCCCGAGGACGAGTGATCCGATGAGGTACCGGGCCGCGTCCCACGGGGCGCGGCCCGGTTGATCCCTGGGTCGCAGACAGGGAGAAGAAGGGGGACGAAGGGGGAAGATGGACAAGCTCATCCAGATGGCGGTGGGTGTGGTGGCTTCGATCGGCATCAGTGCCGTGATCTTCGTCGCCCTCAACAAGGGCACCGATGCCCTGCCGGAGCGCATCGGCCGACGGGTGCGGCCGTGGGTGTTCGTGGGCCCAGCCCTGCTCTTCCTGTTCGTCACGCTCGTCGTGCCGACGATCCGCACCGTCTACCTCAGCCTCCAGGACAACGGGGGCGAGTTCCTCGGACTCGACAACTACGGTGACATCTTCACCAACGACTCCTTCTTCAGCCTGAACGGCCTGGGCGACATCTTCACCAGCCGGCTCTTCTTCGTCGGTCTGGCTCTGGTCCTGGTGTCGGTCTTCTTCGCTCGGCGCTCGGGACGAGCGGTGGGCGGGCGTCTCGACTTCAGCGATCAACTGCCGCTGCTCGCCCTGATCGGCGGCATCGTCCTCGGGCTGTTCGCCGTGTTCACGTCCATGCGGGGCGTCATCTGGAACAACCTGTGGTGGGTCTTCGCCGTCACCGGCATCTCCACCGGTCTGGGCCTGGCCGTCGCCGTGCTCGCCGACCGCATGAAGGGCGAGGCCATCGCCAAGTCGCTCATCTTCCTGCCGATGGCCATCTCGTTCGTCGGGGCGTCGGTCATCTGGCGCTTCGTCTACGCCTTCGCCCCACCCAGCACCGACCAGTTCGGACTGCTCAACGCGGTGTGGGTCGGGCTCGGCGGGGTGCCCCAGGCCGTCCTGCAGGACGCACCGTGGAACACCTTCTTCCTGATCATCGTCCTCATCTGGGGACAGACGGGCTTCGCCATGGTGGTGCTGTCGGCGTCGATCAAGGCCGTACCCGACGATCTCATCGAGGCGGCTCGCATCGACGGTGCCAACGAGAGCCAGGTGTTCTGGCGGGTCACCCTGCCCCAGATCCGCACCACCGTCCTCGTGGTCGTCACCACCCTCGTGATCCTCGTGATGAAGGTGTTCGACATCGTGAAGGTCATGACCAACGGCGAGTTCGGCACCAACGTGATCGCCAACGAGATGTACGACCAGGCCTTCATCTTCGGAGCGCAGGGTCTCGGCGCCGCGCTGGCCGTGGTGCTCCTCGTGTCGGTGCTCCCGGTGATCGTCTACAACGTCCGCCAGGTGGGCGAGGAGGCATGAGCTGATGGCGACGGTCCAGACAGAACCGGGAGATGTCGAGTTCGGGGGCGGCGGAGGCCACGACGGGCCCGACGCAGCGATCCCGAGCCGGGAGCGGTCGCGGTCCACCACCATCGCCGCCGTCATCGCCATGGCCACGGGCATCCTCGGCTTCGCCTGGGGGTTGACGTGGTTCATGGTCGGCCTCGATCGCGACGCCATGCCGCTCGTCGTGGGCGGTGGAGTGACGATGGTGCTGGCCGCGGCCACCACCGTGGCCGGCGCCGGGTTGTGGGGGAGGCGCCCGTGGGCCTGGGGGACGGCGACCTCGTTGTTCGTCGTCCACGCCATCGCCGCGCTCGTCTTCGGCCTCTTCGCCTCGATGGCCAGCGGCGCATCGATCGGCGCCTACGTCGGTTCGCTGGCGGTCATCGCCGTGTTCCTCGCCGTGCCGATCCTCCTGCGGTCCGAGGACGCCAAGCGGGACCTCGCGGTCGGCGACGGGGCCAGTCGGACGGGATCCGCCGTCGTGCTGTGGTCGATCGTGGGGCTGTGGTCGCTGCCGACCCTCGGGTTGCTGCTGGCGTCGTTCCGCTCGGAGACCGCGGTCAAGACCGAGGGCTGGTGGACGATCTTCACCGACCCACAGCTGACGATGCAGAACTACAGCGAGGTCCTCACCGCCGAGGGCTTCGACGCCCCCGACATGTGGGGCCACTTCCTCAACTCCCTCGCCATCGTCCTACCGGCCACCGTGATCCCCATCGCCATCGCCCTGTTCGCGGCGTACGCGTTCGCCTGGATGGACTTCCCGGGACGCAAGCTGCTGTTCGTCCTCGTCGTCTCGCTGATGGCCGTTCCGTTGCAGATGGCCCTCATCCCCCTCCTCCAGCTCTACAACGGCGGCGCACACATCGGGTCCTTCACCGTGTTCCCCGACCTGAACCTGCAGGGTCGGGCCGTGAGCGTGTGGATCACCCACACCGGCTTCGGACTCCCGCTCGCCATCTTCCTGCTCTACAACTACGTGTCCGGCCTACCCAAGGACATCTTCGAGGCCGCCCGTATCGACGGTGCCGATCACTACATGATCTTCTGGCGCCTCGTGCTCCCCCTGTCGGTGCCGGCCATCGCGGCCTTCGGGATCTTCCAGTTCCTGTGGACCTGGAACGACTACCTCGTGGCCCTCACCTTCATCGGCGGCAACGCCGACGCCCAGCCCCTCACCGTCCGCCTCGCCAACCTCTCCGGCGGTCGGGGTCAGGACTGGCACGTGCTCACCGCGGCCGCGTTCGTCTCCATGGCCCTGCCACTCGTGGTCTTCTTCTCGCTCCAGCGCTACTTCGTCCGCGGCCTGCTCGCCGGCTCCGTGAAGGGTTGAGAACCCCCGGGTGACGAGCGCGCCGATCGGCGCGCTCGATGCTCATTCGGGTGCTCACGCGCCCATCCTCGTCTCGGCCCCGCCGGGTCACCGGTCGGGGCCGCCGTACACTACGAGCGGATGGCGTTGCCGGAGTCGGGGTCGAAGAAGTAGAGGCGGTCCACGTCGACGGCGACGTCGATGGTCTCGCCTCGCGACACCTGGCTCCGGGGGCTGAAGCGGCCGACCACCATGGACCCGCCGCCGGTGGCTCGGCTCTCCTCAGCCTCGACCGCGTCGGGATCGCCCGACGACGCCAGCGTGGCATCGATGGATGCGTGCACCATGAGCTCGGAGCCGAGGGCCTCGACGAGCTCGACGTCGGCCTTGAACCGTGCCGACGGCACGGCGTCGGTGGCGATGGTGGCGTCCTCGAGGTCTTCCGGACGCATGCCCAGGGTGACGGGCTTGCCCCCGAAGGCCTGCAACGCCGGCTTGTTGTCGAGCACCCGCTTGGGTACCCGCAGCTGCTGGGAACCGAGCGACAGGGTGGCGCCCTCGTCGTCGATGGCACCCATGGCCGATTCGAAGAGGTTCATCGACGGCGACCCGATGAAGGCGCCGACGAAGATGTTGTCGGGGTCGTCGTAGAGGTTCTGGGGCGTGTCGACCTGCTGGAGGTGGCCATCCTTGATGACGGCAACACGGTCGCCCATCGTCATGGCTTCGACCTGGTCGTGGGTGACGTAGAAGGTGGTGACGCCGAGGTCGCGCTGGATGCGGGCGATCTCGGCCCGCATCTGCACGCGCAGCTTGGCGTCGAGGTTCGAGAGGGGCTCGTCCATGAGGAAGGCCTTGGGCTTGCGCACGATGGCGCGACCCATGGCCACCCGCTGGCGTTGCCCGCCGGAGAGCTGGCCCGGCTTGTTGTCGAGGAGGGGCTCGAGCTCGAGGATCTTGGCCGCCTCCTGCACGCGCTGGTCGATCTCGTCCTTGGGGGTCTTGGACAGCTTCAGGGCGAAGGCGACGTTGTCGTACACGCTCATGTGCGGGTACAGGGCGTAGTTCTGGAACACCATGGCGATGTCACGGTCCTTGGGCTGGACCTCGTTCATGCGCTTGCCCTGGATGCGCAACTCGCCTTCGGTGATGTCCTCGAGGCCGGCGATCATCCGCAAGGCGGTGGACTTCCCGCAGCCGGACGGGCCCACGAGCACGAGGAACTCCCCGTCTCGGATGTCGAGGTCCAGGTCGGACACCGCCTGGAACCCATTCGGGTACCGCTTGGTGAGCTTCTCCAGTGCGACGTCTGCCATCAGGTTCCCCCCTGATCGATGAAAGCGTTTACACAGAAGGTAGCGGCTGCGGTGCCACGAGGGAAGGGGTCCGGGATCAGGTGCCCAGATCAGGAGCGAGCTCGGCCACCGGCGGCCTCAGCCAGGTCATGGGGTCCCGATGCCGGGTACCCGCTTCCGTCGCGTATGGCGCGACCCCACGCCTCGAGGGTCTCGACCACGGTTCCGAAGTCGTCGCCGATGGCGTCGAGCACGGGTGCCATGAGCGCATCGGTCTCCACCTCGATACGCTCCCGCAGCGCACGACCATGTTCGGTGAAGCCGTCGGTCGTCACGAGGCCACGTGCCCGCAGCCCTTCGATGGCGGCGTCGTACTGCACGTCGGACCAACCCCGGGTGCGGCTGTAGCTGCGCATGGGCAAGCCCCAGTACAGCTCGGTGAGCAACCCGATCTCGATGGCGGTCAAACCGGCCGACACCCAGCACGCGAGGTGGCTGTCCCCTCGGTACTCGCGCAGGACGTCGCCCCGACGGAAGATCGTGCCCAGCCGATGATCGGGGTCGTCGAGCGCCAGGAGGCCGGCGGTGAGCGCCCGCCCCTCGCTGTGCACGGCTCCCGCGGCCCGGACGAGCGCGGCCTCGACCACGTCGACTCCCGCCGGGTCGGGTCCGAGGAGCCGCTCGAGCTGTGCCAGCGCCCCGGCGTCGCGTGCGACGCGGATGGTGTCGGCGTCGGTGATCGACCAGCCCCGCCGGATCGACGGGACCACGATGTCCGGGTTGAAGACTCCGAAGGCAGCCGCCACCACCCGGCCCGGGACCTGCCCGAGGAGCGACCCCCGGCTGGTGAAGTAGGCGACACCGTCGGGGAGCGGGACGCCGCGCATCTCGCCGGGGCTGGCGTCGAACCCCAACTCGACGTAGGCCTCGTGGCTCTCCCGCGAGAAGTACACCTGCCCGATCACCGGTTCGAGGGCGCCGCCGAGACGGCGTGCATCGGTCGATCGAGTTCGGGCGGTTCCGTGCATGGCCGTGACCGTAGGCTGCGGTGCACTTCGTGACGAAGGGCCCTGTACGGGAGGCCACGCCGCGAGGCACCATGGCGCCATGGACGACACCGGAGATCTCACGGTCGACCGCCTCGGACTCGAGGTGCTCCCCTCGGAGGAGTGCTGGGCGCTCATCGCCTCCACCCCGGTGGGCCGCGTGGCCCTCGTGGACGCCGGCGAACCGTTGATCTTCCCCGTGACCCACGGGGTCCACGACCGCCAGGTCGTGTTCCGCACCAGTGGTGGCACGAAGCTGTCGTCCGCAGAGATGAACCAACCGCTGGCCTTCGAGGTCGACGGATGGGACCCCGTCGGCCGCCAGGGATGGAGCGTGCTCGCACGGGGCCTCGGGCAGACCGTGTACGAGGAGGCCGAGATCGCCGCCCTCGACTCCCTGGGAACCGAGCCGTGGCTCGATGCCGCCAACCGCGGGACCTGGGTGCGAATCCTCGTCAACGAGATCAGCGGGCGGCGCCTCTCGGGTTGACGCCGACCGGCTCGGACAACGCAGGCTGACGGGAGCGGTCGTGACCGTCGATACAGCCCCTGCAGAACTGACCCGAGGCCGGACCCGCAGGCGCACCGAGGTGGAGCCCGAGGCGAGAATCGAACTCGCAACCTCCTGTTTACAAGACAGGTGCTCTGCCGATTGAGCTACTCGGGCGACGGTCCCGAACGCTAGCGGCCGACCGTGTGGGCGGAGGGTCCTTGATCCAGGCCGCGCTGGCGAGCAGCATTGTGGTGTGGCCCTCAACGGTTCGGATCTCGCGATCCTCGACTTCGAGCGGGCGTGGTGGAAATCGCCTGGTCCGAAGACCGAGGCGATCCGGGCCGAGTTGTCGATGTCCCCGTCGGCCTACTATCGCCGCCTGACGGAACTCATCGATCGTCCCGATGCCGCGGAGGTCGACCCGTTGCTGGTCCGGCGTCTTCGGCGGGCACGCGCCGATCGACGCCGAACCCGCCACGTCGGCCCCCAGTGGAAGCGGAGCCACCCATGAGCGATCAACCAGAAGCCCCCCGCCGTCGCCGGCGCCAACCCCCACAGGCTCCGCCTGCGCAGGGGTCCCCCGCGAAGGGCGTCATCCTCGTCGTGGTCGCCGTCCTCATCGGGTTCGGGCTGTTGCAGGACCAGGATTCCAGCACCGCACAGGTGGCCGTCGGGGCCGACGACGATCCCGCGACGGTCGACGAGGGCGACGGCGCCGAAGTCGTCGAGAGCACGACCACCACCGCCCCAGCCCGTCCGCCGTCCGAGGTGAAGGTCCTGGTGGCCAACGGCTCCGAGGTCAACGGCGCGGCCGGTGCCCAGGCCGACGCCCTCGAAGCGCTCGGCTACGTCACGGCAAACCCGGCCAACGCCGAGCTCGTGCCCGCGACGGTCGTGTACTTCACGCCCGGTTACCAGGCCGAGGCCGAGGAGCTGGCCGCGGCGATCAACGCCGACCCCGCAGCAGTGACCGCACTCCCCACACCGGCACCGGTCGCCGACATGCAGCTGTCGAACGTCCTGGTCGTGGTCGGACCCGATCTGGCCACGACGGGCTGATCCGGCTCACTCCGGTTCACCCCGTCGGCGTCCGCGCCGTCTCGTCCACCGGCGACGTTCTCCTCGATCGTCCAGGTCGCGCCCCAGCGGCGCACGTCCGGAAGTGTGAGGGGCGCAGGCTACGTTCACGCACCGTGCTCCCTGACGACCTGCGCCGCCGCGTCCTCGTCGACCCGTCGTCGACTGCCTTGGCGTTCGACTTCGACGGCACCCTCTCCGCCATCGTCGACGACCCGGCTGCTGCCGCTCCGCTCGACGGTGTGGTCGAGCTCCTCGAAGCGCTCGCCACACGCTTCGGTCGGGTGGCCGTGGTGAGCGGCCGGCCCCGCTCGTTCCTCGCCGCGCACGTCGGAACGACGATCGACCTCTCCGGTCTGTACGGCCTCGAGACCCGCATCGACGGGGTCGACACCGACCACCCGGACGCGAGCGCGTGGCGGCCGGTGATCGCCGACGCGGTCGCCTCCGCGGCCGCGATCCTCCCGGACACCGTGACGGTCGAGTCGAAGGGGCTGTCTCTCACGGTGCACTTCCGACAGCACCCCCAACACGAGGACGCGGTCCGGGCCTGGGCGGCACGGGCGGCGACCGAGAACGGGCTCGAGCTACGCGGCGCGAAGGCGTCGGTCGAGCTGCACCCACCCCTCGAGGTCGACAAGGGCACGTCGGTCACGGCGCTGGTGGCCGGCTGCACCGCCGTCGTCTACGTGGGCGACGACGTCGGGGACCTCCCGGCCTTCGCTGCCCTCGACCGACTCGCCAGCGCGGGGATCGACACCATGAAGGTGGCGACGGGGAGCGCCGAGCTCCCGGTCGAGGTGGCGGCGGCTGCCGATCTCGTCGTCGACGGACCCGCGGGAGTCGTGGACCTGTTCCGTCCGCTCGCCTGACGACGAAGATGCCGCCGGCGGACCCGGCTGCCAGCATTGACGATGTGCGAGTCGTCGCCGCCCCCGACAAGTTCCGTGGCACCGCCACCGCTGCGGAGATCGCAGCCGCCACCGGCCGCGGTGCGGTCCGGGCCGGCTGGTCTTGTGACGAGGTCCCGGTCGCCGACGGTGGGGAGGGGACGCTCGCCGTGCTCGGCGGGGCCAACCGCACAGCCACGGTGACCGGTCCACTGGGTGCGCCCGTGGAAGCCCGCTGGCGTCTCGCAGGACGGACCGCAATCATCGAGATGGCCGAGGCGTCGGGGCTCGAGCTGGCTGGAGGCCCGGACGGCAACGACCCGATCGCCGCCGACACCGTTGGCACCGGTGAGCTGATCCAACTGGCGGTCGAATCTGGTGCCCGCCGGGTGATCGTCGGCCTCGGGGGTTCGGCGACGGTGGACGGAGGGCTCGGCGCCCTGCGTGCCATGTCTCCGCTGCAGCGCTACCGCGCCATCGACCTGCGGGTGGCCTGCGACGTGCGCACCACCTTCCTTCACGCCGCGGAGGTGTTCGGCGCGCAGAAGGGAGCGACCGCGGCACAGATCCGCCTGCTCACCAATCGACTGGTCCGCCTCGCCGACGTGTACGAACAGGACCACGGCATCGACGTGCGTGACCTCCCCGGAACCGGCGCCGCGGGCGGCCTCGCCGGCGGCCTCGCGGCCGTCGGTGCTCAGCTCCACGACGGCTTCTCGCTCATCGCGGAGGAGATCGAGCTCGACGAGATCATCGACGGTGCCGATCTCGTGATCACGGGCGAAGGTTTCCTCGACGATGAGTCCTTCGACGGCAAGGTCGTGGGCGGGGTGGCTGAGCTGGCCCACGCCCTGCACATCCCGGTGGTGGCCATCGTGGGCCAGGTGCTCGATGGTGTCGATGCCGGCGAGCACGGCATCGAGGTCATCTCACTCGTGGAGCGTTTCGGTGAGGAGCGGTCGATGACCGAGACCGCGGCATGCGTGGAGGATGTGGTGGCCGAGCGGCTCGCTCCCCCCCGGTGGATCGAGACTGAGATCAGCCCGGAGAGATCAACCCGGTGACCCGTGGGTCAGCGGTCGCTGCGGATGGCCAGGATGGCCCAGATCACCGCCACCGCGACGACGACGATCAGCACGAAGCGAACCAGGGCGAGAACGGCGCCGATGATCCATCCCAGGACGGTGACGGCCACGATGAGCGCGATGCCGCCGAGGATCAGCGTGGGCAGGATCCGGGGCGGCTGGTCGTGTGCGGGGGAACCGGCCACGTTGCCAGGGTAGGTCGCAGGGGTCGGGTACCGTGACGACGATGTTCGATCGGTTCTCGACGGCGGGGCGGGCCGCGTGGTCGCTGCTCGGCGTCGTCGCGGCCCTCGCTGTGGTGTTCTGGCTCGGGTGGCAGATACGAGTGGTGCTCCCGCCGCTCGTCCTCGCCGGGGCGATCGTCTTCATCCTGAACCCGATCGTCACGATGCTGGCCAATCGTGGCGTCCCGCGTGCGGGCGGCACCGCGCTCACCTACGTCGCTCTGGTCGCCCTCCTCGTGCTGGTGGGCATGCTCGTGACCCCGCTCGTCCAGACGCAGAGCGAAGAGTTGGCCGACCAGTGGCCGGAGCTGCGCGCCGACATGGAGGAATGGCTCGACGACGTGTCCGATCGCTCGAAGGAGGGGAACTGGCTGGTCGAGATCCCCAACACGGACGAGCTCCGGGATCAGTTGGGGGGCGACTCACGCTCGAGCCGGAACGACGAGTTCGACCGGGTCGTGACGCGGGCCGCCGATGCGCTGGCCGACAACGACGAGCCCGTGATCGCCGCCGATCTCGACCGCGTGGCGGCCGATGCCCGGGAACGCTTCCCCGGTGAAGCAGGTATCGCCGAGCAGCTCCAGACCGCCCGCGAGATCGGTACTCGCATCTTCGAGGTGGGGCTGATCTTCATCCTGGCGCCGATCATCGCCTTCTACCTGCTGGTCGACCTGCCCCACATCGCTGCAGTGACGCGCTCGCTGCTGCCCGAGCGGGCCAAAGATCAGGTCCTCCACGTCGGTCACCGCCTCAACCACGCCATCGGGGGTTACTTCCGGGGCCAGTTGGCCGTGGCCGTCATCGTCGGCGCGATGGTGAGCGTCGGTCTCGCCATCCTCGACCTGCCGTTCTGGCTCATCGTGGGCATGATCGCCGGGCTGTTCAACATGGTGCCCCTCATCGGCCCCTGGGTCGGCGCCGTCCCCGGGGTGGCCATCGCCCTCACCACGCGGGACTTCTCGACCGCCCTGTGGGTGGTGGCGATCATGACCATCGCCCAGCAGATCGACAACCACTTCATCTCCCCGCTCGTCATGCAGCGCACCACCAGCCTGCATCCGGCGGTGGTCATGCTCGCCCTCCTCGCCGGCGGGACGCTGGGCGGGTTCTTCGGGCTCATCCTGGCGGTGCCGGTGACCGCCACGCTCAAGGTCGTCGTCGGCCACCTCTGGCGCATCTACGTGCTCGAGCAACCGTTCGAGGAGGTGGTGGCGCTCACCGAACCCCCACCACCCCACGACGCGGGCGCGCTCGAACCGCTCGAGGAGTACGTCGAGGGTGGACACCCGCACGAGCACACGCCGACTGTGCGCCACGCCGGGGACGGATCCGGACTTTCGTCGACCGCCGAGGACGAACCAGCCCCGGCGGGGTGATTCACGCGCTGCGGCGCCGGTAGCTGGTCTGGCCCACCAGGGGCGGGAGCTCGTGGTGGGTGAGCAGCAGTGCCTCACGTCCGGGCCGGCGCAGCGCCACCGAGACGTCAGTGTCGAGACCGGCCCGGCTCAGGGCGGCCCGGAGCACTGCCGTGGCCTGTGGACCGAGTTCGTCGAGCGTCCGGTTGCGGTGCCGACGCTCGCCGAGGTCGACCTCGGCGATGCCCTCGGTGCCGACGAGACGAACGGCGTCGATGAGCAGGCCGATGTCGACGCCGTAGCCGTCGATGAAGGGCAGGTGTTCGAGCAGCCGGCGGCGACCGCCGTACTCGCCGGAGAGGGGTTGGCCGATCGACGCCACCTCCGGAAAGAGGCTGGCCAGCACCGGGCGGGCCACCAACTCGGTCACGCGGCCACCTCCGTCGCCGTCGATCAGCGGCCGCCGGTATGTGCCCTTGACGAAGGAGATCTCGGGCCGGGTGAGCAGGGGGCCGGCGAGGCCGATCACGAAGTGGGCACCGAAGTGGTCGATGTCGGCGTCGCACCACAGCACGATGTCGCCGGAGCTCTCGTGGAGCGACTTCCACAGCGCCTGGCCCTTCCCGGGGCCGGACGCCTCGGGCAGGGTGGTGCGGGCGTCGACGACGGTGGCCCCCGCTGCGCCGGCCACGTCGGCGGTGGCGTCCTCGGAGTGGTCGTCGACCACGATGATCTCGTCGACGAGGGCGTCCCTGCCCGACGTCGTCGCCATGAGCTCGGTGCGGATGGTCTCGACGATGCGACCCACGGTGGTGGCCTCGTCCCGGGCCGGTAAGCACACCGAGATGGTGTGGTCGCCCTTGGCGTCGACCAGCTCCTCGAGCCGGTACGCCTCGTGGGTGCTTCGGTGGAACGACACCCGGGGAGTGTCGCCGGACGGTGACACGACCGGCAACCTGGCCGGCGCACCGCCCGTTACCATCGGGAGTCCGCCTGTTCATCGAGCCAGAGGTACCCCTTCGCCATGAGCGTGACCATCCGCATCCCCACCACCCTGCGTCCGTTGGCCGGCGGCAGCTCCGAGATCGCCGTCGACGGCGACACCGTGGGTGAGGTCCTGACGGCGCTCGACGACGCCCATCCCGGTTTCCGCGACCGCCTCCTCGACGACGATGGCAACCTGCGCAAGTTCGTGAACGTCTTCGTCGCTGACGACGACGTGCGCTTCCTCGATGGCCTCGACACCAAGGTCCCCGACGGTGAGACCGTCGCCATCATCCCCGCCGTGGCCGGCGGCGCGACCCCTACGGTCGCAAAGCGACCTCCGGGCTCGTGACGAATGCTTCGCATTCGTCCTCTCCTTTTGGCAGTCGCAGCTTGCGAGTGCTGATCTGAGGTGATTGGCTGTTGGCAGTCTCCCCCTGAGACTGCTAATTCGTTCTCCCCGCCTGTACCAGGAGGCACTGCAACCGATGGCCAAGATGATCGCGTTCGACACCGAAGCACGTCGAGCACTGGAAGCGGGCATGAACAAGCTCGCCGACGCCGTCCGCGTCACCCTCGGCCCGAAGGGCCGCAACGTCGTTCTCGACAAGAAGTGGGGCGCCCCCACGATCACCAACGATGGTGTCTCCATCGCCAAGGAGATCGAGCTCGAGGATCCCTACGTGCGGATCGGCGCCGAGCTCGTCAAGGAGGTCGCCAAGAAGACCGACGACGTGGCTGGCGACGGCACCACCACCGCCACCGTGCTCGCATGGTCGATGGTCCGCGAGGGCCTGCGCAACGTGGCCGCGGGCGCCAACCCGATGTCGCTGAAGAAGGGCATCGAGCAGGCCACCGAGGCCGCCGTGGACTCCATCCGGGAGCAGGCCGTGGAGGTCGAGGGCAAGGAGCAGATCGCCCAGGTCGCCGGCATCTCGTCGGCTGACGAGGAGATCGGTCGCACCATCTCCGAGGCCATCGACAAGGTCGGCAAGGACGGCGTCATCACCGTCGAGGAGAGCCAGACCTTCGGCATGGACATGGACCTCGTCGAGGG
>JBPPNA010000231.1:0-13945 GCA_051306355.1 Acidimicrobiales bacterium | reverse complement strand
ACAGGGCCGTGAGCTCGACATCGAGCACGGCGCCCCCGGCATCGAGCACCACCTCGACGACGTCGACCTCGACCACCACTCCGACGACGTCGACCACCACCTCGACCTCGACCACCACCTCGACCACGACGACGCGTCCGGTCTGTCAGGTGACAGCCCCCCCGACGTTCTCCCCCACTCCCGAGCGGGGCAAGGGCGCCTCGAACAACCTGGAGGTCGACCTCACGGTGACCGCGACGGTGGCGGCGGGCCCATGCACCGGTCTCACGATCAGGATAATCCAACAGTCCGGACCGACGACGATCTCGGCCGACTCGTACACCTACTCGGCATCTCCGGCGCGGTACTCGACGTCGTTCTCGAAGAACGGGTTCACTTGGTCGGTCGGCCAGTACACCGCCGAGGTCCTCGTGAACGGCGCGGTCCAGACATCGATAAGTTTCACTCTGTCCTGAGGGAAGCCTTCAGATGCAGGGGGCGCGCGCCGATACACCACTTGCATCTGGATTTGCGGGAAACTCTGACAACGAGACCCTGTAGCGGGAGAGGAACAACGTGAACAAAAAAGTGGTGGGCGTCGCCGCGGCGGTTGTCATGGCGATCATCGGAACGATCGTCCTGGTGGCGTTCGTGCAAGGAGCAGAGGACAGAGCACTCGAAGGTGAGGAGCTCGTCCCCGTCCTCGTGGCCAGTCAACAGATCCCCGCCGGCACGCCGGTGGCCGAGATCCCCGAGCTGGTCGAGAGCGAAGAGATCCCGGAGAAGATCGCCCCTGCCGGCGTCGTCTCCGACCTCGTGCAGGTCACGGGTCAGGTCACCGCCGTCGACATCCTCGCCGGCGAGACCTTGCTGGCCGGCCGCTTCGTGCAGCCGGACAACTTCTCCGCTCGTCGGGGTTCGGTCGAGGTGCCCGAGGGCCTCCTCGAGGTCACCGTCGCCATGTCGCAGGAGCAGTTCGTCGGTGGCGTTCCCACGCCGGGCGACACCGTCGCCTTCATCGTCAACGGCCCTCGCGAGGACTTCATCCCCTTCACGCAGGATCCGCTCGGGGGAGCCCCGGTCGATCCGGCCACCGGTACCCCGCAGCAGGGACTCACCCTCACCAAGATCATCGTGCAGCAGGCCCTGGTCACCAACGTGCAGGGCAACCCGCTCCCCGAGGCTGCGAGCCAGGCCCAGACCGACACCGAGCGCGTCGCGCCCGCGGCCGGGTCGGTGCTCGTCACCGTGGCCCTGAACGGTCCGGACACCGAGCGCCTCCTCTACGTCCGTGACGCCCAGTCCCTCAACGCCAACCTCCACATGGCCGTGCACAACGGCGATGCGCTGGTGACCAGCGAGGGCATCAGCGTCGAGAACATCATCAACCCGGAGGCCCCAGTCGGATGAGCATTCTCGTCCTCTCGGACTCCGAGACACTCGAGGACACCGTCCGGAACGCGGTCGGTGACGTCGTCTCGGTCCGCACCGTTCCACTCAGCACGGGCTCGCGTGCCGACACCCAAGGGCTGTCGGTGGTCATCATCGACGGCACCGGCGACGTCGCCGCCGCGATCCGCATCGCCCAGGAGTTCGACGACCATCGCCCTGACGTGACGCTCGTGATCCACGCCCCGGCCGACGCCGACACCGTGGCCGGCGCCATGCAGGCCGGCGTCCGCGACATCCTCCCCCCGGGTGCCGACGACGACCGGGTGCGGGAGTCGGTGAAGCGGGCCCTCGAGGTCGCCGACCGTCGTCAAGCCCAGCGCTACGCCGAAGGCGAGACCAAGAACCGTCTCATCATGGTGATGTCGCCCAAGGGCGGCGCCGGCAAGACGACCATCGCCTCCAACCTGGCCGTGGGGCTCGCCATGCGGGCTCCGAAGCAGGTCGTGCTCGTCGATGCCGACCTCCAGTTCGGCGACGTCTCCAACGCGCTGCGCCTCCTGGCCGAGACCAACATCCGCGACGCCATCGCCGGCGGGCTCCAGGACGCCACCGAGGTCAAGGTCCACCTCACGCCCCACCGCTCGGGCCTGTTCGCCCTCTGCGCCCCCGATGTGCCCGGTGTGGCCGACGAGATCACCGCCCAGGCCTTCGCCAAGGCGGTCTCGCTCCTACACCACGAGTTCCGCTTCGTGGTGCTCGACACCGACCCGGGCCTGGGTGAGCGCACACTCACGGTGATGGACCACGCCACCGATCTCGTGTTCGTGGCGGCCACTGATGTGGCCAGCGTGCGTGGTCTGCACAAGACCATCGACGCCCTCGACCGTATCGGCATGACGAAGCAGACCCGGCATTTCGTGCTCAACCGGTCTGACGCCAAGGTCGGTCTCGAGATCTCCGACATCGCCGCCACCATCGGCATGGAGCCCGACGTGCTGGTCCCCAGCCACCGCTCCCTGCCCATCTCGATGAACCAGGGCACCCCGGTGCTCGAGGGCAGCAACGAGAACTCGCCCGCCGTCGGTCCGATGTGGAAGCTCGTCGACCGCTTCCTCCCGCTCGAAGACGACGAGCAGGACCAAGCCCGCCGGTCCGGCGGAATCCTGCGGAGGCGTGGCTAGATGAAACTCGGCGACCGGCTCAAGCAGGCGGACGGTCCAACAGATTCCGGGCGGCCGGCATCCGACGTCGAGCACCGATCTGATCCGTATGCCGCCATCAAGCACTCGGTCTCGGCGTTGCTCATGGAGCGCATCGCCGAGCGGCCCAACATGGTCGAGCTCTCCGACGAGCAGCTCCTGGACATGGCTCGCGAGACCCTCGCCGAGATCATGGACACGGGCGACACCGCGCTTTCGGCGGCGGAGAAGGCCCGCCTGGTCGAGGAGATCAGCGCCGACGTCATCGGCTACGGCCCGGTCACGGCGTATCTCGAGGACGACGAAGTCACCGAGATCATGGCCAACAACACCGACGGGATCTGGGTGGAGCGCCGCGGCCTCCTCGAGGACACGGGCAACTCGTTCCCAGACGAGGCATCGCTGCGCCGGGTCATCGACCGCATCGTCAGCGCCATCGGCCGGCGCATCGACGAGGCGTCGCCCATGGTCGACGCCCGCCTCCCCGACGGCTCCCGCGTCAACGCGGTGATCCCGCCCCTGGCCGTCGACGGCCCCACCCTCACCATCCGGAAGTTCTCCAAGCTCCTGCTCGGGCCCAACGACTACATCGCCACCGGCTCGGCCACCGACGTGTTGATGGACTTCCTCTCGACCTGCGTCGAGGGCAAGCTCAACATCCTGATCAGCGGCGGTACCGGTACCGGCAAGACGACGCGCTCAATGTGCTGTCGAACTTCATCCCCACCGGCGAGCGCATCGTCAC
The DNA here is from genome assembly GCA_051306355.1 of Acidimicrobiales bacterium. GTDB lineage: Bacteria > Actinomycetota > Acidimicrobiia > Acidimicrobiales > Salinilacustritrichaceae > Salinilacustrithrix. The sequence continues at coordinate 10,630 of JBPPNA010000231.1, read as the reverse complement.
CATCGAGGACGCGGTCGAGCTCCAGCTCAGCCAGCGCCACGTGGTCCGTCTCGAGTCCCGGCCGCAGAACATCGAGGGTCGGGGCGAGATCACCATCCGCGACCTGGTCCGCAACTCCCTGCGCATGCGTCCCGATCGCATCATCGTCGGCGAGTGTCGTGGCGGCGAGGCCCTCGACATGCTCCAGGCCATGAACACCGGCCACGAGGGGTCGCTGGGCACGCTGCACGCCAACACCCCCCGCGACGCCCTGTCCCGCATGGAGACCATGGTCCTCATGGCAGGCCTCGACCTACCGATGCGGGCCATCCGTGAGCAGATCGCCAGTGCCCTCGACCTCATCGTCCACATCAGCCGACTGCGTGACGGCTCCCGGCGCATCACGCAGGTGCTGGAGGTCGTGGGCATGGAGGACGAAACCATCACGGCCAACTCGCTGTTCGACTTCGACTTCTCCGCCGGCATCGATGAAGAAGGTCGGTTCCGGGGCCTGCCCCAGCCCACCGGCATCCGTCCCAACTTCTCGGATCGTCTTGCCGACCAGGGGTTCAAGCTCCCGGGTGAGCTGTTCTCGGGATCGCACATCGTGAAGGACTCCATCGCGGTCAACCGGAGGGGCAAGTGACCGGGGGAGTGCGCCGGCGCGCGCTCGTCATCGCAGTCGCCGTCGTCGCCGTCCTCGTCGGAGGCCTCGGTGGGGGAGCGTCGGTCGCCGCCCAGGCCGTGGCGCCGGTCGACATCGTGGGCACCGATCTCTCCGACTTCCCGACGGTCAGACTGTCGATGGCAGCGTCGGGCGATGCAGCTGGCTCCCTCGACCCCGCCGAGATCCAGGTCACCGAGAACGGCGAACCGGTCCAGGCCGAGGTCGTCTCCCTCTCGGAGCAGGCCATCGACGTCGTCCTCGTCATCGACGTCTCCGGTTCCATGGCCGGCGGTCCCCTCGACCAGGCCAAGGACGCCGCCCTCGAGTTCCTCGACGAGCTCCCCGCCGCCGCCCGCACCGCGGTCGTCAGCTTCGAGACCGAGGTCGAGGTCGTCTCCGGCCTGACCGACAACCGCGACGAGAGCCGCGCCGCCGTCGAAGGCCTGACCGAAGGCGAAGGCACCGCCCTCTACGACGGCATCAACGTGGCCGTCGAACAGGTGAGCGGTTCGGACCGGTCCGCCATCGTCGTCCTGAGCGACGGCGCCGACACGTCCTCCTCCGCCGACATCGAGTCCGTCGAGGGTGCACTCGGCGGTGCCGACACCGACTTCGTGGCCATCTCCCTGCAGACCGAGGGCATCGACGAAGCCGCCCTCGACCGGCTGGCCGTCGCCTCCGGTGGCCAGGTCGTCCCCGCCAGCGATCCCGACGCCCTCGCCGGCGCCTACGTGGATCTCGGCCAGCGCATCTCCAACCAGTTCGAGCTCGTGTTCGAGTCCACCACCCCGGACCCCACCGCAACCTTCGCGGTCACCGTGGCCTCCACCGGCGACTCCGACGCGGTCGAGATCGCCCTCCCGGCGCGCAGCGGCACCGCCTCGCCCACCACCACCGAGGTGGCCCAAGCCGATATCGGGCGACTCGTCGTCGAGCGCGACCCCGGTCCGCTCGAGCAGGGCTGGGCCCTGTGGCTGGGCGCGCTGCTCATCGCCGTCGCCATCGGAGGCACCGCCTACTTCCTGTGGCCCGAACCGGGCAGCCGACCCGTCCGCCGATCACTCAAGAGCGACCGGGCCGTGGCACCCGGCGCCGGCGCGGGCGAGCGCATCGTCGCCTCGGTCCGGGAGACGGCCACGCGCATCGGTGCCCGAGCGGTCGAGCGCTCCGAGCAGAGCGGCGTCATCGACGCCAGCCTGGACCGGGCGGGCATCGTCATGCGGGCCGGCGAGTTCGTGGCCGTCGTCTTCGGTGTCGCCGTCGTCGCCGCCTTCGTCCTCTACCTCCTGTTGGGCCCCGTCGGCATCGCCATCGGCATCTTCGTCCCCGTCCTCGGTGCACCGACCTTCCTGCGCATCATGGCCCGCCGGCGCAACGCCAAGTTCGGGGAACAGCTGGGCGACACGCTGATGCTCATGGCCGGCGCGCTGCGGTCGGGCTTCGGCATCGGTGCCGCCATCGACAACGTGGCCCAGGAGATGGAAGCGCCCATCGCCGTCGAGTTCCAGCGGGCCATTCTCGAGACCCGCCTCGGTCGCACCATGGAGGACTCCCTCACCAGCATCGCCAAGCGGGTGCAGAACGAGGACTTCGAGTGGGTGGTCGACGCCATCCGCATCCACCACCAGGTGGGTGGCGATCTGGCCCAGATCCTCGATCAGGTGGCCGAGACCATCCGGGCCCGAACCAAGCTGCGCCGCCAGATCAGTGCGCTCACCGCGGAGGGACGTCTCTCCGCCATCGTGCTCGGCGCCATGCCCCTGGTCATGGCGCTCATCCTGTTCTCGTCCAACCCGGACTACATGCGACCCCTGTTCTCCCGCACCGGTGGCCAGATCATGCTGGCCTTCGCCGTGACGCTGTTGGTGACCGGTGCCCTCTGGCTCAAGAAGCTGATCGACGTGGAGTTGTAGGCATGCCCATCTACGTGTACTTCGGCGCTGCCCTGCTGGCCGGATCCGTCCTCGTCCTGGCCTGGGCCCTCTTCGGTGAGCGCTCGGTCGACACCATCCAGACCAACCTGGCCCGGGGCGGCCGCGTCGGCGACAGCCGCCAGATCGCCCTCAGCGCCTCGGCCCGCACCCGCCTGCTCGACCCCTTCTTCGACTCCGTCGCCAGCGGGGCCCGGGGCTTCACGGGCAGCGAGGCCGCCAACCGGATCCAGCGCAAGCTCGAGCTCGCCGGCCTGTGGGACAAGGGCTGGACCGTGGAGCGGATCCTCGTCGTCCGCGTGCTCTCCCTCGCCATCGGTGTGGCCCTGGCCTTCGCCATGCTCAGCGGCGGCGCCGACCGCAACTCCGTGCTCGTGGCCCTCATCGCCGTGGTCATCGGCTACCTCGCCCCCAACGCCTGGCTCAACCGCAAGGTCGGCGAACGCCAGGGGATGATCGAACGCCAGCTGCCCGACGTCATCGACCAGCTCACCGTCAGCGTCGAGGCCGGCCTCGGGTTCGATGCCGCCATGGCCCGTTCCGCCGAGGGTCGCGGTGGTCCGCTGGCCGACGAGTTCAAGCGGGTCCTCCAAGACCTCCAGGTCGGGGTGGGTCGGCAGGAGGCGCTGGACCGCATGGTGGCCCGCACCGATGTCCCCGACCTGCGTCAGTTCGTCGTCGCCGTCCGCCAGTCGACCAAGCACGGCCTCCCCATCGCCCGGGTGCTCAAGGTCCAGTCCCAGGAGCTGCGGGAGAAGCGCCGGGCGCGGGTCGAGGAGAAGGCGGCCTCACTCCCCGTGAAGATCGTGTTCCCCCTGGTGTTCTGCATCCTGCCGTCACTGTTCGTGGTCATCCTCGGACCGGCCGTGCTCAGCGTCCGCGATTCGTTGTAGCCCCCCTCCACGAACTGGCAGGCGCTGCGGAACGCGTCACGCACCGCCTGCCGGATTGCGGGAGTGGGCGAGGGCGGCGCGAGCGTCGTCGCAGTCGGCGGCCATCTGCACGATGAGCTCGTCGACGGAGTCGAACTTCGCCTCGCCGCGCAGGCGCTGCACGAACTGGACGGCGACGGCCTCGTCGTAGAGGTCGCCCTCGAAGTCCAGCAGGTGGGCCTCGAGGAGGCTGGCGTCAGCGGTCTCGTAGAAGGTGGGGCGACGGCCGAGGGAGATGGCCGTGGGATGGACGGACCCGTCGGCGCGACGGAACCAGCCGGCGTAGATGCCGTCGCTCGGCAGCAGGATCGAGCCGGGGACCGACACGTTGGCGGTGGGGAAGCCGAGGTCGCGGCCACGGGCGTCGCCGTGGGCCACGATGCCCCGCACCTCGTGGTGGCGCCCGAGCATGGCGGTGGCGGCGTCGAGGTCGCCGGCGACGAGGGCCAGCCGGATGGCCGTCGACGACACCCGATCGTCCGGTCCGGCCGGCGCTCCCGACGTGTCGACCAGCTCCATGCCGAGGACGTCGAAGCCGGCCTCGGGGCCGAGATCCCGGAGGAGTTTGACGTTGCCGGAGCGGTTCTTGCCGAAGTGGAAGTCCTCGCCGACCACGATGGCCCGGGCCTGGAGGCAGCCGACCAGGACCGTCTCCACGAAGTCGTCGGCGGTCTCCGACGCCCGCGCCTCGTCGAAGTGGATCACGACGGTGAGATCGACGCCGGTGGACTCGAGCAACTCGAGCTTCTGGTCGAGATCGCACAGCAGCTTCGGTGCCGACTCGGGCCGGACCACCGATGCGGGGTGACGATCGAAGGTGACCACGGCCGAGGAGAGCCTGCGCTCGGTGGCAATGCCCTTGACCCGCTCGATGACGGCGCGGTGGCCGAGGTGGAGCCCGTCGTAGGCGCCGATGGTGACCGCTGCTCCCGGCCCCAGGTCGGGGCAGGCCGTGGTGTCGCGAACGATCTGCACGTCCTTGAGGCTACGGCCGTCGAACAGGGAACACGGAAACCCCGGGGGGCGACGAGGACCTGGCGAACGGGCCCTGTTCCGCACCACCTGCCAGATCGCCGAGGGGTTGACCCGAGGGTCAATGGTTCGGGGAGGCGGTACTGGCATACTCGATGTCGTGAAACGCGTGGGATTGTCGGGATGACGCAGGCCCAGGAGGCACTGCCCGACGACGCCGTCGTCATCCCCATCCGGCGGGACGATGTCGAGCTGTCGCCCGCCGAGGGCGCGGACCTCGCCACCCGCACCCTGCTCGCGCTGCTCCCCGAAGCCGAGACCCCCATCGTCGGTCCCGAGGCCGACGGCGCGCCGGAACGAGGCGTCGTCGCTGCCCCCCGGCTGTCCCGGCACGTGTTCACCCTCACCGACGGCCACCAGGTGGGCGTTGCCGTCTCCGGTGTGGGCATTCCGCTCGTCATGGTGCACGGCTTCACCGCCGAGGGGTTCCTCTACGCCCAGACCCTGTCGCGCCTGGTGTCGATGGGCTTCAAGGTCATCGCCATCGACACCGCCAACCACGGCAGCACCCAGGGCCTGCCCTCCGGTGGCGCCAACTTCGCCGACTACGCCGACCTGCTCGGCCGGGTCCTCGACGAACTGGGCATCACGCGGGCGTTCTTCGCCGGCCACTCCATGGGCGGCCGGGTGGTCGTCCAGCTGTGCGCCAACCAGCCCGAACGGGCCCTCGGCGTCCTCCTCATCGACGCCATCGTGGGCGACACCTGGGACCGCATGGTCAACGTCGGACGCATCTTCCCCCCGGCCATGGCGGGCGTCGTCATCCTCCTCGCCCTGGACGCCATGACCACGCCGCCCGTGCTCAAGAACCCCGAGCAGGCCCTCAAGCTGGGCCGGCTGTTCCTCCCCACCCTGGTGGGCCACGTCACCCGGCCGTGGCGCCTGCTCGGTCCCGCCGTGTCGATCCTGCGCAGCCGGGGCAGCCGGTGGATGCTGCAGCGCCTCGCCCAGGAGCAGATCCCCGTGGTGGCCATCCATGGCACCCGCGACTTCGCCGTGCCGTTCCAGACGGCCAAGGACGCCGCCAACCGCAGCCACGGCGAGTTCGTCATCATCGACGGGGCCAATCACTGCTGGCCCCTGCGCGACCCCGAGACCCTGCCCGCAATCGTGGCCGAACTGCTGCAAGGTCCCCTCGGCGAGGCCTACCGCGACGCAGTCCGTGACCTCGGGCTCGACCCCGACGAGGCCACGCTGGCCGAGGTCGAGGAGAAGGCCTACGAGCCTCACGCCGCCATCCGCGCCATGACCCCACCACTCGAGTTCGCCCGGCTCCCGGCGCGGCGGCGCAAACCGTCCTACGCCTACTCCGTCAAACCGTCGCGACCGCCGACCCGCTGATTGGCCGCTGGCCGTGTCGTCCCTGGTAGGGTGACATCTGGCTCCGTGCCGACCCTGCCGCGTGCAGGGCGCCCGAGGTCGTACCGCTTCCCCCTCTCGTACTCACACGGTCGGGGCAGCTGGGTCCCATACCCACCGAACACCGAGGTCCTTTCACGTATGTCAGAACAGATCGATGCGCAGAAGTCCGGCATCATCGCCGAGAGCCGTCTGCACGACACCGATACCGGCTCGCCCGAGGTCCAGATCGCACTTCTCACGAAGCGCATCGCCCACCTCAACGAGCACCTCTCGACACACAAGAAGGATCATCACACCCGACGCGGCCTGCTCAAGCTGGTCGGTCGTCGCCGGCGGCTCCTCGACTACGTCCGCAAGAACGACGTCGAGCGCTACCGAACGATCATCGCAACGCACGGACTGCGCCGCTGAGGGTCTCGTAAACACCTGGTGACAGCCTCATTCGGTCAGCTGCCAGTCGCCGATCTCCGGAAGATCCGGGGTGCGCCGACTGGGAACTGGCCCTGTCACCTCGAACCGGCCCCACCGCCGAAACCGCCCGAGGGGGCGGCCGGGCAGGGCCCCACAGGAGACATCCCACATGACCACCGAACCCACACGGGTTTCCGCGCCGATCCCGGGCACCGACAAGGCGCTCACCTTCGAGACCGGCAAGCTCGCCCAGCAGAGCCAGGGCGCCGTCCTGACCAGCATCGGCGGGACCAAGACGCTCGTCACGGCCAACGGGGCCAAGTCCGCCCGTGAAGGCATGGACTTCTTCCCCTTGACGGTCGACGTCGAGGAGCGCATGTACGCCGCGGGACGCATCCCCGGCTCGTTCTTCCGGCGTGAGGGTCGGCCCACGGATCTCGCCATCCTCACCTGCCGCCTCACGGACCGCCCGCTGCGGCCCAGCTTCCCCGACGGCTATCGCAACGAGACCCAGATCGTGTCCACGATCATGGGCTCCGACAACCGCAACCCCTACGACGTCCTCACCATCAACGGCGCATCTGCCGCCCTGATGCTGAGCGGCCTCCCCTTCGACGGCCCCATCGGCGCCGTCCGGATGGCCTACGACACCGACGGCGAGTGGGTCCCGCATCCCGAGCACGACGAGATCGAGGAATCCACCTTCGACCTCGTGGTCGCCGGCCGTGAGGCCGAGGACGGCTCCATCGCCATCATGATGGTCGAGGCCAACGGCACCGAGCGGGCCTGGGACCACTACCAGGACGGCGCCCCCTTCGTCACCGAAGAGGCCATCGTCGCCGGTCTCGAGGACGCCAAGGCGTCCATCAAGGACTCCATCGACGCCCAGCGCAAGCTGGTCGAGGAGTACGGCGCCCGCCCGGCCATCGAGTTCACGCCGGCCGTCGACTACGAACAGGACGTCTACGACCGCGTGGCCGAGGTCGGTTCCGACCGCCTCCGCGAGGTCGGCTCCATCGCCGTCAAGGCCGAGCGCGAGGCCGCCGAGCGCGAGCTCAAGGCCACCCTTCGCGAGGAGCTGGCCGAGGAGTTCGCTGGTCGCGAGAAGGAGATCGGCGGCGCCATCAAGGCCGTCCTCAAGAGCGTCATCCGCTCCCGGATCGTCAACGAGGGCCTCCGCATCGACGGACGTGGCCCGGCCGACCTGCGCGAGGTCACCGCCGAGGTCGGCATCCTCGACACCTCCCACGGCTCTTCCCTGTTCCAGCGAGGCGAGACCCAGGTCCTCAACGTGATGACCCTGGGCATGCCGAAGATGGACCAGCTGCTCGACAACCTCGGGCCGCAGGAGAAGAAGCGGTACATGCACCACTACAACATGCCGCCGCACGCCAACGGCGAGACCGGCCGCGTGGGCAGCCCCAAGCGCCGCGAGGTGGGCCACGGCCTCCTCGCCGAGCGGGCCCTGCTGCCGGTCATCCCCAACATGGAGGAGTGGCCCTACACGTTCCGCCTCGTCTCCGAGGTGCTGGCCTCCAACGGCTCCACCTCGATGGCGTCGGTCTGCTCGTCGTCACTCTCGCTCATGGACGGCGGTGTACCCATCAAGGCCGCCGTCGCCGGCATCGCCATGGGCCTCGTCTACGCCGACGGCAAGTACACCACCCTCACCGACATCCTCGGTGCCGAGGACGCCTTCGGCGACATGGACTTCAAGGTCGCCGGGACCCGTGAGTTCATCACGGCCCTCCAGCTCGACACCAAGATCGACGGCCTTCCCGCCGACGTCCTGGCCGAGGCACTGGCCCAGGCCAAGGACGCCCGGAACACGATCCTCGACATCATGGACGAGTGCATCGCCGAGCCGCGTGACGACGTGCAGGGCTCCGCCCCCAAGATCATCAGCTTCGAGATCCCCATCGACAAGATCGGTGAGGTCATCGGTCCCAAGGGCAAGATGATCAACCAGATCCAGGCCGAGACCGGCGCCGACATCGGCGTCGACGACGACGGTTCCATCGGTACGGTCACCATCGGTGGCACCGACAAGGCAGCCGTCGAGGAGGCTCGTCGTCAGATCGAGCTCATCGTCAACCCGCCTGCGGCCGGCATCGGCGAGATCTACATGGGCCGGGTGGTCAACATCACCAAGTTCGGCGCCTTCGTCAACATCCTCCCCGGCCGCGACGGCCTGCTCCACATCTCCAAGATCGGGGGCAAGCGCCGCATCGACAAGGTCGAGGACGAGCTCGAGCTCGGTCAGGAGGTCGAGGTGCGGGTCGACGACATCGACCCCAACGGCAAGGTCTCGCTGTCCATGGCTTCCGAGCCCGCCGACGACGGTGATGGTGACTCCGGTGGCGGTCGCTCCGAGCGGGGCCGCTCCAGCGACGGCGGTGGCCGTGGCGGACGCGATCGGGATTCCGGCCGGGGCGGCTCCGGCCGTGGCGGTCGTGACTCCGACCGTGATTCCGGCCGTGATTCGGGTCGTGATTCGGGTCGTGACTCGGGCAAGGCGCAGGAGAACACCTCTCCGGACGCCGATCCCAGCTCCGAGTTCGTGTCCTTCGAGGCCGCCTTCGACGAGGAGCTGAAGGACGAGTTCGGTGACCTCGGTCCCGATAACAAGCCCAGTGGTGGTGGCGGCGGCCGAGGCCGCGGCCGGCGCCGCTGAGCACTCCGAGACGGGGTCATCTGATCCCGAGCTCCTGACGTCGACCCCCGCTCCCGGATCTCCGGGGGCGGGGGTCCGTCGTTCCCCCCACGAGCGCAATGAGTGACGCACCCATGGCCAGCCCCGAACCCCGCATCACGGCCCTCGACAACGGCATCCGGGTCGTCACCGACGCCATGCCCAGCGCCCGTTCGGTCACCACCGGCGTGTGGGTGGGCGTGGGCGGACGAGACGAGGCCCCCGGCGTGGCCGGCGCCAGCCACTTCCTCGAGCACTTGTTCTTCAAGGGCACCGAGACCCGATCGGCCCGGGCCATCGCCGAGTCGATCGACGCCGTCGGTGGCGACCTCAACGCCTTCACGTCACGCGAGCACACCGCCTTCCACACCCGGCTGCCCGCCTCGCAGTGGCGTCTCGGCATCGAGCTGATCGGCGACATCCTCTCCGCCCCGGCGCTGCGACCCCACGAGATCGACGCCGAGCGTGAGGTCATCCTCGAGGAGCTGTGGGCCGCCCTCGACACGCCCGACGACCGGGTGCACTTGCTCTCGATGGAGGGGATCTACCCCGATCACCCGCTCGGTCGCGAGGTCCTGGGCGACGCCGACACGGTCCGGGCCATGCGACGCGACGACATCGTCGAGTTCTTCGACGAGCACTACCGTCCGGCCAACCTCGTGGTGGCCGCCGCCGGTCTGGTGGACCACGACGAGTACTGCGAAGCGGTTGCCGCCCACCTCGATCTCCCCGCCGGCGGCGCCCGTCCCGAGCGGAGCGCACCCACGCCCGACGTGGTGCCCCTCACCACGCACGCGCGCGACGGTGAACAGGTCCACCTCGTGCTCGGGTGGCGCGGCCTGTCCCACCGGGACGAGGACCGTTACGCGCTCCACGTCGCCAACCAGATCCTCGGCGGCGGGTCGTCGTCCCGCCTGTTCCAGACCATCCGGGAAGACCGGGGCCTGGCCTATTCGGTGTACTCATGGGTGGGGTCGTACTCCGACGCCGGGCTCCTCGGCGTCTACGCCGGCACCTCACCGGGCCGGTCGGCCGAGCTGCTCGAGGCGCTCGAGGTCGAGCTCGCCGCCATCGTCGACGCCGGCGTCACGGACGAGGAGCTGCGGGTGGCCATCGGCTACCTGTGCGGTGCCACCGAGCTCGGCCTCGAGGACTCGGGCAGCCGCATGGCCCGACTCGGTCGGATGCTGCTGTCGACGGGCTCCGTCACCAGCATCGACGAGCAACTCGATCGGGTCCGGGCCGTCACCGCCGACGACGTCGACGGTTTGCTCCGGCGCCTGCTGGGCGCCCCCCGGTCGGTGGCCGCCGTCGGCCCCGTCGACACCCGCGCCGTCGCCGCCGCCCTCTAGACCTTCGCGATCTGACAGGCGCCCTCCAGACGATCTGGCCGGCGCTGCGGAACATTTCCCGATCTGGCAGGCGCTGCGGAACATCGTGTCCGGCGGGCTCGCGCCGGCGCGGTCAGGGGGTGGAGGTGGGGCGACTGCGGGGCCGGACCCGGGACACCGGGGGGCGACCGACCGGGCGGCGACGGCAGTCAGGACGATGCCCGCGGCACGCCGGGCGGGTGCGACAGCGGCGGTGGTGAGCGTTCATCGAGTCTGACGGTACCGGTGGTCGA
>JBPPNA010000213.1:0-24949 GCA_051306355.1 Acidimicrobiales bacterium | reverse complement strand
CCGGCACGCCGATGACCGCCACGTCGGCCACGGCAGGGTGGTCGGCCAAAGCCGTCTCCACCTCCATCGGGTACACGTTGTAGCCGCCACGGATGTACATCTCCTTGGAGCGGCCGGCGAGGCGCAGGAGTGCCCGATCGTCGAGGTAGCCGAGATCGCCCGTGCGGAGCCACCCCTCGCGGATGGTGGCAGCGGTGGCTGCGGGGTCGTTCCAGTACCGGTCCATCACTGCGTCGGAGCGCAGGCACACCTCGCCGATCTCCCCCTCGGGCAGCGGGCCGTCCTCGTCACGGATCGCCACCGCGACTCCGGCACGAGGCCGCCCGACCGTGTGGAGGGCCTCCTCGTCGTCGGCGTCGAGCGCGGTACCGGTGCCGCAACCGCCGCACTCCGTGGAGGAGTATCGGATGGAGTAGGCCGCGCCGAACCGCTCCCGAGCCTCGGCCACCAGGGCGGGCGACGAAGCGCCGCCGCCGACGATGATCGACTGCACCGCACTGAAGTCGAGTTCCCGCGACTCGGGCGCGCGGACCATGAGGGCGATCTGGGGGGCCACGCCGCCGATGCTGGGCATGCGGTGCTCGCTCACCAAGCGGAGGACCTCCCCGGCCGTCCAACGATCCAGCATGTGGATGGTCGATCCGAGGCGCAGATACCACGCCAGCTTCGTCATGAACCCGACGTGCGCGAACTGGGTCGCCGCCACCATGTGGCCGCCGCCGTCCCAACGACCCTGCACGTCGATCTCTGTCACAGCGGCGAGCTGGCGGTTGGTGAACACGGCCCCCTTCGGGAGGCCGGTGGTTCCCGACGTGAAGACGATGGCGACGTCCCGGTCGGGGTCGTCTCCGACGATGGGGGGCGCTGCGTGGTCGGCTTCCTCCAGCGCCGTGAGCTGGCTGATGTCGTCGAGCACCAGCGCTGGTCCGACCAGGTCGACGAGGGCGGCCTGCTCGGCGACGGCGAGGTGGGGGTTGATGCCGGCGGTGATCGCCCCGATGCGGGCGGCGCCGAGGTAGGCGAGCACGTAGTGGATGTCGGACGGGAGCCGGAGCGAGATCACGTCGCCGGGTCCCAGCCCTGCGGCATGCATGCCGGCCGCCGCCCGCTCGGCGCGCCGGTGGAGCTCGGCGTAGGTGACGGTCGAGCCATCGGCGCCGACGAACGCGATCCGATCGCCGAAACGCGCCGCGGCCTCGCCGACCACCTGGGGGAGCATCTAGCGGTTGCGGGGTTCGACGCGGGGACCGGCGCGAAGGTCTCGGCTGGTCGCGAAAGTCACGCCGGGCACCCTACGGGACCTGACGGACCGTCAGGGATGGTCCGCCGGTGGGTCGTCGCCTTGGTCCAGCTCGTCGTCCCGTTCCCCGGCGCGGAGCTGGAGCTCGTCGCGGAGCGATCGTTCTCGGGCGCTGAGCTCCTCCAGCTGTTGCTCCTCGAGTTGCTGCTCGAGATAGCTCTCGGTGAAGTCGATCTGGCTGCTGATCCAATCCAGCTCGCCGTCGGCCGTCCGATCGCGGGCGTCGATCCGCCCGATCGTGTCCCGTTGACCGTAGAGCACGACCTTGTCGCCGTCGTGGAAGCGGGCCTTCGGGTTGGGCGCACCCACGTAGCGGTGCCCGGCTCGCTCGATACCGAGGACGAGGACACCTTCGTCGCGGAGCTGGAGCTCGCTGATGGTGCGACCGCTGAACCAGTCGCCGGGCTCGACGATGATCTCGCCCACCACCCAGTCGGCCGTCAGGCGGAGCAGCCCGGCGTAGTCACGGATGTCGAGATCGGTGAAGCGTCGCAGTGCCCGCTCGATCAGGCGGGACAGGGCGCGGTCGGCGACGCTGCTCGCAGCCAACCGGTTCAGGACGAACAGGAAGGCGATGATCATGAAGAGTCGTAGGAACGCGTCGCTCCCCGAGTCCGCAGTGCTGAACGACAGGAGCAACGAGGCGAGGCCGGTGACGATGCCGGCGTTGCCCAGCAGCATCAGGCTCATGATGATGCGCCGTCGGACGGGGTGGTCGACCACAGATTCCGACTCCGACGTGGTGAAGCCGGCGCCGGTGAAGGCCGACCGGGCCTGGAACCGGGCCGACTGGCGCGAGAGACCGGTGAGGGTGAGCATCACCGTCGCCACGCGCGTGACCAGCATCGAAGCCAGCACGACGGCGAAGAGGGAGATGACGGCGATCATGGATCGCCTCGGAATCTAGGGCGTCACGTGTCGAGATCGAGGTGGAGCATCTTGATGGCGTTGCCCCGCACGATCTTGTCGACCGTGGGCTGGGGGAGGTGGGCCATGAGCTCCTCGGCCACCTTCTTGGTGTGCGGCCAGGTGGAGTCGGTGTGTGGGTAGTCGGTCTCGAAGGTGACGTTGTCCTCGCCGATTATGTCGAGGCAATCGAGGCCGTGCTTGTCCCGGAAGAAGCAGCCGTAGATCTGTCGGTGCCAGTAGTTGGAGGGCGGCTCGGGGATGCGGTCGGCCACGCCGCCCCAGGCCCGGTGCTCCTCCCACACGTCATCGACCCGCTCGAGGATGTACGGGAGCCAACCGATCTGGCCTTCGGAGTAGGCCAAAGTGAGGTCGGGATGGTCGACCAGCACGCCGGAGAAGAGGAAGTCGCACAGCGACGCCATGGCGTTGTTGAAGCTGAGCGACACGGCGACTGCCGGAGGGGCATCGGCACTGGTGGAGGGCATCTGCGACGACGAGCCGATGTGCATGTTGATCGTCATCTGCGATTCCTCGCAGGCGGCGAAGAACGGTTCCCACTCGCCGGTGTGGATCGAGGGGAGACCGAGCTTGGCCGGGATCTCGGAGAAGCACACGGCGTGCACGCCGCGCTCGGCGTTGCGCCGGACCTCGGCCGCGGCGAGTTCGGGATCCCACAACGGGACGATGGTCAGAGGGATGAGGCGGCCGCCCGAGTCGCCGCACCACTCGTCGACCATCCAGTCGTTGTACGCCTCGACGCACAGCTTGCCGAGCTCCTTGTCGGCGGCTTCCGCGAACGTCTGGCCGCAGAAGCGCGGGAAGGTCGGGAAGCACAGCGAGGCCTCGACGTGGTTCATGTCCATGTCGGCCAGGCGAGCCTTCGGATCGAAGCAGCCGTCGCGCATCTCGTCGTACGTGATGGGCGATGCGGTCATCTCGTCACGACTGAACCCGACGGCCGCGATGTGACGCCGGAGCGGGACGGCGGTGTCCTCGAACAGCCAGACGTCGCAGGGGTCGCCGTCATCGTCCCAGTCGAGCTCGTAGGTCTGCCCGCCGACGTACTTCATCCCCGCCAGCCCCCGGCGATCGACCCGGGGACCGACGTCGCGGTACTTCGCCGGCAGGCGATCCTGCCACACGTGCGGAGGTTCGATCACGTGATCATCGACGGAGATGATGCGGGGGATCTCCGACTGCACATCGCGCGTTCCGTCGGCGGCGGTGTGTTCCGAGGCAGGGCTCATCGGTTCTCCAGGGGGACAGAGAGGATCTGACGCGGTGTCAGATACTACCTGACGGATCGTCAGATACCCTCCGGCCGTGCCCATCGATCTCCGAGCTCTGGTCGATCCTGCCCACACCGCAGTGGTGACCCAGGAGCTCCAGGGAGGCGTCGTGGGGCCCGACTCGGCGCTGCCCGCGCTCGCAGAGGCGGCCGTCGACGTGCTCCCGGCGGTCAACCGGCTGGTGGTCGCAGCGCGTGCCTCCGGCGTCGACGTGGTGCATTGCCTGGCCGAGCGTCGCCCGGATGGGCTCGGGTCGAACCACAACGCTCGCCTGTTCGGCGGCGTGCTCAAGTCGCCCGTACGCCTGCTCCCCGGGTCCGAGGCCGCCGCCCTCGTCCCGGAGATCGGGGTGGAGGAGTCCGATCTCGTGCTCCGGCGCCTGCACGGCCTCGGTCCCATGGCCGGGACCGACCTCGACCCGATCCTGCGGAACCTCGGCGTGACCACGATCGTCGGGGTCGGTGTCTCGGTCAACGTGGGCATGACCAACTTCGTCATGGACGCTGTCAATGCGGGCTACCAGTTCGTGCTGCCCCGCGACGGTGTCGCCGGAGTGCCGGCCGACTACGCCGACGCGGTCATCGACAACACGCTCGCTCTCCTCGCCACGGTCACCACCGTCGACGCCGTGCTGGCGTGCTGGTCAGGCGGGAGCCGATGAGGATCGTCCTGACGGAGCGTCAGTAGCCTGCGATCCATGGCCGACGTCTTCCCGCTCGACTCCGATGGATCCGCCGAATCTGGCGAGGACCTCCGGGCCGCCGACGGTCGGTTGCCGGGCCGCCGGGGGTTGGCCACCCGTCAGAAGCTGCTCGAGCACACCCAACGCATGCTGCAGGCGTCCTCGTACCGCGAGCTGAAGGTGATCGACATCGCGCGGGAGGCAGGAACGTCGCCGGCCACCTTCTACCAGTACTTCCCCGACGTCGAGGCGGCCATCCTGCTCCTGGCCCAGGAAGCCGCCGAGGACGGGCGGGAACTGGCCGAGATCGCCACGGCGGGCCCGTGGACCGGCGCCGCCGGTTACGAGACGGCCGAGCGGCTCGTCGCGGGCTTCATCCGGTTCTGGGGCGCGCACTCGTCGGTGCTGCGGGTGGTCGACCTCGCCACTGCCCAGGGAGACGACCGCTTCCGCCAGATCCGGGTGCGCCTCCTCAACGAGATCGCCACCTCGCTGGCCCAGATCGTCCGCCACTTCACCTCGAAGGGCAAGCTGCCCAAGGGCGTCGACCCCATGGCTCAGGCCGGCGTCGTTGTGTCGATGCTGGCCCACGTGTCCGACCACCAGATGGGGTTCGAGTTCTGGGGGATCAAGACCAAGGACCTGCAGGTGTCGATGGCCCGCCAGGTGTACTGGACCATCACCGGTCAGAAACCCCCGGCACCGTGAACCACGATCTCAGCGGCCAGGTCGCCGTGGTGACCGGCGGCAACGGTGGCATCGGGCTCGGCTTCGCCGAGGGGTGTGCGGTGGCGGGCGCGTCGGTGGCGGTGTGGGCACGAGATGCAGCGAAGTCGGCGTCGGCGGTCGAGGCCATCGAAGCCCACGGGGTGCGTGCCGCCGCCGTGGCGTGCGACGTGGCCGACGAGGACTCCGTCGCCGCCGCTGTGCGCCAGACCGTGCACGGCCTCGGCCGCATCGACATCTGTGTGGCCAACGCCGGGACCAGCGGCCTCGGCCGGCTGCAGGACCTCAGCCTCGCCGAGTGGCGCCGGGTCATGTCCGTGAACCTCGACGGCGCCTTCCTCACCATGCGTGACTGCGCCCGCCAGATGATCGAGCAGGGCGACGGCGGCGCCATGGTCGGCATCTCGTCGACCTCGGCCGTCCACGGCGCACCGGCCAACCCGCACTACGCGGCGTCGAAGGCCGGTTTGCTCGGGCTCGTGCGGTCGTCAGCGGTCGGTCTCGCTCGCCACCACATCCGCGTCAACGCGGTGTTGCCCGGCTGGACCCGCACCGAAATGGCCGAGGGCGGCTACCAGGACGACCGCTTCCGAGACGTGACGACCAAGCGCACCCCTGTGCGACGCTGGGCATCCGGTGACGACTACCGCAGCCTGGCCGCCTACCTGTGTGACCGGTCGGTCGACTTCCACACCGGCGACAGCGTCGTCTTCGACGGCGGCTACACGATCTTCTGACCACGCAGCTCTGACCATCAGCACATCGGGGGACACATTGGGACTGTTGCACGATCGGGTCGCGATCATCGCGGGCGTCGGCCCGGGGCTCGGGCGCGAGATCGCGCTCGCCTACGCACGTGAGGGGGCCGACGTCGTCCTGTGCGCCCGCAAGACCGAGGAGTCCGAGCAGGTGGCAGCGCTGGTCACCGCCCTCGGGCGGCGAGCGGAGGTGGTCTCGGTCGACGTCACCGATCGTGACCGGTGCGAGGTGGCGGTCGCCACGGCGGTGGACCGACTCGGCGGGTTGCACATCCTGGTGAACAACGCATTCCACAGTGGTGACTTCTCCCGCTTCGAGGACGCCGACCTGAAGCGCTGGCGCCGGGCCATGGACGTCAACTTCTTCGGTGCGCTCACCATGACGCAGGCGGCGATCCCGGCGCTGAAGGCCGCCGGTGACGGACGCATCGTGATGATCAACACGATGTCCACCACCAACAACATCGAGAAGGCCTACGGGGCCTACGCGGCATCGAAGGGCGCGTTGGCCACTGCCACCCGCACTCTTGCCCTCGAGCTGGGCGAGCACGGCATCCGGGTCAACGCCGTGCACCCCGGCTACATCTGGGGACCGAACGTGCAGGTCTACTTCGACATGCAGGCCGCCGAGCGTGGGGTCACCGCCGAGGAGGTCTACGACGAGGTCGCGGCCCAGACCGCCCTGGGCTACCTGGCATCCGCCGAGGAGATCGCCGGCGCTGCGGTGTTCTTCGCCTCGGACCTGGCCCGACCCATCACGGGCCAGGCCATCGGCGTCGATGCGGGACAGTGGATCTGATGATCCGCCTCACCGCCATGCTGGTCCGCAACCCGTCGCTGTCACACGAGGAGTTCCTCCGGCACTGGCACGACGTGCACGGCCCGCTGATCCGCGACACGCCCGAACTGGCCCGTCACCTCGTCCGCTATGAGCAGCACCCGCTGACCGATGACCGGGGGGCCGGGGTGGGCGGCTACGACGGCGTCGCCGTGCAGTGGCTCGAGTCGATGCAGGCATTGTTCGACTTCATCTCCGAACCGGTCTACGCCGAGTTGCTGGCACCAGACGAGCGGCAACTACTCGACATGGATCGTATCCAGGTGACCTTCACCGAGGACCCGGTCGTGGTGATCGACGGAGAACGGTCGTGAGCCGCTTGCTGGAAGGTCGCAAGGCGCTGGTCACCGGTGGCGGCTCGGGCATCGGCGCGGCCACCTGTCGGCGGTTCGCTGCCGAGGGCGCGTCGGTGGTGGTGCTCGATCGCGACGGCGACGCGGCAGCCGCAGTGGCGTCCGAGGTCGGAGGTCATGCCATCCCCTGCGATGTGGCCGACCGCGATGCGCTGGCGGCCGCCGTGGAGGAGGCGGTGGACGTGCTCGACGGGCTGACCACCCTGTTCAACAACGCCGGGTTCGGGATGCTCAAGACGCTGCACACCTACTCCGACGACGAGTGGGACCGGTTGGTGGCGGTGAACCTGACGGCGACCTTCGTGGCCATCCGATCCGCCGTCCCGTACCTGCGCAAATCGGGCAACGGTTCGATCGTGAACAACGTCGGCGGGGTTGGTGTCCGTCCCACGAGAGGGGAGGGGCCGTACTCGGCGGCCAAGGCAGGGATGATCGCCCTGACCAAGTCGGCCGCTGTGGAGTATGCACCCGAGATCCGGGTCAACGTGGTCTCGCCCACCTTCGCCGAGACCGCGCTCACGGCGCCGCTCCTCGCCGATCCCGGGCTGCGGGCCGATGTGGAGTCCCGCATCCCGTTCGGCCGGGTGGGGACGGCGGACGAGATCGCCGACACCGTCGTGTTCCTCGCCTCTGATCTCTCCCGCTACGTGACGGGTCTCGACCTCGTGGTCGACGGGGGCGCGCAGCTCGTGAGCGCGCAGGCCGACCATCTCCTGAAGGCCTTCCTCGACGGCAGCTAGGAGGTCCTCAGCCGTCGGTCAGCTGGGTCCCCAGAGCAGCACGCCGATGGCGATGGCGATGAGCGTGCCGATCACGATGAGGGCGAGGACCGGGCCGATGACGGAGCGGCTCGGCTCGTCGGTGTCGGTGAAGTAGTCGCGGGCAAGGTCGTATTCGTCGCTCCACGGGTCGTCTTCCGGCAGCTCCATGGGTCGACCTCACTGACGTCGCTGACCCTCGCGGTTTCACCGACGACGTCCGCCGCCGGTCGCCGCCGGGCCTAACGTAGCCGGTGTGCGGGGTTCACTGATCGAGGGTTCCGACGGCGTGGTCCGCTGCTGGTGGTGTGGCGACGATCCCCTCTACGTCAGCTACCACGATCAGGAGTGGGGACGGCCGACGCACGGCGAGCAGGACCTGTTCGAACTGCTCTCGTTGGAGGCCTTCCAGGCTGGGTTGGCGTGGATCACCATCCTGCGCAAGCGCGAGGCATTCCGTGCCGCGTTCGACAGGTTCGCCATCGAGACGGTGGCGTCGTATCGCGACCCGGACATCGAGCGCCTCCTCGGCAACGCCGGCATCGTTCGCCATCGGGGCAAGATCGAGGCCACCATCGTCCTGGCGAAGCTGTGCCTCGAGCTGGGCGACGAAGGGTCATCGCTGGCCGAGCTGGTGTGGTCCTTCGCCCCGGAGCCCCGCAGCGCACCACTCACCGAGGACGACGACGTCCCCGACCACACACCCGAGGCCCTGGCCCTGTCGAAGGCCCTCAAGGCCAGGGGCGCGAAGTTCGTGGGGCCCACCATCGTGTATGCCCTCATGCAGTCCGCTGGCCTGGTCGACGACCACCTCGCCGGCTGCTTCCGGGGCCGCAGACCCTGAGGCCGGCGTCGGGAGCGCCAGCGAGCAGCCGGCACGGCTGCGGCGGAGCCGCAGACCCTGAGCAGGAGCTACAGCTCGTCCATGTAGGTGTCGGTGCCGGGGATCGTGGGTTTGAACGGTCCGGCCCAGAGCAGCCGTCCCGTGTCCGAGATCGATTCGGCCCACGCCCCGACCTGGGCCATCACGTCCTCGGCCGGTGCATCGGCGAACCACAATGTGAGCTGGCGGTTTCGGGTGTTGTCGAACCGCTTCTGGGTGAGCGGTGCGTCCTCGGGCATGGGAGCGGGATGCGAGCGTTCGACGAGCGCGGTGACGCCGCCGGCGAGCTCGGGATCGGGAGGCCACTGCTTGTCGTGGCGCTCGATCCACGCGGCCGCCAACGTCTGGTACCGGTGGTCGAGGGCCAGTTCGACTGGCGTGCCGTCGGCGTCACGCTCGGCCGTGGAACGGTGCGAGTAGAGGTTGGTGTGCACGTGCTCACGATGGGGGTACATGCGGTCGTTGTCGTGCAACCAGTGGACCTGGCGGGTGCCCCACTCGAAGTGCTCCTCCATCTTCCCGTCGAGCACCCAGTAGATCGACAGGGTCGACCCGTCGTGTGCACCGAAGAGAGCGGGTTCGTCGCCGATGCGCATCGCCTTCAGGTCGCGTGTGGCCACGAAGCGCGCTCCGGAGAAGAGCCACGGTCCGATCATGCACCCGGCGTAGAAGTGATCTCGTTCGTACCAGCGGTTGTAGTCGACCTCGTGCCCGGCGTGGGGTTCGATCATGGTGAAGAGGTAACTGCCGAGGCGGATCTCCCCGCCGACGTCCATCTGTGGGGCTGTCATGTCGGCAAACCTAGATCGTGCAGCCCGGATCTGACACCGCGTCAGATTCCGGTAGCGTGTGCGCATGGCCGAGATCCCCCGCATCGTCTCCGTGGACGATCACGTCATCGAGCCCGCCCATGTGTGGCAGGACCGGTTGCCCGAGAAGTACAAGGACCTCGGGCCGCGTGTGATCCAGGAGCGCGGCAACATGAGCTTCGTCGGTGGGAACTTCTCCTACGAACCGGATCCCGACGGTCAGTTGGGCGACTGGTGGGTCTACGAGGACAAGCGAGTGCCCCAGACCCGGCTCTCGGCGGCGGCCGGTTTCGACCGCGACGACGTGAAGGTCGTGGGCATCACCTACGACGAGATGCGCGACGGGTGCTACGACCCGAAGGCCCGGCTCGAGGACATGGACGTCAACCACGTCGAGGCGTCGTTGTGCTTCCCGAGCTTCCCCCGCTTCTGCGGGCAGACCTTCATGGAGGCCGAGGATCGTGTCCTGGCCGAACTGTGCGTCGCGGCCTACAACGACTGGATGGTCGACGAATGGTGCGGCGACTCCGGTGGTCGCCTGATCCCGCTGTGCATCATCCCGCTCTGGGACACCGACCTCGCGGCCGCCGAAGTGCGTCGCAACGCCGAGCGCGGCGTCCGGGCGGTGTGCTTCTCTGAGATCCCGCCGTACCTCGGGTTGCCGTCGGTCCACGATCCGGACGGCTACTGGGAGCCGTTCGTGCAGGCGTGCGAGGAGACGGGCACCGTCATCAACATGCACATCGGGTCGTCGTCGAAGATGCCCTCCACCTCTGCCGATGCTCCTGCCGCCGTCGGCTCCACCCTCACCTTCAACAACGCCATGGCGTCGATGAGTGACTGGCTGTTCTCCGGGCTGCTCGTGAAGTACCCGGAGGTCAAGGTCGCCTACTCCGAGGGTCAGATCGGTTGGATCCCCTACATCCTCGAGCGGGCCGACAAGGTGTGGGAAGACAACCGCGGTTGGGGCGGTGTCGCCGACAAGGTGCCCGAGCCCCCCTCCACCTATTACTACCGCCAGATGTACGGCTGCTTCTTCGATGACGAGGTCGGCCTCGAGATGCTCGATCGGGTCGGCGTCTCCAACGTCACGTTCGAGACCGACTATCCGCACTCGGACTCGACGTGGCCCCACACCGAGGAGGTGGCCCAGAAGCTCATGGGTCACCTCCCCGATGACGTGATCCGCAAGCTCGTGCGGGGCAACGCCATCGAGATGCTGAGCCTCGATCTCGAGGCGTGATGCCCGGACCGAGTCGGTGACGGGCGATTCGGTGACGGGCTAGTCGTCGCCGGGTCGGTTCGACGCCGGGTCGTCGTCGGGCATCTCGCCTGCGGTGGCGTCACGCAGGTAGAGCACCTTGGCCACACCGACGATCGGTGTGGCCACCAGAGCTCCCGGCACGCCTGCCACGGCACCGCCGATCAGCGCGGCGAGCATCGTGGTGGGCGGGGTGAGGTCCACGGCTTTGCCGATCACGGCGGGCTGGATGACGTTGTTCTCGAGGTTCTGGTAGAGGAGGAAGGCGCCGGCGGCGATGGCCGCGGTGAGCGGGCCCTCGGTCAGGGCGAGGAGGACGAAGAAGGATCCCCCGAGGAAGCCACCGATCTGCGGGATCAGGTTGGTGAGCGTCGACCACACACCGGCGAGCGGGGCGAGCGGGACGCCCAGGAAGATGCCGAGGGTCAGCACCACCATGCCGTTGAGGATGGCGACGAAGAGTGAACCGGCGAAGTAGTTGCCGAACGTGCGGTAGACGACGCGGCCGATCCCGTCGATCCGGGCGTGATGCTCGGGACGGACCGCGTTGCGGAACCGCCGCACCAGGGTCTCGCCGTCGAGCATCACCGCGACCGCCGTGACCAGCACGACCACCGTGGTCAGCAACCCACCGAGGAGATCCTCGGCGTACCGCGTGATCGTCCGGTTGTCGAGATTGGCCGGGAGGTCGTCGATGGTGTCGTCGATGCTCTGGGCCAGATCAGCTCGCTCCAGCCGCTCACCGATGATGGGCCAGGAGTATGCGTCCTCGATCGTGGCGGGGAGATCGCCGCGCAGGTTGCCGGCCTCTTCGATGGCCCGTGGCCCGAGCAGCACGAGCACGCCGAAGAAGGTGAGACCGAGCAGGGTCCCGACGAGCGCGACCGCTGTCCCGCGATTCCAGGAGAACCGCGTGTACACGCGGTTGACCACCGGGTCGAGGGCCAGTGCGAGGACGATGCCCACGAAGACCTTGGTGAGGATCGACGGCGCCAGCTGCGTGATCGCGAACACCACGGCAGCGCCGAGCGCGACCACCAGCATCCGGAAGGCCGAGGTGGCGTCGATCTCGACGCGGATGCGAGGGCCAGCGTCGGGCGTCCGCTCCGCATCACTGATCGGCTCGGTCACGCTCGGTACCGTACGACTCGATGTCCGAGCCGACGCGGATGACGGAGCCGGGACCGGCACCGGTCCGGGTGGTCCGCATCACCTGGATGTCGGCGGTACTGGCCGTGTCGGTCGTGCTCGGTTTCCTCATGCTGCGGGGCGGCTTCGTCGGCGCGCACCGCATCCTCGGATGGACTGCAGCGAGCATCGCCGTGGCCCTGTTCCTCGAGCCGATCATCGACTTCTTCGACCGCTTCGTCCCCCGGGCGATCTCGGTGATCCTCACCTTCCTGATCCTCGGTGGGATCATCGGCGGCATCGTGGTGGGCGCGGTGACCGACCTCGAGCGCGAGATGGGCCGATTGCAGGACGAGGCGCCGAATGCGATTGCCGACCTCGAAGCGCGTGATGACGAAGTCGGCCGCCTCGCCACCGACCTGGACCTCTCCGCCCGTTCGGAGACGTTCCTCGAGGCGCTCGATGAACGGGTCAGCGGCGAGGGCGCACTGGCCGAGAACGCCTCGTCGGCGCCCGTGTACTTCGTCTGCATGATCCTCACCATCTTCCTGCTGGTGTACGGGCCCGGCATGGCCGCCGGTGCTGCGAGACAGCTCGACGATCGGCGTCGGCGGGTCGTGGTCGCGGTGCTGCACGAGGCGACCCGCCAGGCCCGCCGCACCATGGGCGCGCTCCTGGTGCAGGGGGCGCTCATCGGGGCCCTCACGGGTGGTGTGGCTCTGCTCCTCGACCTCCCGGCGCCGGTGTTGCTGGGTCTCGTCGCCGGCGCGGCAGGAATGATTCCCGACGTGGGGATCCTCCTCGGATCGCTCCCCACCGTGGCCGCCGCGGCGGCGTTCGGGACCTCGCGCGCCGCCATCGTTCTCCTGGCGGCCGCCTTCGTGCTGCAGATGATCGAGGCGCTTTACGTGCGGCCGAAGCTGCACCAGTACGGCGTGCCCATCGGGCCGGCAGTGGTCTGGATCGTGGCAGTCATCGGCTACACGATCTACGGGCCCGGCATGGCGTTCTACGGCGTGGCGTACGCCATCTTCGCCCTCGCCGTCGTCGACCAGATCCCGCGGGCCCGGGCGGAGCTCGGCGACTCGGACTGAGGGTCGATTCGACAGGTTGAATCGGCCGCCCACTTGTTGCCCACTCGCGTCCGCCCAGTCGCATCTGGGGGTCTTCCGCCATGGTGGCGTCCCGCCCGTCCCGGGACCATGGCGTCATGCAGGAACCACTGACCACCGCAGAGCGGCTCGGCGCGGGACTGGCCCTGGCGGGTCTCGCCATCTTCGGCACGCTCGGACTCGTGACCGGCGCATCGGGAACATCCCAGTACCTCGCCATCGTGAGTCTGCTCGGGTTCGTGATCCATCACGCCCGACGCCAGCCGCTCCCCGACCGGCTGGCGGTGGCGCTGGGGGTGGTGGCCTGCACCCACCTCGCCGGAGGGCTGGTGCACGTCGGCGACAGCGTTCTCTACAACGCCGACCCGGGCACCGAGCTGCTCCAGTACGACCACCCCGCCCACGCCCTGGCGACCTTCGTGGCAACGATGCTGGTCTGGGAGCTGTACCTGCGCCCGCTCGTCGGCACCTGTCGCCGGGGCCTCGTGCTGGTGGGTGTGCTGGCCGGGCTGGGGTTGGGTGCGGTGAACGAGATGGTCGAGTTCCTGTCCACCCTGGTGCAGGACGGCTCGCACGTGGGTGGCTACGAGAACACCGGCTGGGATCTGGTCACGAACGCCGGCGCCGGTGTCGCGGCAGGACTGGTGCTCCGGCGGTCAGCGCTCCCACGGAGCGCTGGACAGCAGGATCTCGTCGGCGGGTGCCGTCTGGAGCCGGCCCATGTCGCAGAAGGTGACCAGATCTTCGTTGATGCGGGTGCGGGCGTCCTTCCATGGGAGGTCCGGTTCGCCGACGCCGTAGAAGCGGCGGGGGTCGAGGAGGTCGTCCATGTCGAACGACTCGCTCACGATGGCGTCCGCGAGCGGGCCCTGCCCGAGTGATCTGGTGACCGAGTTGCGGACGTAGCGCCGGATCGGGTGGATGTCGAAGGTGAGCGCCGAGTGCGACCCGTGCCACCGGGCGAAGAACGTCTCGTGATCGATGTCGGCGAGCTTTGGGAACGTGGTGAGCAGCGAGACGCCGGGCGAGCGGACCCCGTCGGGCCAGTCCCGCGGCGCCCACTCGAGCGGGACGGACTCAGTGAGCAGGTAGGGGGTTGTACGGGCCGTGCCCGGGAGCTGGTCGACCACCTCGTCGGCCTGCTCCAGGCGGTCGACCCAGACGGTGAGGCCCGACGACAGGACGAGCCCATCGGGATCATCGCCGTAGCGAAACGCTGCGGCATCCCCTGTGTGCTCGACGTAGGCCGTGACCCAGTGGCCGGCCCGGCACAGCCGGTCGGCGGCGACGAGCAGGGCGTCGGTGTCGGGCGCCTCGTCGACCCGACGCCACCGGAGGAGGGCGAGCTTCTCCATCAGGTGCGCTCCGTCAAACCGGCTCGGGCGGGCCGGTCAGGTCGGGCATGCCGAGCGGCAGGTTGGGCGTCTCGATGCCACCGTCGACCGCCAGGACCCGACCCGTGACGTATGACGACGCGTCCGACGCCAGGTAGAGGGCGGCGGCCGCGATGTCGGCCACCGTGCCGATCCGACGCATGGGGGTGTTGTCGATCAGGGTCTGGGTGAGCCCCTCGTCTCCGGTGACCAGAGCGAGCGCCGGTGTGTCGATGGCGCCTGGTGCGATGGCGTTGACCCGCACCCGAGGGGACAGGTCGTGGGCGAGGTTCGACGTCATGGCGATCATCGCCGCCTTGGCCGTGCCGTAGCCGAGGAACCCTCGTTCGGGATACAGGCCGGTGGCGGAGGAGATGTTGATCACCGAACTGGTGTCCTGGACCAGCAGGTGGGGAGCGGCGAGCTGCGTGAGGTTGAATGCCGTGGTGACGTTCCACTCCAACGCCTTGGTGAACGCTCGTTCACTGGTGTCGAGGAATGCGGCGGGGAACGAGCCGCCGGCGTTGTTGACGACGATGTCGATGCGCCCGAATTCTGCGACCACGGCGTCGACGTAGGTGCGCATGGCATCGCGAGAGCTCAGGTCGGCAGGGTGCACCAAGGCCCTGACGCCGTGGGCCTCGATCCGCTCGGCGACGACGGCGAGGTCGTCCTCGGTCCGGGCCGAGATGGCCACGTCCGCGCCGGCCTCGGCGAATGCCTCGGCGATTGCGGCCCCGATTCCCCTGCTGGCCGCAGTGACGACCGCCACCCGACCGTCGAGACGAAACAGCTCCATGACCATGTCCGGACACTAGGCCACGTTTCTGACGGTGTGTCAGATCAGGTACCGTCGCCGCCGTGCCTGGAGCGATGACGGACCCCTATCGGTTGTTGATCGGCGGCGAGTGGGTGGAAGGCGACGGGGGCACGTACCCCATCGTCAATCCGGCCACCGAAGCCGAGGTGGGCGGCGCACCGGAGGCGTCTGCCGCCCAGGCCGAGGCGGCCACCGAGGCGGCCGCAGCTGCGTTCCCGGCGTGGAGTCGCACGTCGCCCGAGCAGCGCGCCGACCTGTTGGCCAGGGCAGCCGACGCCGTGCGGGCCAAGATCCCCGACCTCGTCGATCTCGTTCAGGCCGAGACCGGGGCCACGATGCGGGTGGCCAAGACCATGCAGCTCCCCAATGTGGCCGGTCGCCTCGATCGCTACGCCCGGGGGGCCATGGAGCAGCTCTCGATCGCCCTGCCTCCGTCGGAGATGCCCGCCACCGCGCTGGCCCCGGGGGGTCTGATGGGGGCGGTGGTGGAACGCCGTCCCGTCGGTGTGGTGGCGTGCATCACGCCGTACAACTTCCCGGCCGTGAACTGCGCCGGCAAGATCGGTCCTGCGCTCGCCATGGGCAACACGGTGGTGGTCAAACCTGCACCGCAGGACCCGCTGGCGGTCATCCGCCTGGTCGAGGTGCTCGACGGCATCGGCTTCCCGCCCGGCGTGATCAACATCGTCACCGGCGCCGGCCCGGAGGTGGGGGAGGCCATCGTGGCCAGCCCGTACACCGACATGGTCTCCTTCACCGGCTCCACCGGTGTCGGCCAGGCCATCGGCGAGGTGGCGGGCGGTTCGATGAAGCGCCTCCTGCTCGAGCTCGGAGGCAAGGGCGCCGCGATCGTCTTCGATGACGCCGACCTCCGCAGGGTCATCCCCCAGCTCGTGTCGACCTGGGCCTTTCACTCCGGCCAGATCTGCACCGCACCCACCCGGGTCATCGCCCATCGCGATGTCTACGAGCAGCTGCTCGCCGGGATGGCCCAGGCGGCCGCGAACCTCGAGGTGGGTGATCCGCTCGAGCGCGACACCGTGGTCGGCCCGGTCATCTCCGAGGTCCACCGCGATCGCGTGCAGGGGCTGATCGACGAGGGCAAGGCCGCCGGCGCGTCGGTCCGGGCCGGCGGCGAACGGCCGGACATGGACGCCGGCTACTACATTGCCCCGACCCTCCTCGCCGACTGCAAGCCCGACGACGTCGTGGTGCAGCAGGAGTTCTTCGGTCCGGTCGTGGTGGCGCTGCCCTTCGACGAGGAGGACGAGGCGGTCGCCCTGGCCAACAGCACCGAGTTCGGCCTGTACGACTACGTCTTCACCGGCGACGCCGGCCGGGGCATGCGGGTGGCGCGCCAGCTGCGGTCGGGCAACGTCGGCATCAACACGTTGCAGCGTCACAACGAGGCCGCTTTCGGCGGCATGAAGCAGTCCGGCGTCGGCCGCGACGGCGGCACCTTCGGCCTCCACGCCTACAGCGAACCCCAGTCGATCATCTGGCCCAGCTGAAATCTCCGAGACCTCACGGTCTGGGGGGAGCGGCCTGGGGGAGGTCGCCTCTGTCAGCTCGGGCCGGGGACTGCGACGGTCGCGGTGTCGACGCCGGAGCGCAGCACGGTGCCGGGCACCTCGCCGGTCGGTTCGCCGGCGCGGGCGATGGGGACGCCGTTGACCATCACGAGATCCACACCGACGGCATCGCACACGAGGCGGGGGGAGTCGCCGGGGAGATCCTCGACGAGACGAACCATGGTGGCGTCGATCGTCTCGGGATCGAACACCCAGAGGTCGGCGTGGAAACCCTCGACGAGCCGTCCTCGCTCCCGGAGCCCGAACAGGTCAGCGGGCTCGGCGGTCATCATCTCGATGGCCCGCTCCATGGTGGTCAGCTTGCGGCCCCGGAGGCAGTCGCCGATCCACTTGGTGGGGTAGGGCGCGCCGGACATGCGGTCGAGGTGGGCGCCGGCATCGGACCCGCCGATCATCACGTGCTCGTTGTCCCAGATCTCCGCTCGCAACTTCCACGACTCCGGATCGTTGTCGGTCGCTGACGGCCACACGACGGTGCGCAGGTCGTCGTCGACGACGATGTCCAGGAGGGTGTCGAAGGGCTCGGTGCCTCGCTCGGCGGCGATCTCGTGCACCCGTCGGCCGGTGAGGCCCTCATTGGCGCCGGAGTACGTGTCGCCGATGACGTAGTTGTCGAAGTCGATGATGCGCCGGAGCGCGCCCGAGGTCTCGGCCGCGCCGGCCTGCAACGTGCGGCGGATGTCCGGGTCCTCGAGGCGGGGCAGGCGGTCGTCGACATCGCCGGCGAGGACATCGCCCCATCCGGGCAGCAGGTTGAGGGCGCAGAACGAGTGGAAGTTCATGTTCATCGGCACGAGGATCGGCATGGTCAGGGCCACGACGCGTGCGCCGCGCTGGGCTGCCTTCTCGCTGGCCTGGATCTGGTGCCAGGTGCGCTCGGGGTCGGCGCTGTCGACCGAGAGCACGTTCCAGTTGATGGGTCGCCGGCCGCGCAGGCTCATCTCGGTGAGGAACTCGATCTCCTCGTCGGAGAACAGGTCGAGGCACCCCTGCAGGACCACCTCGAGGGTGGTGCCCTCGTTGGCTGCGACCACGTCGCAGAGGGCGAAGACCTCGTCGTCGGTGGCCCAGCGAGAGGCGACCGGGTTGCCGTCCCCGTCCTGGTGACCGGAGCGGCCGGTGGAGAACCCGAGCGCGCCGGCCTTGATCATGGCGTCGAGGATCTCGGCCATCTCGGTGGTCTGTTCCGGTGTCGCCGCGGAACCGATCGCGTCGGCGCCCATCACGTAGCGGCGGATGGCGCAGTGCCCGGCCATGAAGGCGGCGTTGACGCCGATGGTCCCGTCGAGGCGATCGAGGTACTCGGGGAACGTCTCCCAGCTCCAGTCGACCCCCTGCTCCAACGCCGGCAGCGGCATGCCCTCCACCCGCGCCATCATGCGCCGGAGGTAGTCGCCGTCGCCCGGGGTGAGCGGGGCGAGGCCGAAGCCGCAGTTGCCGTTCACGACCGTGGTGACGCCGTGGAAGTTCGACGGAGTGGCCAGCGGATCCCAGAGCAGCTGGGCGTCGTAGTGGCAGTGGGGGTCGATGATCCCGGGGGCGACGATGCGGCCGGTGACGTCGATGACCTCGTTCGCCTCGTCGTCGATCGCGCCGATGGCGACGATGCGTCCGTCCTCGACGCCGACGTCGGCCCGACGCGCCGGTGTTCCCGTCCCGTCGACGACGTTGCCTCCACGGAAGATGTAGTCGAGCACGGCGCCGACGGTATCTGACACCGTGTCAGATGCAAAGGGTGGGGGTCAGCCAGGGGTACTGGGCCAGGGGCACTGTGCCAGCGTCACCCCGGGTGGCGGTCACGGCTCGAGCAGCACCCGCCGACACCACGCCTGTAGGCGCTGGTCGTCTTGCGCCGCAGTCCAGTAGGCGGCGATCCACCGCTCGGCGGGAGCGATGGCGTCGCCAAGACCGATGTCGTGCGCCCATCGACGGGCGACGCCACGGTCTCGATCGGATGCAGTCGGCGTGATCTCGGAAGCGAGGTAGGCAACGGCGACGGCAGGGTCGAGGCCGATCGGTCCGCCGATCGTCATGGGGCCGAAGTCGATCACGGCGCTGATCCGGTCGCCGATCGCGAGCATGTTGCCGAGGTAGGCGTCGAGGTGCACGAGCACGGGTGGACCCGACGGGTCGACATCGAGGCCGGCGACGAGATCAGCCGTCAGCGCCCCGGGATCGAGATGGGCGTAGCGGTCCCCGGCCACACGGAGGGATGCCTCGAGTCGTCGGGTGGCCCAGTCCGCGAACGAGTCGCTGGTCAGCGCGCCCGTGCCCCACAGCTCACCGAACGTCTCCGTCGGGCAGTGGAGCGCTGCGATGGTCCTCGTTGCGTCGAGGTGGCTGTGGATGAGGGTGGTCCGGTCGGTGTGCGGCTCGTTCAGCACCTCGAGCGCGTTGCGCCCGGGGAGGCGGCGTTCGACCGCGACGGTTCGGCCCTCGATCGTGGGCATCTCGACGATGGCGGGGAGCCTGAACGGGGCGTCGGTCGCGAGGGAGTCGAGGAGCCTCCTGCGGTGGTGGAGTGCGTCCTCGTCCGCGCCGGGATGCGGGATCCGCACGACCTTCGCATCGTCGACGGCGAACACCCGGGCTTCGCCGCCACGACCCAGCAGGGCGCGCTCGTCGATGCCGAAGGTGGCGAGGATCGCCCGGTCCCGGTGGCGAGGATCGATGTCTTCGATCCGCTCCCGGAAGCGGGCGGCGCCCTCGGTGGACGCACCCAGGCGACGGACCCGCTCGACGAGACGGCGGTCGGATGTGGCCACGACGAGGGTGTCGGGTCGGTCGTGGCCGGCGACGACCCGCACGATCTCGTCGTCTGCGGCGTCGCGATCGGTCGAGTGGGCGTACCGGACGTGGACGCCGTCGAGTGTTCCCTCCAGAACCCAGGCGCTCGGATGGCCGTCGGCGACCACCAGGACGGGCTCGCCGACCTCGGCCCGCCACCGGGCGATCTCGTCCAGCAGGCGGTGCAGCGCACGGGCGCGATCCCGCCACCATCCGTCTGGCCGGGCGCCGACGACGTTGCTGGCATCCACGATCCATCGTCTCCCCACCCGCCGAGTCTCCCACCACGCCCACGCTTGCGAACCCGGACCGGAGAGTTGCGCCGGCCCATTCGTGGGGGCGGCGGGCGAGTGAGCGGTGGTGCGGCACAGAACTAGAACGTGTTACAGTTTTGGCGTGGCGATGAACGGATTGGTCTGGACGGGTGAGCTCGAGGTGCGTGACGACATCGAGCTGCGGGGGTTGCGCAGCGGCGAGGTTCGGGTGCGCATCGAGGCCGCCGGCCTCTGCCACTCCGATGTGTCCGTGGTGAACGGCGACATCCCGTTCCCCACCCCGGTCGTGCTGGGCCACGAGGGCGCCGGCGTGGTGGTCGAGGTGGCCGAGGGCGTGCGAAGCGTGAAGGAGGGCGACCACGTCGTCCTGACGACGCTCGGGCACTGCGGCTCGTGCGCCGCCTGCGACCGGGGTGAGCCCACCCACTGCCGCTCCACGATGGGCCGCTTCGGCCGACCGTTCACAGTCGGCGGCGAGAAGGCGTTCCAGTTCGCCAACACCGGCGTCTTCTGCCAGGAGACAGTCGTCCTCGAGAACCAGGCCGTGGTCATCCCCGACGACATCCCCTTCACGAGTGCATGCCTCGTCGGCTGCGGCGTCGTCACCGGCGTCGGCGCCGTGCTCAACCGGGCCAAGGTCCGACCGGGAGAGACCGTGGTGGTCATCGGCACCGGCGGCATCGGACTCAACGTCCTGCAGGGTGCGCACATCGCGGCTGCGGGTCGCATCGTGGCCGTCGACATGAACCCGGCCAAGCGGGCCGAGGCCGAGAGGTTCGGCGCCACCGACTTCATCGACGCCAGCGCAACGGACGACACCACTGCCGCCGTCGAGGAGCTCCTCCCGAACGGCGCCGACCACGTCTTCGAGTGCGTCGGTCATCCCGCCCTCATCCGCCAGGCCATCGACATGCTCGATTGGGGCGGCAACTGCGTGCTCGTCGGCGTCCCCAGGCTGGGCGCCGAGGCCAGCTTCGTGGTCAACGACCTGTACAACGACAAGTCGATCATGGGCTGCCGCTACGGCACGACGCGTCCCCACCACGACATCCCGATGCTGCTCGGCCTCTACCAGCAGGGTCGGCTCAAGCTCGACGAGCTCGTCTCGTGCACCTACCGGCTCCAGGACGTGCAGCTCGCTCTCGACGACCTCCACGCCGGGAAGCTCAATCGCGGCGTGTTCGACGTCGCCAGCTCCTGACCACACGTTCCCGACCACGGCTCCCACCC
The DNA here is from genome assembly GCA_051306355.1 of Acidimicrobiales bacterium. Lineage (GTDB taxonomy): Bacteria > Actinomycetota > Acidimicrobiia > Acidimicrobiales > Salinilacustritrichaceae > Salinilacustrithrix. The sequence goes on along the minus strand of JBPPNA010000213.1, from coordinate 4,066 downwards.
CTCACAGAAACGGAACCCCCATGGAATTCGGCGTCTTCGGCCAGCTCTTCGTGCCCCGCTTCGAGCGGGAGGCCGACCCCCGGGCCGAGCACCTCCGCATCATGCGCAATGTCGACATCGCGGTCGCCGCCGACCAGAACGACTTCAAGTACGTGTGGGCACCCGAGCACCACTTCCTCGACGAGTACAGCCACATGCCTGGTCCCGAGATCTACGGCAGCTTCGTCGCCGCCCGCACCGAGCGCGTCCACATCGGCTCGGCCATCTTCAACATCACGGCCAAGGTGAACCACCCCGCCCGGGTGGCGGAGAAGGTGGCGCTGATGGACCACCTCTTCGACGGACGGTTCGAGTTCGGCACCGGCCGGGGCTCGTCCACCACCGAGGTCTTCGGCTTCGACATCCCCGATCTCGACGTCACCAAGGACATGTGGGAGGAGTCGATCCGCGAGATCCCCAAGATGTGGAAGGACGGGACCTATTCCTACGAGGGCGAGTTCTTCCGGCTCCCCGAGCGCGAGGTCTTCCCGAAGCCCAACGGTTGGGGCCATCCCGCCATGTGGGTCGCCGCCGGCTCGCCCCCCACCTTCGGCAAGGCGGCCGACAAGGGCCTCGGTGCCTTCTGCTTCACCACCGGTGCGCCCGACCGGCTCCAGCCCCTGGTCGAGAACTACAAGAACGCCATCGGCAGCGCGACGCCGGTCGGCGACTACGTGAACGACAACATCATGGGCGTCACCAACATGCTGTGCATGGAGGATCGCGACAAGGCCTTCGAGGTCGCCTCCCAGATGAGCATGAGCTACTACTCGTCGCTCGCCTTCCACTGGCTCGACAACATCCCCAAGCCCAAGGGCCTGCCCGAGTGGCCCGACCGCATCCCCGAGCCCACGCCCGAGGCTGTCGAGGAGCTGGCCGCCACCGGCATGGCGATCATCGGCGACCCCGACGATTGCGCCAAGGGTGTGCAGCGTTGGGTCGACTGCGGTTTCGACCAGCTCACGTTCAGCCCGACGACCAACACGCTCGACACCGAGGTCGTGATCGGATCGATGGAGCTGTTCGGTGCCGAGGTGATCCCACAGTTCGACAAGGACCCCGAGCACTCCACCACCCGGTACCGGCGTGAGGCGGCCGAGAAGGCTGGCCAGACCTACGCCGTCTGACGGCGAATAGGGTCCACCGCCATGACGGTCCTCGAGCGGGTGCGGGAGATCGCCCCTCGCGTGTCCAACTGGGGGCGTTGGGGCGACGACGACGAGCGGGGCACGCTCAACTTCATCGACGCCGCCGCGATCCGACGGGGTGCAGCGTCGGTGATCGACGGCACGACGATCCCGCTCTCCATCCCGATGGGTCTCGACGGCCCGAGGCTGATGGGCCAGTCGTCCCGGCTCCCGCCGCTGCGGACGATGACGGTGCACAACTTCGCCTGGACCGGCGATCCCGCCACCGGGGAGCTCAACGACGACACCGTCACGATGGGGTTGCAGGCGTGCACCCATTGGGATGCCCTGAGCCACGTGGGCTACGAGGGCATGCTCTACAACGGGTTCCCGAACAGCACCGTCACCGCTGAAGCGGGTGCGACCCGATGCGGGATCGACGCCGTGGGTGCCATCACCACCCGGGGCGTGCTCCTCGACCTGGCCCGGATGCTCGACGTCGAGCGTCTCGAGCACGGCTTCCTCATCACGACGGACCACCTCGACGACGCAATCGCCGCCAGCGGGGTGCGCCCCGAGACCGGCGACGTGGTCCTCCTGCGGACCGGGCTCATGAGCCGGTTCCTCGCTGGCGACCGCAAGGCCTACGAGCGGGGATCGCCCGGCCTCGATCCTGCGTGCGCCCTCTGGTTCCACACCCATGACGTGGCGGCGTACGCCATCGACAGCCAGAACCCCGACCCCTTCCCCGCCCAGGACGACTCGGTCTTTCTCCCATTCCACCTCTTGGCGCTGCGGGACATGGGGCTGCTCCAGGGGCAGAACTGGAATCTGGACGCGCTCGCTGCCGCCTGCGCCACCGACGGCCGGTACACCTTCCAGCTGCACGCGACGCCGGAGCCGTTCACCGGCGGGAGCGGCGCCCCCGTCGCCCCCGTCGCGGTCCGCTAGGCCCGCCCTGTTCGGTAGGCCCGGCGGTCTCCCACGACCCCACGGGCGGGGTGGCCGAACATGACGAATCTGTGACATTCCGGTGCCGGTGACAAATGAGGGATGACATCGAGTCGAATCGGAGTTGAATTGATCGTGATGCGGGGGCATCCGGAGGCACCAGCGGTGACGATCGTGGACCACGGAGACGGGTATCCGGCGACGATGGATGCCGACGCGGTCGTGTGGCTCGACGAACCGGGGGCGAGGGACCGCTCGCGCACCGGGACGAAGGCCGCCAATCTGGCCATCGCCGCGGCGCGCCAAATGCCGATCGTCGACGGGTTCGTGGTCACCATCGACGAGGTCGCACGGCACCCCACCGAGCCGTTCCCGGTGGTGCGGGACCGGTGGGAGCGACTGTCGGCCCACGGATCGGTCACGCTGGTCGTCCGATCGTCGTCTCCGGCGGAGGACCTCGGTTCCGGCTCGATGGCGGGGTTGTTCGCCAGCGTCGTGGGCGTGCGGGGCTGGCCGTCGTTCGTCGTCGCCTACCGGCGGGTGGTGGCGTCGGCCGACGGTGGTCCCATGGCGGTCCTGGTGCAGCGGCTGGTGCGACCGGCGTTGGGCGGCGTGCTGTTCGGGGTCGATCCGGTCAGCGGTCGCACGGATCGGCTGGTCATCGCGGCCGTGGCCGGTGGACCAGACCGGCTGGTGAGTGGCGAGGTGCAAGGACGACGAGTGGTGGTCACTGCGACCGGTCGGGTCGTGGCGAGCGACGGCGACGAGTCGCCGACGCTGACCCGCCGCGAGCGCCGTCAGCTCGTCCGGTTGGCCGGCGACACCGACGCGATCTTCGGCGGGCCGCAGGACGTCGAGTGGGCGATCCATGGCCGCCGTCCCATCCTCCTGCAGACGCGGCCGATCACTGCGACCGCCGAGCGGGGAGAAGGCCCGTTGTTCGGGCCGGGACCGGTGGCCGAGACCTTCCCCGGGCCCCTCTCAGACCTGGAGATCGACCTCTGGCTCCCGCCGCTGCGAGAGGCGATCGTCGCCACACTCACCCTCACCGGGAGTGCGACCCGCCGTCGCATCCGACGGTCTCCCGTGCTCACAGTGGCCGATGGCCATGCCGTGGTCGACCTCGAGCTCACGGGGGTGGTTGGTCCTCGTCGCCGGCTGGTGAGGCTCTTCGATCCTCGTCCGGCGCTGCGCCGATTGGCCGCATCGTGGCGTGTGGGCCGGCTCCGGGGAGCCCTCCCGGTGCTTGCCCACCACGCCCTGGACGCTGTCGACGCCGCCCTCGGCGACATGCCTGCCGTGTCGAGCCTCGACGATGAGCAGCTCTTGGACGTCCTCGACAGCATCGGGGGTCACCTGCGGGCTCTGCACGGCCACGAGATGCTCGTGGGATCCCTGTTGTCGCCGGACGGAGGGTCGGTGATGGGCGCTGCGCTGACCGCCGTCACCCGTGGCCGGGCGCAGCGATGGTCCGACGAAGACATCATCGCCCGCTCGCCCGTCGTCCTGGCTCTGGTCACCCCGACACTCTGTCGACGCCTCCCGCTGCCGGACGTGATCGATCTCTCCGAGCCGGCCGGCGGCCCCGTCGCCACCCGCGAGCGGCTCCGGTTGCGGGCCCGTTGGATGCACGAGCTCTCCCGCCAGGTCGTCCGGGAGCTCGGCCGACGGTTGGTCGACCGCGGCGCACTGACGACGATCGATCAGGTCGCGCTCCTCTCGCGAGCAGAGCTGCGCTCGTTGGTCCGTGGCGAGCCGATCGAGGTGCGCGCCCCCACGCAGCGTCCGTCCTCGCCGATCCCGACGCGCTTCCGATTCTCCGCAGCAGGTGCTGTCGTCACCGAGGAGGCGGCAGCGGGTGGCGCGGTGGGAGCGAGCGGGGGGCGGGCGACGGGCACGGTGGCCCACCGCGACGCCGGGCCGGGCGACGTTCTGGTGGTGGGCACGCT
>JBPPNA010000280.1:0-11551 GCA_051306355.1 Acidimicrobiales bacterium | reverse complement strand
CCCGATGACGGGGGTGCCACCGACTGCAGGGCGTGGAGCAACGAGAGCCCGTAGTGGTCCACGGGACGCACGCGGTGGTTGGCGAACACCTTGGGCAGGACCCGGGTCATGGCCTGGCGGTTCTCGAGCACGTACGAGATGCCCGACGGGTTGCGGAGGTTGTCCTCGAGCACGCAGTAGTCGCCCTTGCCGTCGCGCACGATGTCGACGCCGGCCACCAGGCAGCGGGCGGCGTGGGGGACGGTGATGCCGGCGGCTTCGCGGCAGAAGCCGTCCGACGACGACACCAGCCACCACGGCACGATGCCGTCACGGATGGCGGCCCGTTCGCCGGTGTAGAGATCGTCGAGGAACCGGTTGAGCACCGTGACCCGCTGGATGAGGCCGGCCTCGACGGTGGCCCACTCGTCGGCCGGGATCAGCCGGGGGAGCAGATCCATGGGGAAGGTCCGCTCCACGCCCTCGCTCTCGCCGTAGACCGTGAAGGTGATGCCGGCGGTCCGGAACGCCTCGTCGCGGATCTGCTCGCGCCGGTTGAGCTCACCGGGTGGGAAGGCGTCGAGCTGGTTGATGAGACCGTCGTAGTGCGAGCGCGCCTGGCCGTCGACTGCGTAGGCCTCGTCGAAGAAGCCCTCCGTTGCGTAACCGTCGAACATGCGCTGCATCGGCGCCGACCGTACCGAGGGGCGGTGGTCGATGTGGAGCCGGGTCGGTTCTTTCGTGGATTCATCGCGCGATCTTCACGGGAACTTCTCCCGAGGACGTCGCTGCATCGGCGGCCTGGCGGGCGTGGTAGCTCGACCGGGTGAGCGGTGATGCCTCCACGTGGCCGATGCCCAGCGCCTCTCCGATGCGCTTCCACTCGTCGAACACCGACGGATCGACCCAGCGGGCCACGGGGAGGTGGTTGGTGGTGGGGCGCAGATACTGGCCGATGGTGACGATGTCGACGCCGACGGCCCGCAGGTCGGCCAGGGTCTGGGTCACCTCGTCGTCGGTCTCGCCCATGCCGACGATGATGGACGACTTCGTGGTGAGCCCGGCCGCCTTGGCCCGGGCCAGGACCGCCAGGCTGCGGGCGTAGCCGGCGCTGGGGCGCACCGCTCGCTGCAACCGGGCCACCGACTCGATGTTGTGGTTCAACACGTCCGGGCGGGCGTCGAAGATCACGTCCAGTGCGCTGGCATCGCCCCGGCAGTCGGAGATGAGGGTCTCGATGCCCACGCCGGGCGTGCGGGCCCGGATGGCCCGGACGGTGGCCGCCACGTGGGCTGCACCACCGTCGACCAGGTCGTCCCTCGCCACCATGGTGACCACGGCGAAGCTGAGTCCCATCCGCTCGACGGCTTCGGCCACCCGGCCGGGTTCGCCGGCGTCGAGGGGCTCGGGCTTGCGAGTGTCGACCAGGCAGAAGCCGCATTTCCGGGTGCACCGCTCCCCCGCCACCATGAAGGTGGCCGTACCGTCGGCCCAGCACTCGAAGATGTTGGGACAACCGGCCTCCTCGCACACCGTGACGAGGTCGAGGTCGCGCATGGTGCGCTGGAGGCGGATGTAGTCCTCGGTGATCTTGAACCGCGCCTTGACGTGGTCGGGCTTGCGATCATCGATGTCGAGGCCCTCGGTGACGCCGGCCTCGGACAGCCGTCCCAGGAGGCGCACGGGCTGGGCGGTTGCCGGCGCCGAGCTCGAGATCGGGGCCGAGATCGGAGTCGGGTTCGACGTCGACGGCCGGGCGTGGCCCTCCCGGCCCACGGTCTCGCCCGGGCCAGCTCCGCGACTGAACGGCGCCAGGTCCGAGGCCCGCTCCCGCCAGACGACGTCGGCCCGCTCGTGGCCGGCCCCGCCCCACCGCTGTGCCGCCAGACGGGCGACCACGTCGACCACCTCGTGCATGGTGACAGCGATGCCCTCGGCGGCCAGACTCGTCACGGCCTTGCCGGCGATGCCGCACGGGACGATGTGGTCGAAGAACCCCATGTCGGGGTCGACGTTGAGGGCGAAGCCGTGCTTCGAGCGGCCACGCGACAGCTTGACCCCGATGGCGCAGATCTTGCGGGGGCCGTCGGAGCCCGGCGCGACCCACACGCCCGGGTGGTCGTCGAGGCGGCCGACGTCCGCCAGCCCGAGCTCGACCAGCGTGTCGATGACGAGCTGCTCGACGGCCCGGACGTAGGCGACGGTGTCGGCCATCCCCCCGCCACGCTTGCCCGGAACGGTGAGGATCGGGTAGCCGACGAGCTGGCCGGGACCGTGGTAGGTCACGTCGCCCCCACGGTCGGCCCGGACGAGCTCGGCCCCCACCGACGCCGGCGGCACGAGGACGTGCTCCATGTCGGCCCGGACCCCGAGCGTGTACACGTGCGGGTGCTCGAGCAGCAGGACGTGGTCGTCGTCGCTGCGGCTGAACAGGGCGGTCTGGAGCTCGTGGGCCTCGGCATACGGGACCCGGCCGAGCCAGCGGATGCGCAGCGTTCGAGGACTGGCGGTCACGTGGTCGAGGCTATCCAGCGTCGTCGGCGATGGAGTCCACCACGGCGTCGGCCCAGACCTCGTGGCCGTCGGCGCTGGGATGGAAGCCGTCGCCGGCGAAGTACCGGTCGGGATCGGACGAGAAGGTCCGGCTGGTACGTCCGGCCAGATCCACGTGGTGGAGGCCGTGACTGTCGGCGATGTCGGCGATCACCCCGTCGAGCTGTGCGGCCCGGACCCCGGCGAGCTGGCGGAGTGGGACCGGGATCCTCGGTGCGGTGCCCATGTCGGGGATCCCGACGAGCACGATCTCGGCGCGGGGAGCGGTGAGGACGATCCGACGGACGAGCGAGTCGTACCGGTCCTCGAATGTGGGCCGGCGGGTCAGGGCGGTGACGTCGTTGGCGCCGATCGAGATGAAGACCAGGTCGGGGACCAGGCCATCGGCGACGCGCTCGGTGAGCTGGTCGAGCTGGTCGTCGAGCACCTCGTGGACCTGCGCGCCCGAGACACCGAGGATGGAGAGCGTTGCCGGCCCGGTCGTGACCGTCTCGGTGACCCGGTACGCCATGGACGACCCCACCTCATCGGTGCCGACCCCACTGGCGGTGGAGTCGCCCAACCACACCACGCCGATGGGCTCGTCGCCGGGCCGGACGGTCAGATCGGTGGGCCGGAACCCGATCTCGTCGTCGAGTCGATCGCCCGTGCGAGCCACCTGCACCTGCACGCCGAGCACCAGGACGGGGGCGAGCACGACTGCGGCCGTGATCACCAGGGACCGACGCATGGGTGTGGGGACGTCGACGTCAGCCGAGCTCTTGGGACCAGTCCATCGACTCGATCAGGTCCTTGACCTGCTTGAGGAACGCCGCGGCGTAGGCGCCGTCGAAGGCCCGGTGGTCCCAGGTCAGGGTGATGTTGCCCACCGAGTGGATGGCGATGGCCTCATCGCCGTCAGGGGTCTCGATGACCACGGGACGACGCTTGATCCCGTCGGTGGACAGGGTGGCCACTTGAGGCTGATTGATGATCGGCATCGTCATCGTGGTGCCGTACGGGCCCGGGTTCGTGATGGTGAACGTGCCGCCCTGGAGTTCGTCTGGCCCGAGCTTCTTCGACCGGGCCCGAGCCGCGAGGTCGCGCACCGAGCGGGCGATGGCCCGCATGCGCATGCCGTCGGCATCCGCGATGACCGGGACGAGCAGGCCCTTGAAGTCGAGATCCACGGCGATGCCGAGGTTGACGTAGTTGTGGACGATGAGTTCGTTCTCGCCGAAGCTCGAGTTGACCTCGGGGTACTCGCGCAAGGCGTCGACGACGGCTCGGGCGATGAAGGGCAGGTAGGTGAGGCTGAAGCCCTCGTCGGCCTTGAAGGCGTCCTTCTGCGCCCGGCGGACGTGCTCGACGGACTCGAAATCGACCTCGATGGAGGCGTAGACGTGCGCCGACGTGTCGATCGATCGGCGCATGTGGGCCGCGGTGGCCAGCCGGATGCGGGAGTGGGGCACGGTGGTGTCGCGCTCGCCGGCCCGGGGTGCGGGTGCCGGCGGGGCGGCGGGCTTGCTCGGCGCGGATCCGGACGTCGACCCGGACGTCGACCCCGACTTGTCGTCCGGCGCTGCTGCGGGCTTGCCGGCGGCCTTGGCCGTGCCGGCGTCGAGCGCGTCGAGCACGTCGTCGCGGGTGATACGCCCGCCGGGGCCCGTGCCGCTGATGGCATCGATGTCGAGATCGTTCTCGTTGACCAGCTTGCGGACCACCGGGGACAGCAACTTCGACGAACCGCCGCCGTCGGATGGCGAAGCCGCAGCCTGCTCCTTCTCCTCCTCGGCGGGCTTCGGCGCCGGTTGCTTCTTGGGCTCCTCAGCCGGCTGCTCGTCCGGCTCGGCGGCCGGTTCCTGTGGGGCCGCCTCGGCCTCGTCGCCCTCGCCCTCGCCGTCATCGGCGGCGGGAGCGTCGCCGGCATCGCCCACCACGGCCAGCTTGGTTCCGACGTCGACGGTGTCGCCCTCCTCGACGAGGATCTCGGTCACCGTGCCACTCACCGGCGACGGGACCTCGGAATCGACTTTGTCGGTCGACACCTCGAAGAGCGGTTCGTCCTCCTCGACAGCATCACCGACCGCCTTGAACCAGCGGGTGATCGTTCCCTCGGTGACGGTCTCCCCGAGTTGCGGCATCTCGACGTCGGCCATGGCTCGGACTCTATCCGCACCCCCTCCCACCCGGAACGGGCACCACCCCCAACACCCCCCATATCCGTTCTTGTCACCATTTCGGTGCTCTGTGAGCCCGAAATGGTGACAAGAACAGGCTCTATGCGTGGAGGGAGCGGCCCGTCATGGCGAGGACCGACTCACCGAAGAGCTCCGACAGCGTGGGGTGGGGCTGGATGAAGTGGGCGACCTCGTCGACGGTGGCTTCCCAGTTCACGGCCAAGTAGCCCTGGCCCAGCTGCTCGGTGGCCCAGGGCCCGCACAGGTGCACGCCGAGGATCCGCCCCGCCTTCCCGTTCGCGTCCTTCTCGGCCACGATCTTCACCAAGCCCTCGGTGTCGCCCACGATCATCGCCCGCCCGTTGCCAGTCCAGCGGTGCTTCGAGGTGACGACGTCGTAGCCCGCCTCCTTGGCCGCCGATTCGGTGAGACCGGCGAAGGCCACCTCGGGATGGCAGTAGATGGCCCACGGCACGTTCGTGTAGTCGACCGGTATCGGGTCCTCGCCCAAGATGTCCTTGACCACGAGGATGCCCTCGACGAAGGCGACGTGCGCCAACGCCGGGGTGGCGATGCAGTCGCCCACCGACCACACGCCGGGCTCGCTGGTGCGGCAGAGCTCGTCGACCTCGACGAACCCGCGATCGGAGAGCGCCACGTCGGTGCCGTCGAGGCCGAGGTCGTCGGTGTTGGGGCGACGGCCCACGGACACGACCACCACGTCGACGTCGAGTGTCTCGCCCTCGCCATAGTCGATGGTGGTGCCCCCCTGCTGCTTGGGCTCGTGACCCGTGACCTCCACGCCGGCCTTCACGTCGATGTTGCGCTTCTTGAACGACTGCTGCACGGCCCGGGTGACGTCGTCGTCGCAGCCGGGGAGGATCTTCGGCAGCGCCTCCAGGACGGTGACGTCGGCGCCCATGTCGGCCATCGTGGAGGCGAACTCGCACCCGATGGCGCCGCCACCGATGACCGCTGCGGTTGCGGGGAGCGGATCCATGGAGAGGAACTCGTCCGAGGTCATCACGGTGGTGCCGTCGACGTCGAACCCGGGGATGGTGCGAGGCAACGACCCGGCAGCGATCACGACCGAGTCGCCCGAGATGGCGATCTCGCCCGACTCGCCCCCTTCGATGGTGACCTTGTGCCCGGCGTGGAGGCGCCCGTGGCCGTCGAACCGGGTGACCTTGCGGCTCTCGAGCAGTTGGCCGAGGCCGCCGACCAGCGTGTCGACCACCTGCTGCTTGCGCTCGAGGGTCTTGGACCAGTCGATCCCAACCTCGCCGACGGTGAAGCCGAAGTCGGCGGCCTTCGAGATCGTGCGGTACACGTGCGCCGTCTCGAGCAGCTCCTTGGCGGGGATGCACCCCACGTTGAGGCACGTGCCGCCCAGCTTGTTCTTCTCGATGAGGGCGATGTTCAGCCCGGCCGACGCGCCGTACAGCGCGGTGGCGTAGCCGCCGGGACCGCCACCGATCACCACGACGTCGAAGTGCTCGTCCTGCTGGTCGATCTCGCCGCCTTCGTGGCTCCCCGATGCCGAGGCCGGTTCCGGAGCGTCGGGCTCGGCCGGCAGCTGCGGGCTCGCTGGTGCGCCGTCGGGCGAGGCGTCATCCTCGGCTGGGGACGCTTGCTCGTCGGACCCGCCGGACCCGCTCGCCTCCTCGGCCGCATCGCCTCCGCCGCTGTCGCCGGTCGCCGGCGCGTCGTCGCCGAGCCGGGCCAGGACCGTGCCCACATCGACGGTGTCGCCCTCTTCGACGAGGATCTCGCTCAGGGTGCCCGACAGGGGCGAGGGCACCTCGGAGTCGACCTTGTCGGTGGAGACCTCGAACAGCGGTTCGTCCTCCTCCACGGCGTCACCCACCGCCTTGAACCATCGGGTGATGGTCCCCTCGGTCACGGTCTCCCCGAGCTGGGGCATCTCGATGTCGGCCATGGAATCGGACCTTATCGCCGCGTCGGGGCCGGCCGACCGTGGCCGCAGCCGGAACGGCCCGCGACGATCAGCCCGACCGGCGACGACGGCGCCGGCGGGCCGCCCCGAGGAGCTCGGCCGCCACCAACGTGAGCGCGGCCGTCACCAGGAGCAGCACCCAGAGAGGCTGGCGGAACTCGAACACCAGCCAGGTGACCTCGGTGCTGTCGGTGTTCTGGAAGACGAACACCAGCACGGCAGCGGCGAGCAACGCGCCGATGACGAGCCTGATGCTCACCGTCCGCGGCGACTCCTCCGGGAGTCCGGGGTCATCGGACATGACGGATCAGCCCCCGGCTCGCAGCGCATCGCGGATCTCGGTGAGGAGCACGATGTCGTCAGGGGGTACGGGGTCCTCGGACGGGTCGGTGGTGGCCCGCATCGATTGGAGCTTGTTGAACGCCTGCACCACGAAGAACAGCGCCACACCGATCATGAGGAAGTCGAGCACCTGCTGGAAGAAGGCCCCGAGACGCAGCACCGCGTCGCCCTCGTCGGACCCACGCAGCGTGATGGCACCCACCTCGCTGATGTCGGGCTGGCCGAAGATGGCCGCGATGATCGGGTTGACGATGTTGTCGACGAACGACGACACCACCAGACCGAAGGCAACACCGATGACGACCGCCACCGCCAGGTCCACGACGTTGCCCCGCATCAGGAACTTCTTGAGATCCGCGAACACGATCCACCCCTGCGCTGATCCATTGGGACGATCGGTACCGTAACCAGTGCACACCGTCGAAGGGACGAACACATGAAGGTCGCCATCACCGGCTCGTCCGGCCTCATCGGCAGCGCGCTGAAGGGCGCGCTCGCCGGCGCTGGACACACCCCGATCCCGGTCGTCCGATCCGAGCCGCAGGGGGGCGAGATCCGGTGGGATCCTGCGGCCGGGACCATCGACGCCGCCGCGCTCGAAGGGGTCGACGCTGTGGTCAACCTGGCGGGGGCGGGGATCGGCGACAAGCGGTGGTCCGACGAGCGCAAGCGGGTGATCCTCGAGTCGCGCACCACCTCCACCGACCTCATCGCCCGCACCATCGCCGCCTGTGACAACGGCCCGTCCGTGCTCCTGTCGGCCTCTGGCGTCGACTTCTACGGCGACCGGGGCGACGAGGTGCTCACCGAGGAGTCCTCCGCAGGATCCGGGTTCTTCCCCGAGGTGTGCATCGCCTGGGAGGCCGCGGCCCAACCCGCCGTCGACGCCGGGATCCGCACCTGCTTCCTGCGGACCGCGCCCGTCCAGACGCCGACGGGTGGGGCGCTCGCCAAGACCCTGCCGCTGTTCAAGCTCGGTCTCGGTGGTCGCTTCGGGTCCGGCGAGCAGTGGTGGAGCTGGATCTCGATCGACGACCAGATCGGGGCGATGTTGCACCTGCTCACCACCGACGTATCGGGGCCGTTCAACTTCACCGCCCCGAATCCGGTCACCAACCGCCAGTACACCAAGGCACTCGGGAAGGAACTGGGCCGACCCACCGTCTTGCCGATCCCGAGCTTCGGCCCGAAGCTCCTGGTCGGTTCCGAGCTGGCCGAGACCCTGCTGTTCCAGTCCAAGCGTGCCGTCCCCGCGGCGCTCGAGGCGTCGGGCTACCGCTTCCGCCACCCGACCATCGAGGACTGCTTCGCCGACGTGCTCGGCGACCAGGAAGTGAGCTGACGGCCGCACGGCTGACCGCTCACAGCTGACCCCCCGCACGCCTGAACCCTCACGGCAGGGGCGGTAGGTCGTCGCCGTACACCCAGGCATCGAAGAGCCCGTCGAGATCGGTGCCCGACACCTCCTCGGCCAGGTCCTGGAAATCGGCCGTGGCGGCCGTCGTGTCGTCGAAGCGGCGGGCCCATTCGCGCAACACGATGCGGAAGGCCTCGTCGCCGATCTCGACCGAGAGGGCGTGCAGCGCGAGCCCACCCCGTAGGTAGACGGTGGGCTGGAACAGCTCCTCGGGACCCGGGTCACCCGGTGCGACCCCGAAGTCGGCCTCGGCATGCGTCGCAGCGGCCGACTCGGCGATGGTGCGCCCACCGGATTCCTGGGCCCAGATCCACTCGGCGTACGTGGCGAAGCCCTCGTTCAACCAGATGTCCTGCCACGTCGCCGGGCTCACGGCGTTGCCGTACCACTGGTGGGCCAGCTCGTGCACCACGATCTGGTCGACGAGGCCGAGCCCCGTCACGAAGTCCGACCCGAACAGCGACAGCGTCTGGTTCTCGAGGGCGAACCCGAGCGCCTCGTCCACCACCACCTGCCCGTAGACCTCGAACGGGTACGGACCGAACCACTCCTCGAACACCGCCAGCATCTCCCCGGTCGATCCGAAGTCGATGCGGGCGGCGTCAGCCAACCGGGGCGGGTAGGCGTCACGGATCGGGACACCGGTGGGCGACGTCGACTCGTGGAAGGTGAGGTCGCCGATCACGATCGACGCCAGGTACGTGGCCATGAGATCCGAGGCCTCGTAGATCCAGGTCTCGCGATCGCCGTCCACCTCGTTGGACACCCGGACCCCGTTGGCGACCACGTCGAGGTCGGCGGGCACCGTGATCTCGAACCGGAACGTCGCCTTGTCGGTGGGGTGGTCGTTGGCCGGGAACCAGGTCGCCGCGCCGGCCGGCTCCGAGACCACGTACGCGTCGCGGCCGTCGGTCTGCCACCCGACCCCGAACAGGTCGGTGCCCACCCGCACCGTCTCCGGCGTGCCCGAGTAGTCGACCACGACCGAAACGTTGTCGCCGTCCAGGAGGACCTCGGGCAGATCGATGGTCAGCTCACGACCGTCGCGGCGGAACCGTGCCTCTCGGTCGTCGACGGCGATCTGGTCCACGTCGAGACCCACCAGGTCGAGGTTGAGCGACGAGAGATCCTGCGTGGCCGTCAGGTCGATGGTGGCCGTGGCGTCGATGGTGCCCGAATCGGCCAGCCACTCGACGACCAGGTCGTACGCCGCGACGTCGTATCCCCCGTTCCCGAGCTCGGGGTAGTACGGGTCTCCTGCGCCATCGGCGCCCGGTGCCCCCTCCGTCCCGGGCGCGCCGTCGTCGACGGTCGTGGTGGTGCTCTCGCCCGTCGTCGCCGTGTCGGCGATGGTCACCTCCGCACTCGGCGAACAGGCGACGAGGAGCGCACCGAGGGTCAGGCCGATCGCCATCCCCCTCGCCGGCCGTCGCATCTCGGAATCTTCGCGCGCGGTGGGAACGCCGCTGGTGGCGGCTACACAGGACCGGTGCCCAACGTCCTCGTCACCGGCGCCACCGGATACATCGGTGGCCGTCTCGTCCCCACCCTCCTCGAGGCCGGCCACACCGTGCGCTGCCTCGTCCGGACGCCGTCGAAGCTGGCGTCGGTCGACTGGGCCGATCAGGTGACGGTCCTCGAGGGCGACCTCAACGACGACGACTCCGTGCGCAGGGCGATGGACGGGTGCGAGGCGGCGTACTTCCTCGTCCACTCCATGGGCGGCGACGGCGACTTCGCCGCCCGGGACCGCGCCCACGCGGAGACATTCGCCGACGCGGCCGGCCAGGAGGAGACCATGCGCCAGATCGTCTACCTCGGCGGTCTCGGGGACGACGAGGACTCCCTCTCCCCGCACCTCGAGAGCCGTCACGAGGTCGGCCGTGTGCTGGCCGAAGGGCCGGTGCCGGTCACCGAGCTGCGCGCCGCGGTCATCATCGGGTCGGGATCGGCCAGCTTCGAGATGCTGCGCAACCTGGTCGACGTCCTGCCGGTCATGGTCACGCCGCGCTGGGTCGACACCGCCGTCCAGCCCATCGCCATCCGCGACATCCTCCACGCCCTCACCGCGGTGCTCGACCGCGACGATTGCATCGGCCGGATCGTGGAGGTGGGAGGCCCCGACGTGCTGACCTATCGCGAGATGATGCAGACCTACGCCGAGGTGGCCGGTCTGCGCCGGCGCTGGATCGTGCCGGTCCCCGTGCTGTCCCCGAGCTTGTCCAGCCGGTGGGTCGGCCTCGTCACTCCCCTGCCGCGCGACCTGGCCAGTCCCCTGGTGGAGAGCCTCGTCAACGAGGTGGTCGTGGCCGACACCTCCGTCGACCTCTTCGAAGGGCGGGCGCGGATCGGGTTCCGCGAGTCGTTGGAGCTCGCCCTCCGCCGGATCGAGTCCATCGAGGTGCACACCCGCTGGTCCGACGCACTGCTCCCGGGCACCAGCCCGGCCGATCCGCTTCCCTCCGATCCCGACTGGTCGGGCGGCACCGTGTTCATCGACGAGCAGACCTCCACCGGTCCGGACGCCTCGCCGGAGCGCGTCTTCGCCGTGATCACCGGGATCGGCGGCGAGCGGGGCTGGTTCGTGTCGGACCGCCTCTGGTCGCTGCGGGGCCTGGCCGACAAGCTCATCGGCGGACCGGGCATGCGGCGCGGCCGGCGCCATCCCGATCACCTACGGGTGGGCGATGCGCTCGACTTCTGGCGCGTCGAGGCCCACGAGCCCCCTGAGCGGCTCCTCCTGCGGGCCGAGATGCGCCTGCCCGGCGAGGCGTGGCTGGAGTGGATCATCACCCCCGACACCACCGGATCCACGATCACGCAGCGAGCCATCTTCGTGCCGCGTGGGCTGCTCGGACGCCTGTACTGGTACTCGGTGTTGCCGTTTCACAGTCTGATCTTCGCCCGCCTCGTCCGGGAGATCTCTGCCCGGGCCGGCCGGCCGGAGGTAGGGTCGCCGACGTGATCAGGCGCCTCTTCCGACTCATCGTCCTCGCCGGAGCTGCGGCCGGGGTGGCCGCTGTCGTGCGCGCCCTGTCGGACAAGAGCGATCCGCTGCCCACGCCGGCCACCCAACCCACGGGTGGGCCGTGGCCGCCGTTGCGCAACGAGACCGCCGACCCGAAACCCGCCCCTGCGAAGCCC
>JBPPNA010000171.1:0-19446 GCA_051306355.1 Acidimicrobiales bacterium | reverse complement strand
TCTGACCCAGCGTGATCTGTCCGGCGTCGTCATCACCGAGCAGACGGCGGTAGCCCTGCCGAACCGCTTCGGCCTGCGCTTCGGCCCGGCCCCACGTCGCGTCGATGTGGTCGGCGGCGTCGGTCCATGCCTGGGCCTGGGCGGCCTCTGTCACGTCGGGCCACGCCTGGTGGGAGTGGCCGGTGAGCAGCAGGCGCTCCGCGACGCGAAAGCGCCTGTAGTGGTCGGCGAGCGCCGCTGGATCGATCGGGTTCACGGCCTGGTCACAGCTCGGTGCGGATCGCCCAGAGGTCGGGGAACGCCTGGCGGATGGTGGAGGCGAGGTACTCGGCTCCATCGGAGCCCCCCGTCCCTCCCCGTGTGCCGATGGTGCGCCGGACCATCTGCACATGCCGGTACCGCCACTCCTGCAGTCCCTCGTCCAGGTCGACGAAGCGCTCGCAGAGCTCGGCCCCCGACGGGTCCTGCCGGTAGACACCGACCAGCACCGCCCGCACCGCCGTCTGGTCGGTCGCCGCCACGGATGCGTGCCCGGTTCGAGCCAGGTGGTCGAGCAGCGCGTCCCACAATCCCGGACGCTCGAGCCGACGGGCGACGGCCGGATCCGATGGTGGAGCATTCTCGTCGAGCAGCCCGAGCACCGCCTCCAGCTCCCGGAACTGCACCGACTGGAACCCCGATGCGGAGTCGAGCCGATCCCGGAACGACAGGAACTCCATCGGGGTCATCGTCTCGAGGACGTCGAGCTGTCCGACGAGCACCTTGAGGATGCGCAGGACACGGTTCAGGCCGTGCGCAGCGCGTGTGCGCTCGTCGGCGTTCAGCAGCTCGATGGCGTGATCAAGCTCCCACAGGATCTGCTTGAACCACAGCTCGTACACCTGGTGGATCACGATGAAGAGCATCTCGTCGTGCTCGACGTCGCCGTCCTCGGCGGTCTTCGGCTGCTGGAGGCCGAGGAGGTCGTCGATGCGCAGATAGCTCGTGTAGGTGGCGGCCGGGTCGGTCACGACCTGCGGACGAGCTCGCCCACCGTCCGCGCCGTCTCCGTGGCATGGACCCGGAGCTCGGCGAGGAAGCGACGGAACTCCTCCGACTGGCGCAGGTCGCGAACGGTCTGCTCGACCCGGTCGAAGCCCTGGCTGCCGGCCCGGGCGCCGACGACGTATCCGACGGCGAACCCGACGAGCAGCTTCACGCTCGCACCCCGGTTCGCAGCGGTGCGGCCTGGTTTCCTGGGGACATCCGCATGGTGTCCCCAGCGTAGGTCGTACGCCCCGGTGCCCACTCACTCGGGCAGCGAGTCCGCCAGCCGGTCGATCGTCGGACGCAGGATCATCGTGTAGGTGTCGGCGATGGCCACTTCGCGGTGCTCGGCTTGGGCCGTGAGTCGAGCGGGGTCGGCGACCACGGCCATGAACGCCGCCCTCGACGGAAAGACGTTGAATCGGGCCTGGTGCCAGGCGCGCCCGTCCCCGACGATCGTGCCCTCGATGGCGAACCAGGCGGGGATCCGCACCCCATGTGCCGCCGCCACCACTGCCGCGGCCCCCTGGTACTGCTCCATGTGCGCAGGGGTGGACCCCGGTGCAGGAACGTCCTCGAATCGCAGCACGTGCAGGACCGTCACCGGCCCGTCGTCCTCGGTCGGGGGGTGCGGAACCCGGTCCCAGGGCACTTCCTCGACCCCGGTGGGCAGGGTCGGGGCAGGCATCGGCTGTCCGCCCATGACGATGGTCTCGGCCATGCCGGCGTCCTTGTGGACGTGCTTGGCCTGGAAGTCGGCCCGGCTCTGCATGTCGATGAACGAGCGGCGAGTCGGGTACCTGGCGATGGCGACCCGATCCCACGACGGCGCGTCCCCGAGCAGTTGCTGATCGACGTCGGCGACGAAGGCGATCTCGGCACCGATGGCGGCGAGGGGGCCGACGGGCGCGTAGAGGTCGTCGGCTTCCCGACCCGACACGTCCGGTCCCTCGCCGTCCCCGTAATCGGCCCGGTCGCGGTAGCTCATGAGATTGATCATCCAGACCGGCCCGTCCTCGTCGGGCGGTGTGCTCGCCAGTCGGCGCCCGTACTCGCGGTCGATCTGGCCGTAACGCGGTCTTCCAGGGGTTGTCTCAGGCACTTGTGGTGACCTCGGCTGTCTCGCTCGTGGGGTCTCGGAGCCGGTCGTGGGCGAGGCGGAGCATCTCCCTCGCCACCATCGGACCGGCGTTCTGGTTCTGGCCCGTGACCAGGTTCCCGTCCACGACCCAGTGGTTGGCCAGCGGGTCGCGGAAGCGGGTGGCGGACTCGAACCGGGCGCCCATCCGGCGCAGCTCGGTCTCGGGGTGCTGCGGGGTGGAGCCGATGCCGAGCTCACGGACCTGCTTGTCGGTCACGCCGGTGACGCGTCGACCCTCGACCAGGGGGCGGCCCCCGGCCGTCGTGGCGTTTCGCAGGCCGAGCGGACCGTGGCAGATGCCGCCGATGACCGCTCCCGTGGCGTTGGCCTCGGTGATCTTGGCCGCAAGGGGCTCCGAGGTCCCGAAGTCGAACGCCGCGCCCCAGCCGCCGGCCAGGTAGACGATGTCGTAGTCGTCCATGTCGAGGACGCCGATCGCGAGCGACTCGGTGACCTGGCAGCGGAGCTCGTCGTCGGCGAGGAACCGGTCGTCGGCTGCGGTCCGCACGACGGGTTTCAGCGACAACGGATCGACAGGGATGACCCCGCCGGCGGGGCTGGCGACGTCGACGCGCATGCCGGCGGCGAGGAATGCGTAGTACGGCACCGTCAGCTCGCTGGCGAACACACCGGTCGGCTTGCCGATGTCGAGGGTGCCGTGGTTGGTGGCGATGACGAGCGCTCGCCGGTCGGGAAGGGTCACGTCGCTCGTCGTCGTGTCCTCCGGGTGGAGGCCGAGTCGCTGCACCAGCCGGCGGGCCAACCGAGCAGGCGGCGGTGGGGACTGCTCCGGTGGAGGTGACCGCCGGGTGACGTACGGCCAGGGGACGTTCCGCGCCGGCACGAGGGCCTTGCGTTGCTCGTCGAGGTGCTGGCGGAGGAACTCGTGGACGTCGGGCGCGCTGTCGTCATGACACCGGTTGTGTGCCTCGATCGGGTCGTCGTCGAGGTCGTAGAGCTCCCACTGATCCGGCAGCGGGACCGTGCGGTGCACGACCCCACCCGGGCCATCGGCTGCCAGGTGCTGCACGCCCGGTTCGGTCCAGGTGGACGGATCGTCGAACGTCCGCACCAACTTCCAGAGGTGTCCGCTCCCCCCGTGGGCGTTGGCCACCCGCACCACCACGCCTTCGAACGAGGCTCCGACGTGGGCCGGGACCTGGATCCGCAACGGGCGCGGCGGACGCGTCGTCCGACCCAGACGCCGGGCGAGGCCGGAGGCGCCCGTGTCGCCTTCGAGCATGTTGTCCCGAGTCTGGATGTACACCGAGCGGGTGGCGTCGGCCGCGTGCGGGTCGTCGATCACCGGTGAGAGGTCGCGGCCGGGAAGGGGATGGACCTCGGAAAAGGTCCGGCGCAGCCCGTCGGCCACGGTCGACTGGTCGATTCCTGCGACCGACAGGAGTGTCGGCACGAGGTCGATGTGCGAGGTCGGCATGTCGACGACCGTGGTCGCGCTGGTGGGCCGGTCACCGATGCGGGCCACCGTGAACGGGACTCGAGTGGCTTCGTCATAGAGGTTGAACCATTTCTGGTGGAGACCCCCGTGGGCGCCGAGGAGGTCGCCGTGATCTGCGGTGCGCACGATGACCGCCTCTTCGGAGCCGCCCTCGGTCACCGCTCGACGCACGCGATCGAGTGGTCGGTCGACTTCGGCATGGAGGCGGAGGTACAGGTCGCGGTACTCCTGGGCCCGACGTTCGTAGGTTCGGGAGATGGCCGCCGCCGGACCGTAGCCCGATGGGTAGGCGGCCCGGTAGGCGATCTGCGCGGCCGGTTTGGTCCGGAGATCCTCGTCGGCCGTGGGCGCGGGCGGCACGTGTGGCGGGTCGAGCGGCGAGGGCTCGAGCGGGTTCCCCCGGCGGGCCCAGGCCGGGAACAGCACGATGTCGTGGGGGTTGACGAAGCTGGCCACGAGGAGGAATGGGCGCAGGGCATCGGCGTCACCGACCCGTCGTCGGGCATAGCGGTCCTCCAGCCAGGCCACGATCCGGTCGGCGATGAGCGGATCCCGGCGGACGCCGGCGTCGGCGAGCGCCGCCCCGTGCGGCTCGGGTCCGACCCACCCGGAGAAGCCGAAGGGCTCGAGCGGATCGGCGTCGAGGTACGCCTGCACCGCGACGGGATCGACGACACCGTCGTGGTCGTTGGTGGCGAGTGGGCGTCCGGTGTCTGGATCCATCAGATCGGCGTGGGAGACGTGCCACTTGCCGTCGTAGTGGGTGTCGTACCCGCCCGCCCGGAACCAGTGGCCGAGCGTCGGGACCTCCCCCTGCCGCAACCAGCGCATCCGGCTGTCGCCGGCCACCTTGCCCAAGCCATCGGTCTGGGTGACGCCGTGGACGTCGGGGTAGTGCCCGGTGAAGAGGGTGGGCCGGCTCGGGACGCAGGCGAGCGAACCGGTGTAGTGACGGTGGAAGCGCACGCCGTGGTCATCGAACCAGTTCTGGCCGACGAGCGTCTCGCGACGCCACCGGCGGATGGCCTCCGACTCATACGGCGGTGCCGCTCGCTCCTCGTCGGTGACGATGATCACCACGTCCGGACGCTGTGGCGTGCCGTTCATCGGACGGGGCTCATCGGACGAGGCTCATCGATCAGGAGCCGTGCCTCGAGTCCGTCGAGCAACCCGTCCGACGATGTGGCGAGTCGTCGGGCGACAACCCGCTCCAGGAGTCGCTGCGGGGGACGGGGGCCGGTGTCGACCGTGGTGGTGAGCACGACCCGAGTCGACCCGCCGGCGGCCTCCAGGGACCACGCATTGGTCACCGCTCCGATCCGTACAGGAAGACCCTCGATCCGGTAGGCGAGCCGCGAGGGCGGCTCCCAGACGATCACCCGCTCCGTCAGCGTCATCCGACCGACCTGGATCCGGCGGGTGGCACCCAGTCCGGCCACGTCGGTCGTGAGCGCACACGAGTGGTCCACGGCCGGCGCCCACGTGCTGATCGAGTCGAACGCGGCGAGCACCGCCCAGGTGCGGTCCACATCGGCGGCCAGGAGACGGGCGCGCTCGACGACCCGGGCCACGTCAGCTCTCCTCCGTCGACCCGACCATCAGGCCGTCGCGATGAAGTCGATGATGACGTCGGCCAGGAGGGGGCCGGCGTCCTCCTGGAGGAAGTGGCTCGCGCCCTCGATGGTGACGTGGGCCCGATCCTTGGCTCCGGGAACCTTGGCGAGGAACGGTGCATCGCCGCCCTTGGTGACCGGATCCCGGTCGCTGAACGCCAGCAGGAACGGCTTGTCGAACGTCGAGAGCACCTTCCACGCGGCCTCGTTGTCCGCGCTGGCGGGGTCGTCGGCACTCGTCGGGACCAAGGCGGGGAAGATGCGCGCCCCGGCCTTGTAGCTGTCGTCGGGGAACGGCGCGTCGTAGGCGGCGACGACCTCGGCCGGCAGGTCGGTGGCGCACCCGCCGTCGATGATCTTGCCGATCTCGAGGACGGGCGCCTCCTGGGAGAACTTCTGCCAGGCCAGGAAGGCCTCGCTGGCGGGACCGTGACCGGTGGGGAGACCGGTGTTGCCGACAACGACCCGGGCGTAGCGGTCCGGCTGGGCCGCGACCAGCCGCAGCCCCACGAGGCCACCCCAGTCCTGGCCGAAGAACGTGATGTCGCGAAGATCGAGCACGTCGAAGACGAGCGACGACATCCATGCCACGTGCCGGGCGTAGGTGTAGTCGCTCTGCTCGGTGGGCTTGTCGCTCCGACCGAAGCCCACGAGATCCGGAGCAATCACCCGGTGGCCGGCGGCGACCAGCGGGGGAATCATCTTGCGGTAGAGGTAGCTCCACGAGGGCTCGCCGTGGAGCAGAAGCACCGGTGCCGCGTCCGACGGCCCTTCGTCGACGTAGTGCACCCGCATGGGCTCCTCGCCGGCGCCGCCGGCGGAGATCTCCGCGTAGTTGGGCTCGAACGGGTAGTCGGGCAACTCGGCGAATCGGTCGTCAGGGGTGCGGACGGTCTCCATGTTCACATTCCTTCGGTGGTCGGGTGGATCTCGACGCAATGGGTTCTGCGAGTGTAACTCTCACCACATGGTGTCGCGCTAGGCTTCGCTGGCATGCCGGGGAAGTCCACGACCGCGGTCGACGGACGGAGAGCCCGTCGCGAACGCGGCAGGGCGGCCGTCCTCGACGCCGTGATCGACCACCTCCGGGACGGCCACACCTCCCCGACCGCGAGCGAGATCGCCCGCCGCGCCGGCGTCTCTGAAGCGACGCTGTTCCGGTACTTCGACACCCTCATCGACCTCCAGCACGAGGCGACCCACCCGC
The DNA here is from genome assembly GCA_051306355.1 of Acidimicrobiales bacterium. Taxonomy (GTDB): domain Bacteria; phylum Actinomycetota; class Acidimicrobiia; order Acidimicrobiales; family Salinilacustritrichaceae; genus Salinilacustrithrix. The sequence continues at coordinate 13,000 of JBPPNA010000171.1, read as the reverse complement.
TACTTCGAGCGCTTCGACCCCCTCTTCGAGATCCCTCAGATCGGCACCGGAGCACTCGACACCAGGGCGCAGCGGTTCACCACGGCACGCGTGGATCTCTACGAGGCCATCGCCCCCATCGCTCGCGTCGGCCGTGCCCGCGCGCTCGACCAGGCCCACCTCGCCGAGGTGCTCCACGACGCTCGGGGCCGTCAGGCCGAGCAGGTCCGGTGCCACTTCCATCCGGAGCTCGTCGAGCGATCGCCGGCCGCGGGCGACGACCTGGTGGCCGTCATCAGCACCATGACGTCGTTCGAGTCGTGGGATCAGCAGCAGGGCGTCTTCGAGCGGTCGCCCGTGCAGATCAGACGGTCCTGGAAGCACGCCGTCCTCGAGCTCTTTTCCTGACCGCACTGGCGTCGGGCCGGTGATGCGCGCAGACTGATCCATGGCCATCGCACGGATCATGATCGGCGTCGACGGTTCCGAAGACTCGCGCGTCGCTCTCGAGTGGGCCGCCGGGTTGGCGAGCCAGCTGGATGCGGAGGTGGTCGCCGTGCACGCCCTCGGGCTCCTCGAGCGACTCTCTCCGGCGGGCGATCCCGTCCCGGCCGCGCCGCATCGTGCCGAGATCCAGCGGGTCTTCGAGCACGAGTGGTGTGAGCCGCTCGATGCCGCGGGCGTCCGATCCCGACGGCTGATGGCCGACGGCCCACCCGCCATGGTGCTGCTACGGCTGGCGAGCGAGGAGGACGTCGACCTGGTCGTGGTCGGCAGTCGCGGCGTGGGCGGCTTCCCCGAGCTCCAGCTCGGCAGCACGAGCACGCAGCTGGTCCAGCACGCACCGGTTCCCGTGACGGTCATCCCCCGGGTGTCTCCGGGTCCTGCGCCGGTAGACGTGTGACCTTCGACCCTGCTCGTTCGTCGGGCTGGGGACGACGATGCAGGAGTGCCAATCGACAAGAACGGTCTCCACGTCCTCGACAGGGACCAGTGCATGGCGCTGCTCGCCACCGCCACGCTGGGTCGGGTCGGCCTGTCCTCGGGCGCGCTGCCCACGGTGCTGCCCGTCAACTTCTTGCTGCACGACGGGCGCATCCTGATCCGCAGCGGTCGCGGGACCAAGCTCGACGCCGCCCTGCGTGACTCGGTGGTGGCCTTCGAGGCCGACGACTTCGATCCGATCTACCACTCAGGATGGAGCGTCGTCGTGACCGGGGTTGCCACCGCGCTCCACGACCCCGCCGAGCTGGCTGCGGTGGAGAGGCTTCCGCTGCCGCACTGGGCGCCAGAGGCGCCCGGACACGTGGTGGCCATCTCCACCGAGCTCGTCACGGGCCGTCGGCTCGACCGCGAGACCGTCCTGGCCCAGCCGTAGACGAGCGGGTTCCGGACCTACCGGAACGGGATCTTCCAGCACAGGACGGTCCCGCCGCCCCCCTCACGGGCCGCGATCGAGAACTCGCCGCCGTGACGAGCGGCCCGGGTGGCCATGTTGCCCAGACCGTGCCCGTGGCCGCGCTCCTCGGAGATCCCGGCGCCGTCATCGACGATCTCCAGGACGGCGTGGTCGTCGACGGAGGCGACCGAGACATCGACTCGACCCGCCGCGGCGTGGCGGGCCACGTTGCTCAGACCCTCCCGCAGTGTGGCCAACAGATCCGTCGCGGCATCGTCGGACAGGCGGCTCTCGACCGGTCCGTCGAACACGACATCCGGATCGAAGCCGAGTGCACCGGTGGCCTCCCGGCTCAGGGCCAGTACCCGATCCCGCAGGCCAACGTGGTCGCGCATCGAGGACTCCAGGGCGAAGATCGCGGTGCGGATGTGTTTGACCGTCTCGTCGAGGTCATCGACGGCGCTGTCGATCCGGCTCGTCGCCCTCTCAGGATCGCGGTGCACGAGCCGGGCGGTGCCCTGCAACGACAGCCCGGTGGCGAACAAGCGCTGGATGACGGTGTCGTGCAGATCGCGAGCGATCCGTTCCCGATCCTCGAACAGGGCCAGTTCGGCCACCCGGGCGTGCAACCTGGCGTTCTCGATCGCCACGCCGGCGGCGGCGGCCAACCCGACGAGGAGCTCCTCGTCCACGTCGCTGAACACCTCGGCCGAGATCTTCTCGGTGAGATAGAGGTTGCCGAACACCTGGTCGCCGACCCGGACGGGCACTCCGAGGAACGAGTTCATCTCCGGATGGTTCGGAGGGAAGCCGAAGCTGTCGGGGTGCTCGTGCAGGTTCGGGAGGCGCAAGGGCTTGGCGTCGATGATGAGGAGACCGAGGATGCCGTGCCCATCGGGGAGGTGCCCGATCGACTCGTGCACCACGGGGTCCACACCCACGGTGATGAACTGGCTCAAGCGCGTGCCGGTCTCGTCGAGCACGCCCAGGGCCCCGTATCGGGCATCGACCAGATCGACCGCCAGCTCGGTGATCCGATGGAGCATCGAGGGTAGATCGAGCCCGGAGCCGACGGCGACGACAGCGTCGAGCAGCTGACGGAGACTCCTGGGGCCGGCGACAGACATGCCCGCAGGGTAGGCAACCGGCGTCCCCCCGCACCGGCGTCTGGGCACGGAGCATGGGACCTTGGTCCCGAAGCTCACCGACCACCGGCCCTCACCAGTGGTCCGTCCCGGGGCGACGATCCCCAGATGGACGATGCCCAGATGGACGATGCACAGATGGACGACGCACGGAAGACCGAACTCGATGTGCTCGTCGTGGAGAGCAGGCCCGGCGCGGCCCGCCAGGAAATCGAGACCTTGGAGGCGGCCGGACACCGCATCCACCGATGCCACGAACCTCACGAGCCGGGGTTCCCGTGCCGGGCGGTCTCCGGCGCGGCCCCCTGTCCCCTGGACGAGGGCATCGACGTGGGATTGCTCGTTCGTCGGGGTGTCGCCCCCCGAGCCACCGATCACGAGCACGGGGTGAGTTGTCTCATCCGGGCTGGGGTGCCCGTGGTCGAGGAGGGCTCGACGATCCTCGACCCGTACGAGGGATACGTCACTCGCGTCGTGGGGGACGTGGCCGCGGCGTGTGACGCAGCTGTCGACGACGCCTACGCTCCGTTGCGGGAAGCGATCTCCGTCCGGATCGAGAGGCTGTTGGTCGGCGCAGGACACGGGGCCTCCGATGTGGAGGCCACCTTCCAACGCCACGGGACGGATCTGCGCATCCACCTCGTCGGCCCCCAGGTCCCGGAGGCAGTCCGCCAAGCGATCGGCGTGCGCGTCCTCGACGCCCTACGCGGTGCAGGACGTACGTTCGGGAACGTGGACGTCGACTACACGATCCGCTAGGTCTCCTCGGTTCCACGGCGGCCCGCTATCGGGTACAACCGTGCGATGCCCCTCGAGTTCGAGTTCACGACCGCGCCCGCGGTGCTGGCCGTGTTCGGGCTCGTCGCCCTCGGAATGGCCGTGCTTCCCCGACTCTTCCACCAGCGGCCGCTCTCGTTCCCCCTTGTCTACGTGATCGCCGGGTGGGCCCTGTTCAGCCTTCCGACGAGCCTTCCTCGCATCGACCCCCTCACTCTCGACCGGGGGACGGTGCACCTGACCGAAGCGGGGGTGATCGTCGCCCTCTTCGGCGTCGGCCTGAAGATCGGCCGACCGGTGTCGCTCCGAGGCTGGTCCCAGACCTGGCGCCTCCTCGCCATCGCGATGCCCCTCACGATCGGTGCCGCCGCCGGCCTGGCCGCGTGGTGGCTGGGGTTCGGCGTCCCCGCCGCCGTGCTCTTCGGGGCCGTACTGGCACCGACCGATCCCGTGCTCGCATCCGACGTCCAGCAGGTGTCGCCCAAGGAGGACGGTGCGGATGACGTCCGCTTCTCCCTCACCTCCGAAGCCGGGCTGAACGACGCGCTCGCCTTCCCGTTCACGATGTTGGCGCTCGCGATCGCCTCGGAGGGCACGGCACCGTCTGGGTGGCTCACGACGTGGCTGGCGGTTGACGTCGTGTACCGCCTCGCCGTCGGGCTCGCGGCCGGCTGGGTCTTCGGCCGGATCCTGCGCGCTGTCGTGTTCCAAATCCCGCTCGGCGACCGTCGGCTGGCGCAGACCGGTGAGGGGTTGGTGGCGATCGCCGGCACCTTCCTGACCTACGGCGCGACCGAACTCGTCGAGGGCTACGGCTTCCTCGCCGTTTTCGTGGCCGCCCGCGTCCTGCGCGCCTACGAGCACGACAACGACTACCACGACGTCGTCCACGACTTCTCCGAACAGATCGAACGGCTGGTCAACGGTGTGATCCTCGTGCTGCTGGGGGCGGCCGTGTCCGACGGGCTGCTCGCACCCGTGACCCCCGCCATGGTCGCGGTCGTCGCGGCCATGATCTTCGTCGTCCGGCCCCTGACCGCGATCATCGCGCTCGGCGGCTTCAGCGGTGGGCGCTGGATCACCTCGTTCTTCGGAATCCGCGGGGTGGGCTCGCTGTTCTACCTCTCCTACGCACTCTCGAAGGACGACTTCCCGCTCGCGGAGGAGCTGTGGGCGGTCGTGGGGCTGACCGTGCTGGTGTCCATCGCCGTGCATGGCTTGACGGCCGGACCGGTGATGTACCGCTACGACCACCGCTCGCACGCCGAAGGCGGACCGGACCGGGACTCGGATCCGGAGCCGGAGCCGAGCGGCTGACGGGCATCGCCGAGGGCCTCGTGGAGGGGATCGGCGCCGTCGAGATGGACGAGCTGATAGCCGGGGACCCCCGGAAGGCCAATTGCCGCCTCCTGCTCCACGTGGAGGGCACGAGACGGCAGGGGGAGCGACGACAGACCAGGCGCCGACAGGCTGACCGGGCCCGTCGGCGCAGCGCCGGAGATCAGTGACCGCCTGCCGTGGAAGCGTCGACGTCACTGACGGCGAAGCTCCCCCTGGGGTGAGCCCAGCGTCCCCGAGCGGAAGTGCGGCCGGCACAAGAGCTCGTAGGTGACCACGTCGCCGAAGAGCGGCGCGTCCTCCGGCGTGGCCGTGTCGCCCACCACGATCGTCTCGCCCTCGCGGACGATGACACCGTTCACGAGGCGCGCATTGTTGGTGGCCCGATCGCCGCACCAGCACCGCGCCTCGACGTGGAGCTCGACGCGCTCGTCCGCGACCTCGAACATGCGGCGGGTGCCGTCGAACAACAGCCCGCGGAAGTCGGTGAGGAGTCCGAATGCATAGACGTCGGCGTCGAGATCGTCGGCGACGTTGGCGAGCTGGTCGACCTGGTCCACCTCGTAGAACTGCACCTCATCGCACACCACGTAGTCGAGCCGCCCGCGCCGAGCCGCGAAGTCGGTCGCCAGGTCGAACAGGTCGAGCCCCGGTGTGACCTCGACCGCTTTCACCGACACGCCGAGGCGACTCGAGACGCGGACCCCCTCCCGATCGAGCAGCGACAGCAACATCCCCCGTCGCGACTGCGTGGCCAGGTTGTGGTGGATCTGGAGTGCCAGCGTGCTCTTCCCGGAGCTCATCGTGCCGTAGGAGAAGCGCAGGAGCCCCATGGCCGGGCGAGGCTACCCGCCACGCCCGCGACCACTTCCCTCCACGTGACGGCGCGGATCGATCGGGCTGTCGAGCTCAGTCGCGACGGGACAGGACCGAGACGAGGAAGTCCGAGGTGGCGGTGAAGGGACGGAGGTCCCAGGTCGCCAGTTCCACGTCCGTGGTCAGGCCCACCTCTTCGACGTGCCGACGGAACTCGTCGAGGTCGTAGCCACGTCCGGCGCCGAAGCCGATGACGATGCGGCCGTCGTCTCGCAGGTGCCGGCGCAGACCGGCCAGCACGTCGCGGCGGGAACTCGCCGCAACGAACGTCATCACGTTGCCGGCGGACACGATCAGATCGAAGCCCTCCTCGATCCCGCGTGACGGGAGGTCCAGCTCGGCCAGATCGCCGACCAACCACGTCGGCCCGGGGTGGTCCTCCTCGGCCGCGACGATCAACACGGGGTCGATGTCGACCCCGACGACGTGGTGCCCGGCCCGGGACAGCTCGTACCCGACGCGCCCAGGCCCGCATCCTGCGTCGAGGATGTGCGCTCCGCGCCGCGCCATGGCGTCGACCAGCCTCGCCTCGCCCGCGAGGTCGTCGCCCTTGTCGGCCATCGCCCGGAAGCGCTCGATGTACCACGTGGAATGGTCCGGGTTGTCGGCAACGATGTCCATCCACGGCCTCTGCTCAGCCACGCGTGCTCCCTCCCGCCCCGGCCATCGTGAGCCGGTCGGCTCGCGTTCGGGGCGAAGGCGCAGGATAGGACGACACCCCCGAGGTCCCTCGTCGGGTCAGCCGCCGACCAACGGACCCGGGGCGCCGGAGACGTGCTGTGGGGGCGAAGTCCTGGGATCTTCGTCGAGCGCGGCCGCACACCAGTCACCCATTCTCAGAGGATGCGTCCTAGATGATGCTGAGCGCCGCGACGGTGGCGATGAGCGCGACGACGCCGGCGAAGTCGACCGATGACGTGACGATCGGGATCCCGTAGGTATCGGGATCCACGCCCGCGGTGGTCGAGGCCACCGTGCCGTAGTAGGCGACAGCGGCGGCGAAGACGGTCGCCACGAGGCCACCGATCGCTGCCACGGCGACCATGGCGGCCAGACCCGGACTCTCCTGACCGAGCAGGCCGGCGACGACGTGCGCGCCGGCACCGTTGAGCAGGTAGACCGGCAGGGCGAGCGCCACCACGAAACCGGCGTCGGCCCGCGCCTCGGGCGAGGGGAACGCGCTGGGCGGGATCACCCCGAGGTGGAGCTTGCTGGCCACGCGGCTGGAGAGGATCCCCCCGAGGGCGCCGGCACTCGAGGCGAACGCCGGCTGCAGGACGAGCAACGCGGGGAGGGCCTGCCAGGCATCGAGCCGGGACTCGAGAGCGATGCCGGCGAACGTCGACAGGAGAGCAGCGCCACTCAGGATGGGCCAGGACTGGCGGACCACCCGGCGGAGCAGGTCGGCACGAGTGACCACCGAACGGACGAAGACATAGCCCGCCACCGCAGCACCGACGACCCCGAGGCCGTTGGCGGCGATGTCGAGGTGGGCCGCCTGCGCCACGAGCCAGAGGGCCGGCAGTGTGAGGACGTCGCCGAGCGTGGACACGACGGGGGCGACGACGTTGTCGAGGTCCCAGCCGCGGCGCACTGCGCCTCGGACGAGGCCGAGCGTGGCGGCAAGCACTCCCAAGGACGCGAGGAGGCCGCCGGCCACGGAGATGCCGATCAGGACGAGGGGGGAGGTGAGGTCCTCCACCCCGAGGGACAGGGAGATGAGCCAGGCGATCACGGCCAGCACGACCGACATCGCCAGCGTCAGTACGAGGGACGCCTCGACGTTCTGTCGGAGTGCGCCGCGCACGCGAAGGTCCAGGTCGAGCTCGCCGGTGTGCATCGCCGTGGACAGGCGGTTGCCCACGGTGGAGAAGATGTTGCCCCGCAGACCGATCGCTGCCGGTACCAGCACCAGCAGACCAGGCAGATCCTCGAAGGTGCCGGTGATCGACCCCAGAACCGCGCCGGCGAGGAGACTGGTCGCGCTGTTCAGTCCGAGGGCAGCGAGACTCTGCCGGGCAGCGGGACCGACGCCCAGCAGGCCACGGGCGCGGCGGAGCGCAGACGCGACGACCCCGGCGCGCGGTGCTCCTCTCGGAATGCGGGTGGTCTGTGACACGGGCCTGGCTCGGACATCGCAACGAAACCTCGGTCTGGGCACCGCCGGGCGTCGGCGCAGCGCCGTACCCTATCGACCCCTGTCGACCACCCCGTCGGGACGTCCGGGGTCGTTGGCTACGGTGGCCACGTGGGCTCAGCTCGGATCTCGTCACGCCGCACGGTGCGAGAGCTCCTCGCGCACGCGAAAGACGTCGCCGAGCTGATGATCGACCTGGCCTATGCCTCGGTGTTCTTCGGTGAGGAGGCGCTCGCCCGGGAAGTGCGCCGTCTCGAGGTCTCACTCGGCGAGGACCTGCGCGACCTCCGCCAGGTCTGCATGCTGGCGGCCCGGACCCCCGAGGACGCCGCCGCCCTCGGTGGCGTCCTCGCACTCGCCACCGCCATCGAGAACATCGCCGATGCCGCCGAGGACATCGCCACCATCACACTCCGCGAGCTCGGGGTTCCCGAACAGCTCCGTCACGACCTCCGCCATGCGGCGGAGGTGATCAGTCGGGTGAAGGTCGCCGAAGGCAGCGAGCTGGACGGGGTCGCGCTCGGCGACGTCGAGCTCGCCGCCCACACGGGCATGTGGGCCATCGCCGTGCGCCGTGGCGACGAGTACTCCTACGGACCGGACGGACACTTCGTCGTGCATGCCGGTGACGCACTGCTGCTCCAGGGACCGGAGGGTGGCGTGGCCAAGGTGTGCCGGCTCGCCGGGCACGAACCAGACGTTGTGCCGGATCTGGGTCCGCCTGGTGCCCTGACCAACCTGGACCGTGCCGTCGACCTGTGCATCGAGCTCAAGAACGCGAGCGAGACCGCTGTCGGGCTGGCGTATTCGACAATCCTGCTCGGCGACCGCGACCTCGGCCACCAGGTCGCAGTGATCGAGAGCCGCACTGACGAACTGTGGGACGAGCTGGAGCGCTGGGCCCTCGAGGCGGCCGCCGAAGCCGAGCATCCCGTGCAGCTTCGGGGGCTGTTCCACATCGCCGCCGCCTCGGAGCGCATCGCCGATGCCGCTCGGGACATGACCAGGCTGGTCGAGGGAGATGAGCCTCCGCACCCGATCATCGCCAGCGCCCTGGGCGAGACCGGCGAGATCGTGGCCGACACCATCGTGGCAGCAGGGTCCTCGGCGGACGGCGCCACGCTCGGGGAGCTGCGGATCCACACCTCCACCGGCATGGAGGTGCTCGCCATCGAGCGGTCCGGCCGCTGGATCTACCGCCCCCGCAAGAACCGGTCACTCCTCGCCGCCGATCGGCTCCTCGTTCTCGGGCCCGACGAGGGGCTCGTGGTGCTGCGAGAGCTCTGCGGCGACGAGGTCCCCGAAGGCGACTCGAACCTCCGTCCGACGATCACCGAGGAGGGCTGACCCGGCGGCGGGCCGACCCTGGTGGCCTCACCGACGCGCGGACCCGAACGGCAGCTCGACCATGTCCTCCCCGGCTTGGCCGCGCTCCGGCACTACCGACGCGCCGACCTCCGCTACGACGTCGTCGCCGGACTGACGCTCAGCGCACTGCTCGTTCCCGCTGGCATGGGGTACGCGGAGGTCGCCGGTCTGCCCCCGGTCACCGGCTTGTACGCCACCGTCGCTGCACTGGGGGCGTACGCGGTCTTCGGCCCCTCCCGGACCCTCATCCTCGGTCCGGACTCATCGCTTGCTCCCGTGATCGGCGCCGCCATCGCGCCATTGGCCCTCGCAGACACCGATCGGGCCGTGAGCCTCGCCGGCCTGCTCGCCGTCATGGTTGGTGTCGCACTCATCCTCGGCGGTCTGTTGCGATTCGGCTTCATCACCGATCTCGTCTCGAAGCCGATCCGCATCGGATACCTGAACGGGATCGCCGCCGTGGTGGTGGTCAACCAGCTACCGAAGCTGGTCGGCTTCAGCATCGACGGCGGGGCTGTCGACGCCCAGATCCGAGGACTGATCGACGGGGTCCGTGAGGGGGAGGCATCCGGCGCCGCCGCCCTCATCGGTGGATGCGCGCTCGTCGGGATCCTCGTCCTGCGCGAGCTCGTGCCCCGCGTCCCTTGGCTGCTCGTCGCCGTCGTCGCGAGCGCGGTGGTCGTCGTTGCCGTCGACCCGGCCGGCGTCGCGGTCATCGGCTCACTTCCGGGCGGGCTGCCGGCGCCGAGCCTCGGGCAGGTGACGCTCGGCGACGTGTTCGACCTGATGCCGGCAGCCGCAGGGCTCGCGATCGTCGCATTCGGGGACTCGAGCGTGCTCAGCCGGACCTTCGCCATGGCCGACGGGCACGATGTCGACAAGGACAAGGAGATGGCGGCGGTGGGTGCGGCGAACATCGCCTGCGGCGCACTCGGCGGATTCCCGGTCGCTGCGAGCTCATCACGTACACCCGTGGCGCGCGAGAGCGGAGCACGGACCCAGCTCACCGGAGTGATCGGCGCGCTGCTCGTGGTGCTCCTGCTCGTGTTCGCTCCCGAGATGACCCGGAACGTCCCATCCGCCGCCTTGGCTGCGGTCGTGATCGCTGCGGTGGTCCGCGTCGCTGACCTGCCCGGGCTGGTGAGGCTCTGGTCGATGAGCCGGACCGAGGGATGGGTGGGCATCGCGTCCTTCGCCGGCGTCGTGGTGTTCGGCGTCCTCGAGGGAATCGGTATCGCCGTGGTCCTGTCGCTCGGAGCGTTCGTGGCCCGGGCGTGGCGTCCTCACGCGGCCGAACTGGTGCGAGTGGACGGGCGCAAGGGATACCACGATCGCACCCGCCATCCCTCCGGGCGGCGCGTGCCGGGAATGATCATCGTCCGCTTCGACGCGCCGCTCTTCTTCGCCAACACCAGCTTCTTTGAGCAGGTCGTGCGCGAGGCCGTCGAGGCAGCACCGCCGCCGGTCCGATGGGTGGTCGTGGCCGGCGACGCCATCACCGATGTCGACACGACCGGCGCCGAGGCCCTCGCGCTCCTGGACGACGAGCTCACCGCGCAGGGCATCACCATGGTGTTCGCCGGGCTCAAGGGAACGGTTCGGGACCGCCTGGCTCGGTACGGCATGGCGGAGCGCTTCGGCCCCGACCGACAGTTCTCCACCCTCGGCGTCGCCGTGTCGACGTACGTGCGGACCACCGGTGTGGAGTGGATCGACTGGACCGACCGGTGATGGGGAAGCGGGCGCTGTGCTGGCGACCACACGTGTCCGAAGCCCATCCAGCCCCGGACGTCGCCGATGCACGATTCGGCGGCCGCCCTACACTCCGCCGCCGTGACTGACTACGAGACCGTGGCGGTGCGCAAGGACGACGGGGTGGCATGGGTGACGCTCGCCCGGCCGGCAGTGCGCAATGCCATCAACGAGCAGATGCAGGCCGAGCTGCGGGAGATCTGGACCGGCTTCCGGTACGACGACGAGGTGCGGTGCGTGGTCCTCACCGGCGAGGGCGAGTCGTTCTGCACCGGGATCGATCGGGCGGAGGCGGTCTCCGACGAGAACAACGCCGCCATGGCCGCCGGGGACTATCCCGGGTACCCGACGCCGTGGATGTACGACGACCCGGGGCGGTCGGTCGGGCCGAAGAGCTGCGACCTGTGGAAGCCGGTGATCGCCGCCGTGAACGGCATGGCATGCGGGGGCGCCTTCTACCTGCTCGGAGAGACCGAGTTCATCATCGCCAGCGACGATGCGGTCTTCTTCGATCCGCACGTGACCTTCGGGATGACCGCTGCGTTCGAGCCCATACAGATGCTGTCCAAGATGCCGCTGCAGGAGATCATGCGGCTGTCGTTGCTCGGCGCGCACGAGCGCATGTCCGCGCAGCGGGCGTACGAGATCGGTCTGGTCAGCGAGGTCGTTCCCCGAGACGACCTGATCGAGCGGACTGCCTGGGCGGCCAGGGTCATCGCAGACTCGCCACCCCTCGTCATCCAGGGAACCATGCGAGCGATCTGGACCGCGCTGGAGGTCCCCCGCACACAGGCCATCGGGCTGGCGAACCTCTTCACCCGCATCGGATCGGATGCCGCCGCTTTCAAGGCGGGCCAGGATCGCTTCGCCTCCGGCGAGCGGGTTCGCTGGCGCCTGCGGTGACCAGCTGGGCGCGCCTCGAACTTGTTTCGGACCCAGTAGTTCGAGGGCATGACCACCCCGGCCGCCCTCGCCGTTGTCACATCCCGGATCCGCGGGCAGCGGTTGCTCATCACGCCCCAGCGAGATGACGCCGATACTGAACCGCCTCTTGCAAGAGGCCCGGGCGTGGAAATCTGCATGGAACCCATGGCTGGCCACCCGTAGGGTCTCCGCACCATGGGGGAGCTGCACCGAGATGAGTTCCGGGCCGGCCAGTATTTCGTGGGCGTGGCTGGCATGGCGATGATGCGACGCATCCTCGCCCGACCGAGCGAGGGCCTCCCGCGTCTCGATGACGTCCGCCGAGTGCTCGACAGCTTCGATGAGTTCCCCAACGACATCGTCGTCGAGGTCGTCGAGCACGACCTCGAGAGTGGCTACGAGCGATGGGCATCCAGCTACGACGGGCACAACCCACTTGTCGAAGCCGAGGCACGAGTGGTCCGCCCAATGCTGGATGCGCTGCCCGCAGGGCGCGTGCTGGATGCCGCCTGCGGCACCGGTCGGCACGCCGGCTACCTCGCTGGTCTGGGTCACGACACGATCGGCGTTGACGTCAACGCCGCGATGCTGCGAGTCGCTCGTGAGCGGTTCCCGGCTGTCGACTTCAAGGCTGGACGACTCCAGAAGTTGCCGATCGATGATGACGCTGTCGACGTCGTGACGTGCGCGCTCGCGCTCTGCCACGTCTCAGATCTCGGACCGGTCTTCGCGGAGTTCGCACGCGTCCTGCGACCCGGTGGCACGTTGATCGTGTCGGACCCGCACCCGACGAGCGCCCACTTCGGCGGCGTAGCCGGGTTCCCGGATCGCGGCCAAGCGCCCGAGAACGGTTTCCGCCTGCCATTCGTCGAGAACCTGGCGCACCCGGTGCACACATACGTGAACTCGGCGGTGGGAGCGGGACTTCGCATCGACGAATGCGTCGAGGTTGACTTCCCCGAGGACGCGCTCGCCGCAAACCCGGCCGCCGCCGTGCTGCCTGACGCCGTAGGCCAAGCCTTCGGCGGGTTGCCATTCCTCCTCGTATGGCGCTGCTCCAAACTGTCCCGCTGAGGGCGATGCGGGTCTTGACCCACTGGCGGGCCCGGCTTCCGGGGCATCATCGAGACGTGGAACGAGTTGGCCAGCGCCGATGGTGCAGAGGAAGTAGTGGTCTCCGATAGCGATGACTGCGACCAGCGTCACCGCGGAACAGGTCCGACTGACGCACGTCAGTGACGCGCGTTAGTATCTGGCTCGTGAAGGGGCCGGCCGGTGGCGACGAAGGACCGGGCTCGCCGAGCG
>JBPPNA010000158.1:0-2741 GCA_051306355.1 Acidimicrobiales bacterium | reverse complement strand
GGACAGGGGGCGTGGTGCACCACGTGTTCGGAGACGGAGCCGAACCAGAGCCGCGCGAAGCGGCCCCGGTCGTGGGTGCCGAGGACCACGAGATCGACGGCTTCCTCCTCCGCAACGGCGCAGATGGTGGGGCCAGCATCGCCGTGCTCGACGCGGACCTCGTCGGCATCGAGGAGCTCGCCGGCGTGCTCGACGGTCTCCTGCGCCTGGGCCTCGGCCTGCTCGGCCAGTTTCTCGTGGGTCTCGGTGGTGAGCATGGCGTCGCCGTAGCTCCCCATGGCGAAGGTGCCCATGGTTCCGGCGGCGGACACCGCGTACTGGGCCACGTTCAACACGATGACCTCGGCGTCGCCGGACAGTGCCCGCTTGGCGAATTCGATCGCGTCGTCGGACTGTGGCCCGTCGTCCACTGCGATGAGAACCTTCATGGCGTGTCGCTACCCCTTCGTCGGTACGTGTAGTCATGTCGTCGCGTCGTGCAAGGGTGCGTGGATGACCGACCGCTACACCGACTTCACCGAGCTCCACTTCGATCGTCCGGCCGATGGCGTGCTGCAGATCACCCTCGATGCGCCCGGGCTCAACTCGGTCAATGCTGCCATGCATCGCCAGTTGGCCGACGTCTGGCTGACAGTCGACCGCGATCCCGACACCAACGTCGCCCTCCTGCGCGGCGCGGGCAAGGGATTCTCGTCGGGTGGGAACTTCGAGATGATCGAGGCGGTCATGGACGACGAGGCCAGTCGGCTCCGCGTCCTGCGCGAAGCCAGGGACCTGGTGTTCAACGTCATCAACTGCTCGAAGCCGATCGTGTCGGCCATGCACGGTCCCGCAGTCGGTGCCGGGCTGGTGGCAGGCATCCTGGCCGACGTGTCGGTGGTGGGTCGGACGGCGAAGATCATCGACGGCCACACGCGCCTCGGGGTGGCCGCCGGCGACCACGCCGCCATCTGCTGGCCACTCATGGCCGGGATGGCCAAGGCCAAGTACTACCTGCTCACCTGCGATCCCCTGTCCGGCGAGGAGGCCGAACGCATCGGTCTGGTGTCGCTGTGCGTCGACGACGACCGCGTCCACGAACGGGCCCTCGAGGTGGCGGTGCAACTGGCCGGCGGGGCGCAATCGGCCATCCGCTGGACGAAGCACTCGCTCAACCACTGGTTCCGCTCGCAGTCGGCGATCCTCGACGCCTCGCTGGCGTATGAGTTCCTCGGGTTCACCGGCAGCGACGCGAGAGAGGGCCTCGCCTCCCACGCCGAGAAGCGGTCCCCGGACTTCCGGGGTCCCACCGGCGACGACTGACGCCCGCCGTCGGGGATCTACGACGGATACTCGACCCCGGTGAGCTCCTCGGACACGGTCCACAGTCGCGCCATGTCCTCGGATCGCACCGCTTGCGGGCGAGGCATCACCAGCACCGGTGGGCCCCGCATCTCTCGGAGCCCGCTCGGCCCGTAGTACTGGGCGCCGGTCGCGTCGGGGTCGGTGGCGGCCCGCAGCGTCGGGAGGGCTCCTGCGGCGGCTGACTGCAGGGTGAGCGACATGACGGCGCCGAGGACCTGCTTCACGCCAGGAAGTTCGGCGCCGGGGATGTAGCGGGACAGCTCCGTGGAGGAGACGCCGGGATGGGCGGCCAGGGCGATCGGCGCCAGACCGGCCGCATCCAGCCGGCGCTGGAGCTCGAAGGTGAACAGCAGATTGGCCAGCTTGGACTGCTGGTAGGCGGCCATGCGGTTGTACGACCGCTCCCACTGCAGATCGTCCCAATGCATGCGGCCTCGCTGGTGGGCGATGCTCGAGACGGTCACGATCCTCGACCCGTCCACGGCCGCCAGGCTGTCGAGGATGTGTCCCGTGTAGGCGAAGTGACCCAGGTGGTTGGTGCCGAACTGGAGCTCGAAGCCGTCGACCGTCGTGGTGCGAGGCGGCACCATGACCCCGGCGTTGTTGACCAGCACGTCCACGCCTGGGAAGCGCTCCCTCGTCTCGGTGGCTGCAGCCGTGATGGCCGAGAGGTCGCCGAGGTCGAGGCGGATGATCTCGACCGTGCCGACCGGTCGCCGGGCCTCGATCATCGTCTTGGCCGCAGCGGCCTTGTCGACGTCCCGACAGGCCAGCACGGTCGTCGCGCCGGCGACCGCCAGCTCCGCAGCGGTCTCCAGGCCCAAGCCGGTGTTCGCACCGGTGACGATGGCGACCCGACCGCGTTGGTCGGGGATGTCGGCCACGGTCCACGCCATGGTTTACCCCTTTCGCTTCTGGATGTTGGCCCACTCGTCGCGGAGTCCGACCGTGCGATGGAACGTCATCGGGGCGTCGGCATCGACGGCGAAGTAGCCCAGGCGTTCGAACTGGACGACCGTTCCTGGATCGGCGTCGGCCAGGGCCGGTTCGAGTTTCGCCTGGCGGGTCTCACGAGACGCCGGGTTCAGCGACGTCATCGGGTCGGCGCCCTCGCTCCCGGGGTGGCTGTCGGAGAAGAGCCGGTCGTAGAGGTGGACGGTGGCATCGACGGCGTGGTCGGCGGAGACCCAGTGGATGGTGGCCTTCACCTTTCGTCCGTCCGGGGCCTGTCCGCCCTTGGTCTCTGGGTCGTAGGTGGCACGGATCTCGATGACGTCACCGTTTGCGTCGGTGACGGCATCGGTGGCCGTGATGAAGTAGCCGGCGCGCAGCCGAACCTCACGGCCCGGGGTGAGCCGGTAGTACTTCGGTGGCGGGTCGGCCATGAAGTCGTCCCG
>JBPPNA010000118.1:0-35866 GCA_051306355.1 Acidimicrobiales bacterium | reverse complement strand
ATGGAGCATCTGAAGCTGACGGCCAGATCCGACATTGAGCAGGTCGAGACCCAGACGCGATTGTTCAGCAGTCCGCCGGATGGACTCCATGCTGCGGTCGCGTGGGAGGGGGCGAGCGGAGGGTCGGCGGTGGTGTTCATCTGGGAGTCTGCACAGGCGAGCGCGCTGTGGAGCAAGGAGACACTGTGGCCAAAGCCCAGCGCCGGTGAACTGTCTCTGGAGTCCGGTCCGCCAGAAGCGGTTGATCCGATTTTCTGCCGCCCGCGAGGGCGTGGGTCGAGCAGCAGTAAAACGGCAACCCTGGCCGGGCTCCCCCGGACCCATCGTGAGCTCGGAGTACGCAAAGACCGGGCTGATCAGGGAGGTCGGTCCCGGCGTTCGCCAGCAACTCGAGCGCCGTGGTGGAAGACACTCTCTGCCCGATTTACGTAGTGCGCCCGAAGGGACTCGAACCCCTAACCTTCTGATCCGTAATCAGATGCTCTATCCAATTGAGCTACGGGCGCTGGGAGCGGCCACTGTAGCGAGGGGGTCGGCGTGCGGCACAGCCCGTGCGGTCGCCGTGAAGGTCCGCCCTTCGACGGTCATCGTGACCTCGGGGTCGGCCTGCAGGTCGAGGTTGCCACCCGCCGATCGGCCCGGCGGCGAACTGGGGCGAGGGTTGCTTCCGGCTCAGCTCGCCGAGCTGTCGTCCGCCACCAGATCGACCAGTTCGGCCGACAGCTTCCACAACCGCTCGGCGGCTCGGTCGTTGCGGGCTGCATTGGAGAGCTGGTCGTCGGCCGGCTTCTCCTTCACGAAGTACGACCCGGTCACATCGGCGTACGACGGATCGAGCGCGGCGGCGAGCGTGGTGTGCGCCCCCTCCTCCGGCGATTTGAGCACGAGTCCGAGCACCGCTCGCAGGACGGCCGGCGGCGCCCCCAGGTTCGTGCGTACGGCGCCGGGGTGCACGGCGTTGGCGACGATGTCGGTGTGGGTGAGGCGACGGGCCAGCTCACGGGTGAAGAGGACGTTCATCAGCTTCGTCTCGCAGTAGCGGGGCCATCCGAGGAGGCCGTAGCCGCGGGTGGCCTGGAGATCGTCGAGGTCGAGCTTCGCCAGCTTGTGTGCGTCGCTCGAGAGGTTGACGATGCGAGCCGCAGGCGCAGCCTCCAACATCGGGAGGACGAGGTCGGTCAGGAGGAACGGAGCCAGGTGGTTGACCGCGAGCATGACGTCGATGCCTTCGTCGGTCTCGGCCCGAGATCGGATCGTGATCCCGGCGTTGTTGACGAGGAGATCGAGGGACTCGGTTCCGGCCGTGATGTCGGTGACCGCCCGACGGATGTCGGACTGCAACGCGAGATCGCAGAGGACGATTTCGGTCGATCCACCGGGTACCGAGGCGTCGATGTCTGCCTTGGCAGCCGCAGCTCGTTCCTCGTCGCGGCACACGAGCACGGTGTGGAAGTCGGCACGGGCGAGTGCGCGGGCGGTCTCGAGACCGATGCCCGAATTGGCACCGGTGACGATGGCGGTCGGTCCGGAGCTCACCTCGTCAGTTGGCACACACGCGATGGCGACAAGCAAACCGCCCCGGCGCATTCAACGATCTGGGCGGAGCCAGTGGCACAGCGCGTCGACGACCAGACAGTGGTCGTCGAAGTCGGTCGGGGTGCGGAACAGCTCGACCACCTGCGACGGATCGACGGTGTCGAAGGGCGCGATGCCGGTGGCGGCGCCGGCGAGCAACACCGAGCGGAACTCGGGATACGACGGGTGACCACCGTCTCGTTCACGGAGGTTGTCAGGGACCTGTCAGGTACCGCAGAGTGCACGCGTGGCCCTCACGTCGACCGCAGTCGAGTCCAGCGCGCCCGTCGCGACGACCAGCCTCACCCGCGTTGCGCTCTCCGCGTGGCCGCTGCTGGCGTCGATCCTGCTCTTGATGACCGGTTCCGGCCTGCAGGGCTCGCTCCTCGGCGTGCGGGCGGACCTGGCCGGGTTCGACGCCAACGTCACCGGCCTGGTCCTCGGCCTGTACTACCTCGGGTACGTGGCCGGCTCCGCCTGGGTGCCCGGGCTCATCCGCAGCGTCGGCCACATCCGCGTCTTCGCGTCGCTCGCGTCGCTGGCCTCTGCCGCGGTGTTGGTCCACGGCGTCTGGGTGTCGCCGCTCCCGTGGTTGGCCCTGCGCTTCCTCACGGGCGTGTGCATCGCCGGGCTCTTCGTGGTGAGTGAGTCGTGGCTCAACGAGGTGGCGAACAGCCGGACACGTGGCACGCTCCTCGCCATCTACAACACCGTCGTGACGCTGGGTCTCGCCATCGGCAGCCTGCTCCTGAACGTGGCGAGCACTACCGGAATCCTGCTGTTCGTGGTCGGCTCGGTGCTCCTGTCCGTCGCCGCGGTACCGGTGGCGCTCGCACCGCACGAGGCCCCCATTCCCGAAGCCACGTCGTCGATCTCGTTCCGGGCGGTGTTCGCCGCCGCGCCGCTCGGCGTGGTCGGTGCGGTGATGGCCGGAGTCGGAGCCGGTTCCTCCCTGGGCTTCGGCGCCGTGTACGCGACGAGAGCCGGGTTCGGCGTGAGCGGCGCCTCCCAGTTCGTGGCCGCCGTGCTCGTCGGGGCCATCATCGGCCAGATCCCGCTCGGCAACTGGTCCGACCGAACCGACCGACGCATCGTCATGGGGACGGCCGCCGGCCTCATCGTCACCGGGGGACTGGTCGGCATGAGCGCCACCGCCGCGCAGAGCTTCGCCGGTGCGCTCATGGCCGCCGCGCTGATCGGCGCCGGTTCCTTCTCGCTCTACGGACTGTCGTTCGCCCACCTGGCCGACTTCATCGACCCGATGACGATGATCTCCGCCGGCGCCCGCCTCATGACGGTGAACGGTCTCGGGGCGGCAGCTGGACCGCTGATGGCGTCGGTGAGCATCGCCCTGGTCGGCCCCAGGGGGTACTTCGAGTTCCTGGCCGTGACGGCGGCGGCCTTCTGCATCTTCGTGATCGTGCGGATGCTGCGCCGTGCAGCCGCCGCCGACGATCGGCGTGCCCGCTATGTGTCGGTGGCGTCCGGCGCCACGTTCGCCAGCCTCGACGATGTGGTGTCCGAGACGGTCGGCGTCGACCCGGAGGACCTCCGTCGCCGCCGCATCCCCCAACCGCGTCGCCGCTCCCGTTACTGAACCGTCCCGATGAGAAGAACCCGATCCGGAAATGCGGAATCGGCGCCGGCGGATCGGTTGGCCAGACTGCACCGATGGCCGACCGACCCGAGTGTGGGGTGACGAAGTCCGACCGCCGCGCCGCGTCTCGCGCCGGTGTCGTCGCCGCGGCGCCGATGCTGCTCGGCGTGGTCCCGTTCGGACTCGTGGCCGGAGCGGCACCGATCGCTGCCGGGCTCGAGATCTCGGAGGCCCTCGGTCTGTCGGTGCTGGTGTTCGCGGGGGCGAGCCAACTCGCCGTCGTCGACGTCCTCGCCGACGGGGGCGGCGTGGCCATCGCGGTGCTGACGGCGCTGACCATCAACCTGCGCATGCTGCTCTACTCCGCCTCGCTGGCACCGGTGCTGGCTCACGAACCGCTCCATCGCCGGCTCGCCGCGGCGTACTTCCTCGTGGACCAGGCCTACGCCCTGTCGATCGTTCGCTGGACAGGTGACGACGACCCTCGACTGCGGACGCCCTTCTACTTCGCAGTCGGCGGGCTGCTCGGGACCAGCTGGATACTGTCGACACTCGTCGGCGCACTGGTCGGTGCGAGCGTCCCGGACGACATCCCCCTCGACTTCGCCATCCCACTCGTCTTCCTCGTTCTGCTGGTGCCCGTCCTCGAGAAGCGGCCATCGCTCATCGCCGCTGCGGTCGGCGGTGCCAGCGCGGTGGCAGCCGCCGAGTTGGGTGCCGACCGCCTCGCCATCGTCATCGGTGGCGTCCTCGGCATCGTGGCCGGCGTGATGGCCGAGATGCGCCTCGAGCCCGAGGAAACGACGAACGGAGCGCCCGCATGAGCACGGTGTGGACCACCATCGTCCTGGCCGGCATCGGGACCTACGCCCTGCGGGCCTCGTTCCTGGCGGCGGCCCGTCGGCTGGTCGACCTTCCACCTCTCGCGGAACGGATCCTCCGCCAGATCCCTCCGGCGGTCCTTGCCGCCCTCGTCTTGCCGGCGTTGGTGCGCCCGGGCGGGGACCTCGACCTGTGGCAGCCGCGGCTCCTCGCCGGGGTGATTGCCGCAGTCGTCTCCTGGCGGACCCGCAACATTGCCCTCACGCTGGTCACCGGCATGGTGGTCCTGGTGGGGATCGAGCAGCTCACCTGAGAAGATGCGGTCGTGACGACGACCGCGCCCCCCACCGATCCCCCGATCATCGATCTGCTCGACCCCGAGTTCTGGAGGTCGCGTCAGCACGATGCCTGGACCTGGGCCCGGGCCAACGACCCCGTGCACCGAGACGAGGCCAACGGCTTCTGGGCCGTGACCCGCCACGCCGACGTGCTCCACGTCGAGCGGCACGACGAGATCTTCTCTTCGCTGCGCACCTACCGGGTCAACGAGACGCCCACCGAGTCGAACATGATCGCCAGCGACGATCCCCGCCACCTCCAGCAGCGACGTCTGATCAATCGCGGTTTCACCCCCCGGGCAGTGCGGGAGCAGAGTGAGGGCTTCGCCGTCATGATCGACTCGCTGGTCGATCCGGTGACCCCGGAGGGGCGGGTCGAGGTCGTCGACGCCATCGCCGCCCAGCTTCCCGCCCGCTTCACCTGCAACCTGCTCGGTCTGCCGGAGGACGATTGGCGGCAGGTGAAGGAGTGGTCCGAGCGGCTCAT
Source organism: Acidimicrobiales bacterium (assembly GCA_051306355.1). GTDB lineage: Bacteria > Actinomycetota > Acidimicrobiia > Acidimicrobiales > Salinilacustritrichaceae > Salinilacustrithrix. Next base: position 31,047 of record JBPPNA010000118.1, on the reverse strand, counting down.
GCGCATCGACGCCATCAACTTCGACGAGTCGGCCTTCTTCGGACTGGTGGCCGCAACCACCGAGCTGATGGACATGGTGATGACCTCGGTGCCCGAGCTGCGCGGCTGCCCGGTGAGCGATGGCCTGCTGTCGCGCTGGTCGCACGCCGAGCTCGACGGCGATCCTCTCGACATCGAGACGATCTTCCACGAGGTCGGGTTGTTCGTCGCCGGCGGAGCCGAGACCACCCGCACCGCCATCGCCCACGGTTTGCGAACCTTCTGCGACCACCCGGACCAGTGGGAGATGTTGCACGACGATCCCGAGCTGATCCCGTCGGCGGTCGACGAGGTGATCCGCTGGGTCACACCGCTCAACAACATGTTCCGCAAGGCAACGGTCGACACCGAACTCGGCGGCAAGAAGATCGCAGCCGGAGACCGCTTGGCGCTCGTCTACCCCTCGGCCAACCGGGACGAGGCGGTGTTCGAAGACCCGTTCACGTTCGACGTGACCCGCAGCCCGAACCATCACGTCGCCTTCGGCCACGGCACGCACTTCTGCATCGGGGCCAACTTCGCCCGACGCGAGCTCGAGATCCTCTTCGGGAAGTTGACCCGGGAGTGGACCGACCTGCACGTCGTCACCGAGGTCGACGTTGAGCCGAACATCTTCGCCCGGGCCGTCCGGTCCTTCGAACTCGGCTTCACCGCCCGCTAGCGTCGGAGGCGATGTACTGGTCTGCCGCTTCCGAGCCGTCGCCATCGCCCACCCCGACGATCACGCCCGAGACCGTGGCCCAGCCCAGCACGGGCGACGGGGACCACGACCGCTACGCGCACATCTGCCGCAAGGAGGACGTGACCCGCGCCTACATAACCGGCGAGGCGATCGAGGCCCTCTGCGGCAAGAAGTGGGTCCCGACCCGCGATCCCGACCGCTACCCCGTGTGCCCGGCGTGCAAAGAGGCCATGAGCCGGGTCAACAACGCGGGCGAGAACTGAGCCCCACCTTCCGGATCTGGCAGGCGCTGCGTAACGGGGCGCAGAATGTTACGGAGCACCTGCCAGATCAGGTGAGGGGGCGGAGCTCTCGGGCGTGGCGCTTGCCGTTCTCGACGTAGTGGTCGGCGGATTCCCGGATCATCGCCGGGTCCACGGTGTCGAGGCGCAGCTTGGCGGGGACGCCGAGGGCCATCGCTCCGGAGGGCACCTCGAAGCCGTTGTTGCACACCGCGTTGGCGCCGACCAGACCCCCCGACCGCACGATGACCCGGTGGAGCACCACGCTGCCCGATCCGACGAGGGCGTCGTCCTCGATGACGCACCCCTCGAGATGGACGATGTGTCCGATGACGCACCCGTTGCCGACCGTGGTGGGGAACTGCTGGGTGGTGTGGAGGACCGAGCCGTCCTGGATGGAGGTCCGGTTGCCGATGATGATCGGCCCCGAATCCCCGCGCAGCACGGCGCCCGGCCAGATGGAGGACTCGGAACCGATCCGCACGTCGCCGATCACCACTGCGTCGGGATGCACGAAGGCGTCGTCGGCGATGGTCGGCTCGAGATCGCCCAGGGCGTAGATCGGCATGGAGGCTCCTGTGGGTCACAGCGTGTGCGGGAGTAATGATCCTGCCCCAGCGCCGGCCTGCTGCCAATCGCCCCCTCGACGGGCGCCTCGCGGCCTCCGTGTGCCGGGTGATGCCCGGGGACGCAGCGCCTTCGACGGCTGGACGAGGCGGGTGATCAGGAAGACGATCGGAAAGATCTCGAGCCGCCCCGCGAACATCATCACCATGATCACCGCTCGCGCCGGGCGGCTGAAGACGAGGAAGTTCGACGCCGGGCCGGCCTGGCCGAGCGCCGGGCCCATGTTGCCCATCGAGGACGCCGCGGCCCCGACCGACTCGGGGAGACCGGCGCCGAGCATGGCGATGGTGATCGTGCCGAGCAGGATCAACAGGACGTAGAACAGCGCGAAACCGACCATGCGGCTCACGGTTCGCTCCGGGATCGCTTCGTCGTCGAGGGAGATCGGCAGGGCGGCGCGCGGATGCCGGACCTTGGCGATCTCCCGGGCCGCGAACCGGAAGAGCACCCGCACGCGGATGAGCTTCATCCCACCCGCGGTGGATCCGGCCATGCCTCCTGACACCATCAGCGCGAGCAGCAGGAGCTGGGCCGCTGCGCTCCATTGGACGTAGTCGGCGGTGCCGAACCCGGTCGAGGTCAGCAGCGTGGTCACGTTGAAGGTCGCATCCCGCAAGGCCCGTGGCAGCGCGACGTCGTTCTGCCACCACACGAGCAGGGTGATCGCCGCAGTGAACCCCACGAAGACGCGCATGTAGAAGCGGAACATGGTCGAGCGCAGGTAGGCGTCGCGGTGTCCGGTGACGAAGCGCCAGTGCAGGGTGAAGTTGGTGGCGCCGTAGAGCATGAGCACGATGATCGCCGCCTCGACCGCGATGGAGTCGAAGGCCGAGATCGACGTGGCGCGCGGCGACAACCCGCCGGTGGAGACCACCGTGAATGCGTGGGTCACCGCATCGAACGGTGACATCCCGACGACGAGGAGGACGACGATGGACACGACCGTGAACCCGCCGTACACGAACCACAGCCGGCGAGCCGTCTCGGAGACGCGCGGGGTCAAGCGATCGGCGCTGGGGCCAGGGGCCTCCGCCCGCAGGAGGTCCATGCCGCCGATGCCGAGGAACGGGAGGATCGCCACCGCCAGGACGACCATGCCGGTCCCGCCGTAGAACTGGGTCATGTTCCGCCAGAACAGGATCCCCCGGGGTGCGGTCTCGATCGGGGCGAGGACGGTGGACCCCGTGCCCGTGAACCCGGACACCGACTCGAACAGGGCGTCATCGATCGTGGGGAAGACGTCGGCGAGGATGAAGGGGACGGCACCGCCGAGGGCCGCGATCACCCACGTCGAGCCCACGGCCACGAAGGTGCTGGCTGCCGAGGTCTGGGCGGGGAGTGTGGTGGCCCACCACAGCACAGCGCCGGCGAGGGCGACGACGCCGCTCGACAGCGCCATCGACGCCACTTCGTCGCCGCCGGCCCCCGCCTCTACCGCGGCCGAGATGGCGATGCCGGCGGCGACGAACAGCAGCGCGGCGCCGCCGACGTGGCCGGCGAGGCTCGGGATGCGTCGCGACGGACGAGCGAAGCCCGTGGCGAGGCCACCGGTGTTCACGGATCGTCGGGTCGGCAACCGGTGCACCACCCCGTCAGCGCGAAGTGGCCGAGGTCGACATCGAAACCGAGCTCCCGGGCCACTGCGTCCGCGAAGGTGGTGGACACCGACTCGTCCAACTCGATGATGGCCGAGCACCGGTTGCACACCAGATGGGCGTGGTGCTCGTCGGCCAGGTGGTACTGGGCGGGACCGTGGCCGAGGTGCACGTGCTCGACCACCCCGTGGTCTGCGAGGAGATCCATCGTCCGGTAGATGCTCGAGACGCTGACCTCGGGGTGCTCGGAACAGACCCGGCGATGCAGCTCCTCGGCGGTGACGTGGGAGCCACTCGACAGCAGCGCGACCAGCACCATCCGTCGCGGTGTCGTGATCCGAACACCTGCAGAACGCAGACGGGAGACGAGGTCGTCCACGGTCAGCCCGGACATGGGCCGACAGTACCGACCACCGACCCGCCCGGAGGAGGACGAGCGATGATCACACCTTGCAGCTGCAACCTGTACGCAACTAGGCGCTCCTCCAGGTAACGTCAGCCGCGTGCTCCTCGCCGCTGTCGCCGTTGGCGTGCTCCTGCTGGCTGCCTGTGGTGACGGAGATGACTCGTCCTCACCCGCCCAGGACGGCGCAGCACCGTCCGACAGCGAACTCGTGGTGGTGACCACCGTGAGCCCCATCACGTCCATTGCGGCCAACGTCATCGGCGACCTGGCCGAGATCCGCGGCATCGTCCCCGAAGGGACCAACTCGCACACCTTCGAGCCGTCGCCGAGCGTGTCCGAGACCCTCGCGGGGGCAGACGTCGTCTTCGCCAACGGCCTCCAGCTCGAGGAGCCGACGCTCGCCCTGGCGCGTGACGTCGCGACCGATGCCGAGATCGTCGAGCTCGGAGACCTCATCGTCTCGCCCGACGAGTACGTCTACGACTTCTCGTTCCCCGAGGACGAGGGCAAGCCCAACCCGCACCTGTGGACCGACCCCACGCTGGCCAAGGAGTACGCCCGCCACATCGCCGACACGATGGCGGAGGTCGATCCCGGCAACGCCGACCAGTACCAGGCCAACAAGGATGCATTCGACGAGATCGTGGACGAGTTCGACATCGCGCTCCGGGAGGCGCTGGACACGGTCCCCCCCGAGAACCGCAGGCTCCTCACCTATCACGACGCCTACGCCTACTGGGCCGAGACCTACGACTGGGAGGTGATCGGCGCCATCCAACCCTCGGACCTCGGCGAGCCCACTGCGCAGGACGTGGCCGATCTCATCGACCAGGTCCGCGACGCCGAGGTCCCGGCCATCTTCGGTTCCGAGGTATTCCCCTCGCCGGTCCTCGAGCAGATCGCTTCCGAGTCCGGCGCCACCTACGTCGACGACCTTCGCGACGACGACCTCCCCGGTGAACCCGGTGATGCCGACCACAGCTACATCGGCCTCATGAAGTCCAACTACGTGATCATGGTCGACGCGTTGGGTGGCGACTCCTCCCCGCTCGAACCCTTCGAGGTCCGTGACGTGGGCCCCGACGACGCGGACTATCCGCAGTAGCGCCGGGATAGCGTCATGGCCGTGCCCGCCCTGGTCGATCTGCGAGGAGTCACGGCCACCTATGGGGACGCCCCGGTCCTGGTGGACGTCGACTTCGCCGTGGACGTGGGCGGGTTCGTCGGCATCGTCGGGCCCTCCGGGTCCGGCAAGTCGACGCTGCTGAAGGTACTCATCGGCAACGTGGCGCCGGCGCGGGGCACCGTCGAGCGGACACCGGGCACCCGGGTCGGGTACGTGCCCCAGGTGGAGCAGATCAACTGGGACTTCCCCGTGACCGTGGCCGAGTGCGTGCTGATGTCCCGCTTGAGCGGTCGGTTGGCGCCATGGGCCAGCAGGCAGGAGAAGGCCGACGTGGCGCGGGTCCTCGACCGCCTCGGCATCGGCGAGCTCGCCGGCCGCCACATCCGGGCGCTCTCCGGCGGCCAGCAGCAGCGCGTGTTCCTGGCGCGAGCGTTGCTGTCGGAGCCGAACCTGCTCCTCCTGGACGAGCCCACCTCCGGCGTCGACGTCCGCACCCGGCACGAGATCCTGCACCTGCTCGGCGAGCTCCACGGCGACGGGCTCGGCATCGTGCTCACCACCCATGATCTCAACGGGATCGCCACCCACCTACCCCGGGTCGTGTGCCTCAACCAACGCGTGATCGGCGATGGTCCGCCGGCGGAGGTGCTCGTCCCGGAGGTGCTCGAGGCCACCTACGGGTCTCCCATGGAGGTGCTCGAGCACGGCGGCATGCGGGTCGTGGTCGATTCCCCGAGGGGTGCGGACATCATCCCGCTGCGCCGCGACGCGGTGTGATCGTGGTCCTCGCCGTCACGCTCGACGAACTCACCCGACCCTTCGGCTTCGAGTTCTTCCGCAACGGACTCCTCGTGGCGACGGTCGCCGGTGCCCTGTGCGGATTGATCGGCGTGTACGTGGTCCTGCGGTCGATGAGCTACATCGGGCACGGGCTCAGCCACGCCATCTTCGGTGGGTTCGCCGTCTCCGCCCTGGCCGGGGTCAATCTGTTCATCGGTGCTGGACTGTGGGGCCTGGCCTCGGCCCTCGCCGTCTCCTCCGTGACCCGCCGCCGCCCCATCGGCTCCGACGCCGCCATCGGGGTGATCACCACCGCCTCGTTCGCCTTCGGGCTGGCCGTGCTCCAGTTCAGCGGCGGCGCCGGCGTCAACGCCGACGCTGCCCTGTTCGGCAACGTGCTGGGGGTCACCCGGGGCGACGTATGGCTGGTGAGCGGCGTGACGCTCTTCGCCTGCGCGGTCATCGTGCTCCGCTACCGCACCCTGCTGTTCGTGACGTTCGATCCTGAGGTGGCGGAGGCCTCCGGGGTTCGGGTGGCTCGGGTCGACGCCCTGTTGATGCTCGTGCTGGCCGCGTCGATCCTCGCCACGATGAACGTGATGGGCGTGACGCTCATCGCTGCCGCCCTGGTCGTCCCCGCCGTGGTGGCCCGCATGGTCACGTCGTCGTTCCCCACCATGCTGTGGCTCTCTGCGCTCATCGGAGCGGTGTGCGGGTTCGTCGGGATGAACCTGAGCTACCACCTCGATGTGGCGTCAGGGCCCACCATCGTCCTGACCGGCGGGCTGTTCTTCGTGCTGGCGCTGGCCGGTACCGGGGTCCAGGGGCGCCGTCGAATCGCTCGCGTCGGGGCGCACTGAACCGCACCGGCGACGTCGCGTTTCCTGGGGGAGGGGTTGCGCCCACGCAACCTGACAGCCCAAGCCTGCGTCAGGCGTGTTGGCGAACCGGGTGCTTGGTGACGACGTCGCCCGGCCGGATGGTGCCCTCGACCACGACCCGGGCGTTGAGCCCTCGAAGTCGTAGCTCCTTGCCGATGGCCGAGTTCACGAACCGCAAGGCATCGAAGCCGAAGCGCTCCTTGAACTTCGGGCAACCGGTGTGCGGCTGGTCGGTCGCCTCGATCACGGCGGAGCCGATGGCGAGGCGGGTCCCGGTCGGGACGTTCGCCTCGCTCAGGTCCAGGTCGATGTAGAGCTGATCGCCGGCGAGCGCCATCCGGTCGGGATCGACGGCGATGAAGCGGGCGAAGCGAGCGTTCATGACGTTCAGCTGCATGTCGGGGTGCGCGCTCCCGTCCACGGTGCGCCGGCTCCCACGGTGCCTCCACCCGTCGCCGACAACGCCATCGTCCACCGTCAGTTCTGCGACGTCGAGGACCTCGCGCTCGCCCGGCAGGGGGCGCCGAAGCACCAGCTCGAGTGTCCCGGCCGTGGTCGGTGCCGGCGTGGACTCCTGCGCCCACGCTTCGAGCTGTGCGGTCGTGCGATGGCCCATCGTCCGAGTCTGACCGCCGATCACGCCTGCCGCCGAAGCAATTGTCAATGGAGCTCTCGATGTTCGGCGACCACTCGGTCGATCACGGCGCGGAGCACATCCGACACGAGCCCCTCGTCGAGGGCGTACTCGCTGGCGAGCCGGCGGACCTTCTCGTCGATCTGCGCCTCGCGGATGGCGTCCTGGGGCGGCAGTCCCCGTTCGGCCTTGATCCGACCCACCCGGCGGGTGATGCGGAACCGCTCGGCGAGCAGGGCGACGAAGCGCTCGTCGACCGCGTCGATCTCCCGGCGTAGCTGCGTCAGCTCGTCGACCTCGTCCATCGCCCCATCGTGCCCCATGGCCGGACGTGTCAGCGCACGGGACACCGCCGTGTTCCGGGTTCGCCGGCTCCGCCGATTCCGCCGGTACCCGTGGGAATTGGCACCAGATTCGACCGATTCTCGTCTCAAGGGGCCCGTCTGGTTCGCCGATGGGTAGTCCATACGAACTATGGCGCTCCTCCACCCCCTCTCCGCCGACCTCGCGTCAGACGCGGACGGTCGAGACCTCCTCGTCGACGAGATCATCGATCTCACCGACCGGCGCCGGCTGCTGCTGCGAGCCGTGCTCGGGCTGGAAGTCGAGCCCGACTTCGCCGACGCCGTGTTCGACGCCGACGAAGACTGACCTCGTCGTCAGGCCGTGTTCAGGCCGTCTCGGCCGCTTCGCGGTCCTTGGCCACCTCGTCGAGGAGCTCGTACTCCTCGCCGGTGTCGACCCAGTCCTCGAACTGGGTGACACCCAGCGTGTCGAAGCGCGTGCGGAGCCAGCCGTCGTTGGCGTCGAGCAGGCCGAGCTTCTTGCAGTTCGGAACGATCTTGGAGAACAGCAGCTGCTGGAACGGGTCCTGGTTCTTCAGCTCGGGATCGTCCTGCTTGAAGATCGAGATGGCCTCCTTGACCGGCACGCCGACCCGCTCCCAGACCTCCTGCTGGAGGAAGCGGTCGCGCATGCGCACGGCGGCCTCGAAGGCGAACTCCTGGCGCTCGAGCATCTCCTTGTCGGACAGGCCCTCGTAGTATTCCTTCAGCGAGAGCACCCCGAAGGCCACATGGCGGGCCTCGTCGGACATGACGTAGCGCAGGAGTTGCTTGAGCAGCGGGTCCTCGGTGGTCTGGTGGGCCATCCCGAAGGCGGCCAGCGCCAGGCCCTCGACCATGATCTGCATGCCGAGGTAGGTCATGTCCCAGCGGCTGTCGTTGATGATGTCGTCGAGCAGCGCGCGGAGGTGGTGGTTGATTGGGTAGTGGCCCATCAACTTCGTGTCGAGGTACTTGGCGAAGACCTCGACGTGGCGAGCCTCGTCCATGACCTGGGTGGCGGCGTAGTACTTGGCGTCGATCCAGGGCACCGTCTCGACGATCTTGGCCGTGCAGATCAGCGCACCCTGCTCGCCGTGCATGAACTGGGACAGGCTCCAGTTCTGGTTCTCGACCTGTAGCTCGGCCCACTCCTTGTTGGTCCACGACGCGAACGACGTGCCGGTGAAGTCGGCGCCCAGCGCCTCCCACCCCTCCACCGTGGGGGTCATCGGGCTTTGCGCGACGAGCTTCTCCTGGTCGACCTCGATCGACCAGTCGAGGTCGGTCTCGCCGTTCCACATCGAGTTCTTGGCCTTCTCGTACAGCTTGATGAGCGGCGGTCGGCTGCGTTCGTAGTCCCACGTGAACAGCGCGTCGGCGTTGTCCTTGACGCTGTGGATGACCTCGTTCTTCTCGGTGTTGGTCATCTCGAGGATGGCATCGAGGTCGTTCACGTCATCGCGGCCGAGGATCTCGGCGTCGGTGCGGGCCATGGCGGGGGTCTCCGGAGGTCGAGGGCGGTGCTTCCCGATAACGATAGTTATCGTGCGACCGCGTCACAAGGGGCAGTCCCAGTCGGGCACGGAACGTGGCGATGGATGCGCCCAACGGAGCAGTGGGTGGGTCCTGGGGCGGATCGGCGGGTCGATTCGCTTCCGATTTCTCCGAGATCGCCGGGTCCTGGCCAGTTCAACGGCCGGCCAGGTTGCTTGTATAGGCCATATGGCCTATACGACGACCGAGACGACCACGATCGACCGCGCCAGCGACGTGAGCCGATATCAGTTGCTCGGCGGCCTGCAGGTGCTGGACGTGGCCACCACCTGGGTCATCCTCGACAACTTCGCCAACCGGGCTGAGGGCAACCCGGTCGTCGCCACCTTCATCCACCACAGCGGCCTGCAGGTGGCCATGCTCACGCTGCTCGTCATCAAGCTCGCCGTCGTGTACGTGCTGTGGGAGAAGCAGACCGGCGTGAACCTCATGTCGGCGATCTACGGCCTGGTGGTCTTCAACAACCTCCTCGTGCTGGTGCTCGCGTTGTTGTAGGGCGGTCTGCTCCGCAGCGCCGCGTGCTGGCTGCTCGCTGGCGCTCCCGACGCCAGCCGGGCTCTCGGGCGGTCTGTCCCGCAGCGCCGCGTGGGCTCTCGGGCGGGTCTGCGTCGCGGCATTGCCGCCTAGGGTCGCGGGGGTGCACGACGACCGTGAACTGGCCGAAGCCCGCATCCGGCGGACCATCCGAGAGCGGATCCGTCCGGCGGTACACGGCGCTCGGGTCCCGTTCGACGTCACGGCGTGGCACCTGTCCGGCGAGCCCGTGCCCGTCGACGTTGCCCGCACCGCTGAGTACGGCCCCTTCGAGATCGGTGGCCGGTGGGGCAAGCCGTGGGGCACCACGTGGTTCCGCTTCGTGGGACGGGTCCCCGAGGAGTGGGGGGACGAGACCGTGGAGGCCCTCATCGACTTCAGCACCGGGGTCGGTGCGGGGTTCCAGTCGGAGGGGCTCCTCTACCGCACTGCTGGTGGCGGGCCGATACGGGGGATCCACCCGTTCCACCAGGCCGTGCCGGTGGAGCTGATCGCTGATGCCGACGCGACGGTGGACGTGCTCGTCGAGGCGGCAGCCAACCCGATCGTGGCCACGTCGCACCAGCCGACCCCGCTCGGGGACCCGGCCACCGCCGGTGATGCCCTGCTCTACCGGCTCAATGCTGCCGAGCTCGCCGTCCGGCACGACGACGTGTGGCACCTCGACCTCGACCTGCAGGTGCTCGTCGGTCTCATGCGAGAGCTCGGCCTCGACGACCCGCGCCGGTTCGAGATCCTGCGCAGCATCGACGCCGGCCTCGACGCCCTCGACCTGCACGACATCCCTGGCACCGCCGGCGAGGTGAGGCAGGCGCTGGCGCCCGCCCTGGCTCGTCCCGCGAGCGCTCACGCCCACCGGGTGTCGGCCATCGGCCACGCCCACATCGACACCGCCTGGCTGTGGCCACTGCGCGAGACGAGGCGGAAGTGCGCTCGGACGTTCTCCTCCGCGGTGACCCTCATGGACGCCTACCCCGAGTACCGTTTCGCCTGTTCCCAGGCCGCCCAGTACGACTGGGTCGAACACGACCAACCCGAGCTGTTCGAGCAGATCCGGGCCAGGGTCGCCGAGGGTCGCTTCGTGCCGGTGGGTTCGATGTGGGTGGAGGCCGACGCCAACCTCCCGTCCGGTGAATCCCTGGCCCGTCAGCTCGTCTGGGGCAAGCGGTACTTCGCCGAGAAGTTCGACGTGAACACGACCGAGGTCTGGATCCCTGACGTGTTCGGCTACGCCGGCAACCTCCCCCAGCTGATGGCCCAGGCCGGGTGCCAGTACTTCCTCACCCAGAAGCTGTCGTGGAACCAGACGAACGAGTTCCCGCACCACACCTTCTGGTGGGAGGGGATCGACGGCACGCGGATCTTCACCCACTTCCCGCCCGCCGACACCTACAACGGTGAGGTCGTCCCACGCGAGCTCGCGTTCGCGGTGCACAACTTCCGGGACAAGGGACGGGCCTCACGCTCGATGTACTTGTTCGGCCACGGCGACGGCGGCGGGGGACCGACCCGTGAGATGCTGGAACGGGCGCGTCGCGTGGCCGGGTGGGACGGCGCCGGCCTCGACGGCCTGCCTCATCTCACCATCGAGCCCCCAGCGGCGTTCTTCGACGCCGCCGTGGCCGACTACCCCGATGCGCCGGTGTGGCGGGGCGAGCTGTACTTCGAGATGCATCGCGGGACCTACACCTCGCAGGCGAGGACGAAGTGGGGCAACCGACGCGGTGAGCTCGCCCTCCGGGAGCTGGAGGTCTGGACGGCGCGAGACGTTGCGCCACCGTTGGCCGATCTCGAACGGCTGTGGAAGGAGCTGCTCCTCCACCAGTTCCACGACATCATCCCGGGGTCGTCGATCGCGTGGGTGCACGACGACACGGAGGCGGCGCACGAGGCGTTGCTGGAGGAATGCGAGACCCGGATCGTCGACGCCCTGGAGGACGGTTCCGGGTCGTCGGGAACGACATCGAGCCCGTCCCCGGCAACCCAGAGCGAGGTCGTGGTGGCGGCGAACGCCGGTCCGTTCGACTTCGTCGGCGTGGCGGGCGACGAGCCGGTCTGGGCCGAGGCCCCGGCTCACGGCATCGGGGTGGTGTCGGAAGAGCCGCCGGCCACGGTGGCGCCGCTCACGGTCTCCGGACGCGTGCTCGACAACGGCCTCGTCCGGATCACCATCGGCGAAGACGGCACGATCAGCTCCGTCCACGACCTACGGGCGGACCGCGAGTGCCTCCTCGGGGCGGGCAACGTGCTCCAGCTCTTCCCCGATCACCCCAACACCTACGACGCCTGGGACATCGAGGCGCACACGCTCCGCCAGCAGCCGCACCTGCTCACCGACGTCGACTCGGTCGAGGTCGTCGAGCACGGCCCGCTCCGGGTGTCGGTCCGCGTGCAGCGCACCTTCGGTCAGTCGTCCATCCGCCAGTCGTACGTGCTGCGAGCGGGTAGCGCCCGGCTCGACATCGTCACCGAGATCGACTGGCACGAGGACGAGAAGCTGCTCAAGGCGGCGTTCCCGCTCGATCTTCGCGCCGACGATGCCCGCTACGACATCCAGTACGGCCACGTTCGCCGGCCCACGCACCGCAACACGTCGTGGGACGACGCCCGCTTCGAGGTGTGCGGGCACTTCTGGGCCGATCTCGCCGAACCCGATTTCGGTGTCGCCCTGCTCAACGACGGCAAGTACGGCCACGATTGCTTCGGTTCCACGCTGCGGCTGAGCCTGCTGCGCGCCACCAACTACCCCGACCCCGACGCCGACCGGGGCCGGCACCGCTTCACGTACTCGCTCCTTCCGCACGGACCCTCGCTGGGCGACGTGCTCAGTGAGTCCTGGGCCCTGAACCTGCCGCCCCGCCTCGTCGTCGGCGTGCCCCGTCCGTCGATCGTCCGGAGCGACCACCCCGGCGTCGTGATCACTGCCGTGAAGGCGGCCGACGACGGCTCGGGCGACCTCGTGGTCCGGTTCCACGAGGCCTTCGGCGGCCGGGCCAGGGGGCGGCTGACGCTCGATGCGCCGGCCGCCAGTGCAGTGGCATGCGATCTTCTCGAGCGGCCGGCCGCGAAGCCCGAGGTGCTCGACGGTGTCGAGGTTGCGTTCGAGCTTCGGCCCTTCGAGGTCTGCACGCTGCGCGTCGCAAGGTCTGTCTGAACCTGTGACGGGTATGTCGTCACGTGGCGGCCCGCTCGGGCAGCCGTGCCCGATCGTCAGGAGCGCACGCAGTGCAGACCCACAGGAAACTCACCCACCGTGGCCTCGCCGCCGCCGTCTTCGCCGCAGCCATGATCCTGGGGGGAGCGGCGTGCGGTGACGACGACAGCGGTGTCGATGTCGACGTCGACCAGGACCAGGTCGAGGAGAACATCGACGAAGGCGTCGACGATGTCCAGGAGGGCGTCGAGGACGGGGTCGAGGAACTGGACGAGAACGTCGACATCGGTGACGACGCCGGCGACGACGGCTGAGACCACCACCGGAGTAGGTCGGCGCCGCCGATCCCGGTCCAATCAGGGGTGGAGGATGAGCTCGTCCTCCACCGGATCGGGCGTCGGGATGGACCTGGCCGCACCAGATCGCCGCAGCAGGTGACAGGCCACTGCGACCGTGGCAGCCAACACGTTGCCGACGACGAACGCCACGGTGGCACCGTCGAGGCCGTCGTCCGGGACGAGGATCACCGCCGGGACCAGGATCGCCGTGGTCAGCACCACGGTGATGGCCACGGTGTCGACGTGGCGGTGCATGACCCGGGCCTCGGTGAGGAACACCGAGGTGATGGCCCATGGTACGCACGCGCCCACGAGCGCCGGCAGTACGCGCGCGGCGTCGGCGTAGTCGGCCCCGTAGACGGTGGTGACCAGATCCCGACCGATGAAGGTGGCCACCGCGGCTGCGGCCATCAGGCCCGTGGTGAGGACCAGGATGATCCGCACCTGTCCGCGCAGTGCGATGCCGTCCTTGCCGCCCTCCGCGAGGAGCGCCTGGCCGATGGCCATGGGTACGTAGAGGGCCACGGCCGTGATGCCCCACGCCACGTAGAACGCGGCGTTGCGGTCGGGGTCGACCGAGAGCAGGACGATGACCGGGAGGACGAACTGTGGTGCCTGGTAGGCCAGCGTCGAGAAGTAGTTCACCGCCGAGTACCGCATGGCGGATCGGCGCGTGGACGGGATCGGGAAGAGGCGGTGGCGATCACCGGTGATGCGCGGCATGGCCACCACGCCGATGAGCCCGCTGAGCACGAGGGGCCCGGTGGCCACGAGGAAGAGGTGCACGGTCTCGTTGCCCCCGGTGGGCACCAGCAGCAGCGGGAACCGCCCGAGACCCACCGCGGCGATGCGGACCAGCACGAGGCTCCAGCGCCGCACCGTCATCCAACGAACGTCGACGATGAGGGTGAGTGCGGCGCCGGTGGCGGACGCGACGAACGCGATCGGGCCGAGCACGGGATGCCAGTCGGCGAGTGTCTGGGTGGCCTCGGTGTCGACGAGGACGAGGTAACCCGCCGCCACCACAACTGACGCCACGGTGGTGGCCAGCACGGCCCAGGAGAACACGGCATGGGAATCGTGGTCCTTTGCCGGCGCGAAGCGGGCCAGCGAGACCTGCAGGCCGAGACCGGCGAGGTAGGCGACGAAGAGGCTCGACGTGAAGAGCGCCGTGGCGCGACCCACGTCATCGGTCGTGTCGATGCGAGCGGCCACGAGCCAGAACACGGCGCCGGTGAGGGCCTGCACAGCAGCGCCGATCACCAGGGCCGCAGACCCCGCCAGCAGGTGGCGGTGCGTCGTGGCACGGTCGGTCAAGCGACCACGACGCGTCCCGATGGGATCCGACCCCGGATCGTCGGGTGATGGCTCGGTGCCGTCGCCGGTGGGGGTGGTATCGACGACCATCGGCGGCAACGCTACCCGCGGGTCACGGATCGCCCGGGGTGGGTGCCTATGGTGCAGACGTGAAGGATCGAAGCTATCCCGGCGCCCGCCGACCGGACCGGTTCCGGCGCGTCGACGCCACCGGGGTCGATCTCGCCGTCTACGAGTGGGGCGACGAATCGTCACCGCCGTTGCTGCTGGCCCACGGCGGGTTCGACTTCGCCCGAACCTACGATGTGTTCGCCCCGTTGCTCGCAGCGGGCGGCTGGCGCGTCGTGTGCTGGGACCAGCGCGGTCACGGCGACTCCGATCGCGCCGCGCTGTACCAGTGGGAAGCCGACATGCGCGATGCACTCGCCGTGCTCGACTCGGTGTCCGATGCCGCAGTGCCCGTCGTGGGGCACAGCAAGGGCGGATCGTTGGTGACCCAGATCGCGGCCGCCCTCCCGCACCGAGTCGTCGCCGTCGTGAACATCGACGGCATCCCGAGCCGGCGGGCCATGCCCGACGTCCAGGACCACGATCGCACCAAGCTTCTGGCGGCCGACCTCGAGGGTTGGCTCGATCTGCGTCACGGCGCGGCTGAGGCCGTGCGCAAGCCGGGGACCATCGAGGAGTTGGCCCGCCGGCGGGCCCGCATGAACCCGCGCCTCGATCCGGACTGGCTGGAGTATCTGGTGACGGTGGGGGCGAACGAGGACGAAGACGGATGGCGCTGGAAGATCGATCCCAGCCTCCGCCTCGGAGGGTTCGGGCCGTGGAGGCCGGAGTGGTTCCTCTACCGCCTCCTCGAGGTCTCGGCGCCGTTCCTCGCGCTCATCGGCACCGAACCAGAGGAGATGGGGTGGGGGACCAGGGCCGACGACGTCCGTCCGTACCTCCCGCCCAGGGGGCGGGTCGTGGCCGTCGAGGGTGCCGGGCACTTCGTCCACATCGAACGACCGGAGGAGACCGCGGACATGACGCTCGAGCACCTGGCCGGCGTGACAGCAGGCGGAGGTTCCCGGTGACCGGCCCGCCGTCAGAACCCGTGCGCCTGTGCCACAACCGGGTCGAGCTCGCCCTGTGGGAGCTCCGTGCTGGCGTCGGTCGCCCGCTCCTCGTGCTCCACGGGTTGGGCGAGCACAGCGACCTCGACGTCGTCCCCGGACTGTCGGCGTGGGAGGGACCGATCCATGGGCTCGACTTCACCGGCCACGGCTCGTCTTCGGTGCCGTCCGGCGGCGGCTACTTCTGTGAGGTGCTCATGGCCGATGCCGACTTCGCCGTCCAGCGCCTCGGGGAGGCCACCGTCGTGGGACGCGGCCTCGGCGGCTACATCGCGCTGCTGATCGCCGGCGCTCGGCCCACACAGGTGCGTGGAGCGGTGATCCTCGACGGGCCCGGCCTCCACGGCGCCGGTCCCACGCCTCCGACGCTCGATCTGAGCCGGCCGGCTGCCTCCGGAGCGACCCCGGACCCGATCGCGTTGGTCGAACTGGCACGCGACGTGCGTCCGCCCGATTACGCCCGCACCTTCGCGTGGCAGGCGAGCGCGCTGTCGGGGTTGGAGATCGCGGTGGCCGTGGTGGCCGTGAACCGACCGCCGTGGCTCGGCGAGGTGGTGTCGCAGCCTGGCGTCGTCGAGTGCGACCTTGCCGACGCCCTCACGATGTTCGCCGCTGTGCCGTCGCCGGGCTGAGAGGCGAGACTACCGTCAGCGTTCGTCATGGATCGCTTCGAGTACCTCGCCCTCCTCGGGGTCTGCCTCGCCGTGACCCTGCCGCTCGAGTTCGTGTTCCGGGCCCGCGTCTACCGCCGTCCACGCCGCGTCGTCCGGGCCATGGCCGTTCCGGTCGCGGTCTTCGTGGTGTGGGATCTCATCGCCATCGCCCGCGGGCACTGGACCTTCACGCCGCGCTACGTCACGGGTTGGGAGCTCCCTGGTGACCTTCCCGTCGAGGAGCTGGCCTTCTTCCTGGTGATCCCCGTCTGCGCGCTGCTCACCTTCGAGGCGTCCCGCCGTACGCTGAAGCGCTGATGGCCCAGTCATGAGTTACGAGTACGCGATCCCGGCCGTGGCGTCTGCAGCGCTGGTGGTCGTCGCCGAGAAGCGGTGGCTGCGCACCGGGCTGTTCCGCAGTCCCTCGTACTGGGCCACCATGGGCATCTGCCTGTTCTTCATGGTCCTGGTGAACGGGTGGCTCACGAAGCAATCGGCGCCGATCGTGAACTACGACGCCGACCAGAAGACGCCGTGGCGGTTCCCGTGGGACATCCCGGTGGAGGACTACTTCTTCGGGTTCACGCTCATCACGTCGGTGCTGCTGCTGTGGGTCCGCCAGGACACCGCCGACGATCCCGCTCCCTGGGCCCCGTCCCGCGGGAGCGAACCGTGATCGGGTTCGTCGCCGTCGTGGTCGCGGCCTTCGTGGTGATGGAGCCGCTGACCTACACCGCCCACCGGTTCGTGATGCACGGCATCGGCATGCGCCTCCACCGCTCGCACCACAGGCGGTGGCCGTCCCGCCGGGCGGGGGACCCGTTCTTGGAGGCCAACGACGCCTTCCCGGTGATCTTCGCCGGCGCCACCATGGTCGCGATCGCCGTCGGGTTCAACGTGGACGGCCTGGCCGTGCTCCTGCCGCTGGCCCTCGGCGCCACGCTGTACGGCGCCGCGTACGCCTTCGTCCACGACGGCTACATCCACGGCCGGGTACCGGTCCGGCGGCGTCACCGCCAGCTCGACCGGCTCGCAGAGGCCCATGCCCTGCACCACCGCTTCGGCGGGGAGCCCTACGGCATGCTCGTGCCCGTGGTGCCCCGTACCGTGCGCGACCGTGCCGAGGACAGCGAGTCAGCCCAGCGGGTCGGAGCCGTCCCAGGTCCCTGACGACCGCAGGGGACGGAAGCGGGCGAACCACTCCTCGCCGTACCAACCCTCGTCCCGGGTACGTCGGATCACGTCGGCGTGGGCTGGGCCCCGATAGGCGAAGGCGCGTACGGCGTCGACGTCGCGCCACAGGCTGAAGGTGGCCTGGCGGCCGACAGGCAGCTCACCGATGCCCGCCGTGGCGAGGAGTCCGTCGGTCGTGCCGGGGGTGGCGTCCACGCCGGGGACGGCCCGGAGGAACGCGGGCACCTTCGTCCAGCGCACCGCCGCACGGGTGAGCACGGCCACCGGCCCCCCGGGGTCCTCCCGGTCGCCGCTGATGCCGGCGCCGGCGAGGGGATCGGCACCGTCCCACGAGCCGCGGGCGACCAGCGGCTGGAGGGTCACGTCGTAGCGCTCGATCGCCGACCGGTCCCACCGACACGACAGGCGGTGGTGGGACCGGAACCGATCGAGATCCGCCGGACCGTCCCACACCGCGAATATCGCCCACCGGCGCAGGTCGGCCGAAGCCGCCATTCGGGTTCCCCTCCCCGTGCCGAGCAGCTTGGCGAAGCGTGCGCCGTCGACCCGCCGGAGGGCGCGCCGGTCGAACGGCACCCGTACCGTCGGTGCGACCGGCCCGGGGAACCGGGCGAGGTGGAAGGACGCGACGACCATGCCGCCCCGACGCTACGGGTTCAGGCCGGCTGGGGCAGGGCGCAGAACTCGCCGTCGCTGAAGCCGGCGGGCCGGACGCCCAGCCCCTGGTTGAGACGGGCCCGCTGGTTCTCCCAGGCGATCACGGCCAGGAGCTCGGTTCGCTGGGCGGGGTCGAACGTCGACTCGAACCGCTGGCGCAGGTCGTCGTCGAGCGCCGCCGGCGCCCGGGTGAGGGCCTCGGCCACGTCGAGCACGAGGCGCTCGGTGTCGTCGAAGGCCGGGCTGTCGCGGTGGCTGGGGAGCGCGCGGAGCTGCTGCTCGGTGAGCCCGTCATGGCGGGCCATCGCCGACGCGATGTCGAGGCAGTACTCGCACGCCACGATGGCCGCCACCTTCAATTCAGCCAGGGTCTTGAGCCGGGGATCGACTCGGGCGCTGAACAGGATGCCGAGCTCGTAGCCGAGGCTGGCGGCGAGTATCTGCGGCCGGCGGATCATCGCCCGGAGGAAGTCGGTGCGGTTCCGCCGGGCCCGGGACAGCACCCCGACGACGGCCTGCACCTGGTGGAGCAGCCTCATGCCGACACCTCGCGCCGCTCGAGCGGTGCCGCCGACGGTGCGTCGTCGCCACGCAGCACCACCAGGAGGGCGGCCGTGACCATCACCGAGAACGCGAGCAGGCCCACGTTCTGCACGTCCTCGGCGCCCGTCAGCCCCGGTGCGGGATTCAGGGCGTGGTAGGCGGCGTGCGGGACGGCGAACAGGGCGAAGCCGGCCAGGGCCAGCTGCGCTGATCGGCGGTCGCCGAGCCAGGCGGCGAGGAGCAGGATCGCCCCGGTGGCGACAAAGCCGGCCCCGGCGTCGGTCGCCAGGTGGGCGTTGAACGGGGGCTCGGCCGC
Organism: Acidimicrobiales bacterium; assembly: GCA_051306355.1. GTDB lineage: Bacteria > Actinomycetota > Acidimicrobiia > Acidimicrobiales > Salinilacustritrichaceae > Salinilacustrithrix. Next base: position 12,292 of record JBPPNA010000118.1, on the reverse strand, counting down.
GACGAGGCGGGGGTCGAAGCCGGGAAACCGGTCGAACCACGCCTGCGGGGAGAGGATCGCCCACGTCCCCGTGGCGACGTTGGGGAGCCCGAGCGCGACCAACGCGAGACGAACCCACTGCGGAGCCATGATCATCGGTGTGTGCTTCATGCCCGTTCTTCGTCACTCGGAACGCGGGTGTCACGTCGCACCTTCCAGAACAGCGCGGCGAGCGCGATGCCGACCACGCCTTGGCTGAGGTGGAGGACCGCGCCGGGGGCGAACACGCCGATCTCGCTGATCCCCATGAACCCGAGCCCGACGGCGAGCGGTGTCCCCGTGGCCACCGACACGGGCAGCATGCGGCGCCACAGGACGCCGGCAAGGACCGCGATGCCTGCCGCGACGAGGGCGAACCCACCCTCCCGTGCCAGATGGGGGCTGTGGGCCTCGCCGATGCCGCGGGCGACCCAGTCGCTGACGAAGAAGTTGCCGATGCCCTGGGAGATGAGCAGGTAGGCCAGGGCGGCCGCGACGTAGCGGACCGGCCGCCAGCGGCGTCGGAGGACGCGCTCGTGGTTGGACTCGACTCGCGCCGCCAGTGCGGGCGGCGGGTCGGTCCGGACGGCGGCAGTCAGCCAACCGAGCTCGGACGCGACTGCTGGTCCGGCGCGACCGGCGAGGACGGCGTCGATCGCCCGATCGAGCTCCTCCGCGGCGGCGACCTCCGCCGGATCGAGATCGGGCTGGTGGGGATCAGGCAACGTCCATCACCTCCCGGAGCTTGGAGATGCCCCGGTGCACGAGCATCCGCGCCGCCGTGGGCGAGATGCCCATCGCCGCACCGATCTCCGGTGACGACAGCTCGGCGCCGAACCGGAGAGCGACCGCTTCGCGCTCTCGTTCGGACAGACACCGCAGGTGGTGGTGCAGCGCGCCGGCGTCGTCGCTGGCGACGGCCCGATCGGCAGGCTCGTCGCCGTCCGTCACCGGCACCGCCGGCGCCGTCGTCGGGTCCTCGGGCCGGCGGCGTCGCCACCAGTCGGCCACCGCGTGGCGGGCGATGCCCACGATCCACGCCGCCTCCGTTCCCTTGTCGGGATCGAACCGGTGCAGCGATCCCATGGCCCGGGTGAACACCTCGCTGGTCACGTCCTCGGCATCGGCATCGGAGGGCAGGCGGGCGCGGGCGTACCGCCACACCTTGGCGGCGTGGTCCCGGTACAGCGCACCGACCTCCACAGTCATCTCGCCCCTACTTCGTCTGGTCTGCGACAGGTGTAACAGGCCACGACCGGGATGTGACCGCCGGGTAGGTTCCCGCCCGTGGCGACGGTGATCTCGTGTACCCAGCTGGTCAAGACGTTCGGTCCCACCCGGGCGTTGGATGAGCTCGATCTCGACGTCATCCCCGGTGAGGTCCACGGATTCCTCGGACCCAACGGGGCCGGAAAGACGGTCACCATGCGGATCATCCTCGGCCTGCTGCGGCCCGACGGCGGCGAGGTGTCGCTCTTCGGCGCCGATCCCTGGGCCGATGCCGTGGCGCTCCACCGGCGCCTGGCCTACGTGCCCGGCGACACCAACCTCTGGCCGAACCTCACCGGTGGGGAGATCATCGACATCCTGGGTGGCCTGCGCGGCGGGCTTTCCCGAGAGCGTCGACAGGACCTGGTGTCCCGCTTCGACCTCGACCCCCGCAAGCGGGCCCGCACCTACTCGAAGGGCAACCGCCAGAAGGTGGCCCTGGTCGCCGCGCTGGCCTCCGACGCCGAGCTCCTGATCCTCGACGAACCCACGTCGGGCCTCGATCCCCTCATGGAGGCGGTGTTCCAGGACTGCATCCTCGAGGCCAAGGCAGACGGCCGAACCGTGCTCCTGTCGAGCCACATCCTGGCCGAGGTCGAGAAGCTGTGCGATCGGGTCACCATCATCAGGCACGGGCGAGCCGTGCAGAGCGGCACCCTCGACGAGCTGCGCCACCTCACCCGGACGACGATCTCGGCCCAGCTCCGGGAACCCGCCGCCAGCCTGGCCGGCCTGCCCGGCGTCCACGATCTGCGGGCCGACGATGGACGGGTCAGCTTCGACGTCGACAGTGGTCATCTCGACGGGGTGGTGGCGCACCTCGGGGGACTGGGTGTGCTGGCACTCACCAGCCATCCGCCGACCCTCGAGGAGCTGTTCCTCCGCCACTACGACGTCCCGACGCCGTGACCACGCTCACGGGTCTCCCGGCCCTCGTCCGGCTCGTGCTCCGGCGGGACCGCGTCCGCCTCCCGGTGTGGATCGTTGCCCTCGTCGGCTTCATCGGTGCGTCGGCGGCCTCGCTGCCCCCGCTGTATCCCGACCAGGAATCGATCGACAACTACGTCCGGCTCTTCGGGGACAACCCGGCGCTGGTCGCCTTCGCCGGACCGGGCCACGGCTTCGACGACCCCAACCTGGGCGTGATCCTGGTCAACGAGACCCAGTTGTTCGCCTGCATCGGCATCGCTCTGATGAGCATCTTCCTGGTGAACCGCCACACGCGCGCCGAGGAGGACGCCGAACGAACCGAGGTGCTGCGGTCGAGCGTCGTCGGTCGGCACGCACCGACCGCGGCGGCAGTCACCGTGGTGGGCGCCGCAAACCTCGTCGTCGGCGCGCTCTGCGGCGTGGTCTTCGTCGCCCTGGGGTACTCGGCCACGGGATCGGTGGCCCTCGCGGGTTCGTTGGCGATGGTCGGCCTGGTGTTCACCGCCATCACCGCGCTGGCGGCGCAGGCGGCCAGCGGTAGCCGGTCCACCCTCGGGCTCGCCTCCGTCGTGCTCGGCGTGTCGTTCGTGCTGCGAGCCCTGGGCGACATCGGCGAGAACGGCCTGGTCTGGCTGTCGCCCATCGGGTGGGCCCAGGCCGTGCAGGCCTATGCCGGCGAGCGATGGTGGACGTTGGGCCTGTGCGGGGTGGTGGCGGCCGGTCTGGTGGTGTCGGCGTTCTGGCTCTCGACCCGTCGTGACCTCGGCTCGGGCATCCTTCCCCAGCGTCCGGGGCCGCCACGGGCGCGGGAAGCAGTACAACGCCCGCTCGGGCTGGCCGTTCGGCTGCAACGGGGCTCGGTCATCGGTTGGACCGCAGGTCTCGCGGTTGCGGGCATGCTCTACGGCTCGATCGGCGAGGACGTCGAGGAGATGATCGCCGACAACCCCGAGTTCGCCGACTTCCTCGCCCAGGCGGAGGGCGTGGATCTGATCGACTCGTTCTTCGCCACCAGCATGTCGATGTTGGGCCTGCTCGCAGCGGGCTTCGCCATCTCGTCGGTGTTGCGGTTGCGAGCCGAGGAGTCGGCTGGTCGGGTCGAGCCGATCCTGTCCTCGCCGGTGAGTCGACCGAGGTGGGCCATGAGTCACGTCACGGTGGCAGTCCTCGGCAGCGTCGTCCTCTTGGTCGCCGGCGGCGCCGGTGTGGGGATCGCCTACTCCCTCGTCTCCGGTGAGACTGATCGCATCCTGCCCCTCGTCGGGGCTGCGCTCACGACGCTTCCTGCGGTCCTCGTGCTGGCGAGCGTCGGCCTCGTGCTCTTCGGACTCGCACCGGGCAAGGCGACCTGGACGTGGGGCGCGCTGGCCGTCGCCGTGCTGGTGAGCTTCCTCGGCGACCTCCTACGACTGCCCTCCTGGTCCCGTCACGTCTCGCCGTTCCATCACCTCCCCCAGCTGCCGGCCGAGGACCTGCGGGTGCTGCCGCTCGTGGCGCTCGTGATCGTCGCGGTGGTGCTGGGAGCGGTGGGGATCGTCGGCCTCCGGTCCCGCGACCTGCGGACCGACTGAGCCCGCAGTGGACGCCAGCACCGCTCCTGCGGCCGTGCTCGCCATCTTCGGCGGGTACCTGCTCGGGTCGATCCCGGTCGCGGTGCTCGTTTCCCGCCGGCGCGGTGTCGACCCGCGTCAGGTCGGCGACCGCAACCCCGGCTACTGGAACGTCAAGGACCAGCTCGGTCGTCGGGATTCGCTGGTCGTGTTCGCGGGCGACACCGCCAAGGGAGCGGCGGCCGGTGCGCTCGGCGTGACCCTCGACGGCTCGGCGTGGGGGATCGCCTACGCCGCCGTGGCCGCGGCGATGATCGGCCACGCCGTTCCCGTCTTCGCCCACTTCCGGGGTGGACGGTCGATCCTCGCCTTTGCCGGCGGCATGGTCGTGGTGGCCCCGCTCGCGGCAGCGCTGGCCGTCGCCGCCCTCGGCGCGTCGTGGGCGGCCACCCGCTCGTTCGCGATCGCGGCCCGGGTCGGGGTGTTCGGCTTCCCGGTCGCCCAGGCACTGGTCGAACCGAAGGAGCGCGTGGCGGCGACCGGTGCGTTGCTGTGCATCATCGGCGTCCGCTTCGCCCAGGCCGCCTGGCGTGATCGACGGGAAGCGTCTCAGCCGTAGTCGCGTCCCCGCCATCGCTTCGATGGGCGGACTGCGTTGACCGTGAGCCACGCCGCCACCGGCAGATCGGCGAGGGGTGCGACGACCAGCGGGACGCCGCGACGCCGGAAGGCGGGCGCCGTCGCCGCCACGACGCCGATGCGGAGTCCGAGTGCGGCGACGTCGATGGCGTCGCCCCGCCTGGCGAGCAACCTGGGGAGCGGTAGCGCCATCGTCGACCAGATGACGGCGAGATCGGCCACCAGGGACGGGATGGTCGAGACGTCGCGCAGCGCCAGTGACCGGCCCCACCCGCGCATCGTGGCGGCGGCACCGCCGTACCCCTCGACCGTGATCACCGGGGTGGCGTCGAGGAAGGCGACGCCGTGCCCGCTGCTGGTGAGGTGGCGGGCGAGGGCGAGATCCTCCACCAGGCTGGCCGATACGGGTGTGAAACCGCCGGCATCGAGCACGGCCGCACGGTCGAACGCCATGCACTGCCCGTTCGCCATGGCGCGGCTCGGCCGCCGGGGGTCCACGCCAGGAGGCCCGAACCGGTAGAGGAGCGTCGCGAGCATGGATGCATGAATCGCCCGCCCGCCGCCAGCGGCCTCGTCCACCGCGGTACCGGCCGTGACCAGTGTGCGGTCACCGAGGGCATCGACGACGGCCGCCACGAAGCCCGGTTCCACTCGACAGTCGGCGTCGATGCTGATCACCACGTCGGTGCTCGCCGCCTCGAGGCCCACGTGCACCGCTCGGGCCTTGCCCGCCCAGCCGGGCGGGAGTGGGCCGGCATCGATGACCCGGGCGCCGGCCTCCGTCGCCACCTGTCGCGTCCCGTCGGTGGATCCGTCATCCACCACGAGCACCGCGACACCGCTGCTGGCGAGCGATCGCAGGCAGGGCTCGATCCGATGAGCTTCGTCCCGGGCCGGAACGACGACGGTGACGCTCCGGGAGGAGCCGTCGTGGTCCGTCGGGCGCAGGGGTGCGGCGCGCCGCGCGCCCCGGGCGATCCTTCCCGCGGCCACGGCCAGGAGCCCGCCTCGGAGGAGCGTGGCCGGCGTCGGTCTCGGGAGCAGGCGCACGGGGCACAAGCTACGGTCCGCCCGATGGCGTCAGCGTCCCGAGCCCAGACCGACCCGCGGCGAACCGCCTCCGCCCTCAGCGCCTTCGGGCCCCGGTCGTGGTGCCGTCCCGAGCAGTTCGCCGTGGCCCGTCTCCCGATGCGCGCCACGTCGTACCCGTTCCCCGACGACGCGGTGGCGGCCACGCTCGATCGGTCGGCGTCCCCGTGGTTCCACTCGCTCGACGGGGACGACTGGGACTTCCTCCTCCACGCGCGCCCGGACGACGTCACCCCCGACGACGTCGGCTCCGACGATCCGGGCGGGACCTGGCAGCCGATCAGGGTCCCGAGCTGCTGGACGATGGATCCCGGCGTCGACGACTGGCCGCACTACACCAACGTGCGCATGCCGTTCGCGCTCGAGCCGCCGCTCGTCCCCGAGGCCAACCCCACCGGCGTGCACCGCAAACGGTTCAAGCTGCCGAGGGGTTGGAAGCCGCGTCGGACCGTGCTCCACGTGGGCGGGGCCGAGAGCTGCCTCTACGTGTTCTGCAACGGCGAGGCCGTCGGGATGGGGAAGGACTCCCGTCTGTCCCAGGAGTTCGACCTCACGCCGTACCTCCGCACCGGCGTCAACACCCTTGCCCTGGTCGTGGTGCGGTGGTCCGACGGCAGCTGGCTCGAGGACCAGGACCACTGGTGGCACGCGGGACTCCACCGGGAGGTGTTCCTCTACTCGACCGCCGCCACCCACATCGCCGACGTGCACGTCTCCGCCGAGCTCGACGAGGACCTCAGCACGGGCGCCCTGTCCGCCGAGGTCACCGTCGGTCTCGAGGGTGCGGAACCGGGGTGGCGGGTCGAGGCCACGGTGCTCGATCCGTCGGGGCGAGCGGTGAACAGCCAACCGCTGAGCGCCGATGTCCCCGTCTTCCGTCGCGGCTCGGCGATGGCGGAGACCATCAGCGCGTACCTCTACGAAGGGCCGGTGGCCAGGTTCGGCGAGACGATCGACGACGTGACCCCATGGTCGTCGGAGCGTCCCGTCCGGTACACGGTGGTGGTCTCGCTCGTCGATCCATCCGGCGACCTGGTGGAGGCCACGGCGGTACGGGTCGGGTTCCGGCGGGTGGAGATCGTCGATCGCGAACTGCTCCTCAACGGCTATCCCGTGTTCATCCGGGGCGTGAACCGTCACGACCACGACCCCGACACCGGCAAGACGATCTCGGTCGCCTCGATGCGCCACGACGTCGAGGTGATGAAGCGGCACAACATCAACGCCGTGCGCACCGCCCACTACCCGAACGACCCCCGGTTCCTCGACCTCTGCGACGAGCTCGGGCTGTGGGTGATCGACGAGGCCAACGTCGAGACGCACGCACGCCTGGCCAGTCTCTGTGACGACACCCGCTTCAGCGGTGCGATCCTCGACCGGATCCAGCGCATGGTGGCCCGGGATCGCAACCACCCGTCGATCTTCGCCTTCTCCCTCGGCAACGAGTCTGGCTACGGCGCCGTGCACGACGCTGCCGCGGCGTGGATCCGCAGCACCGATCCCACCCGTCTCGTGCACTACGAGGGCGCGTGCCATCCGGTGTTCGCCGGCACCGACGATCCCGGCGACGCCGGGCCCGCCACGGATCTCATCTGCCCGATGTACCCGTCGATCGACGCCCTCACGAACTGGGCCGCCCGTACGGCGGAGTCCGACGAGCAGCGCCCGCTGATCATGTGCGAGTACAGCCACGCGATGGGCAACAGCAACGGGAGCCTCGCCGACTACTGGGCGGTGATCGAGACCACGTCCGGTCTGCAGGGTGGCTTCATCTGGGACTGGACCGATCAGGGCATCCGGGCCGTGTCTGCGGGGACGGATGGTGGCGACGGCGTGGAGTACTGGGCCTACGGCGGGCACTTCGGCGACGAGCCCAACGACGCCACGTTCTGCTGCAACGGGCTCACCTGGCCCGACCGCACGCCGAAGCCGGCCCTGTTCGAGTACGCCGACCTCGGCTCACCGTTGCGCTTCCGTCCCAGTGATCTCAAGCGCGGGCGCGTGGTGGTGGTCAACCTGCAGGACTGGCGGGACGTGTCGTGGCTCGGGGGCGAGTTCGACGTCCGGGTCGACGGCGACGTGGTTGCAGCGGGTTCCTTCGAGCTGCCCGAACTGCCCGGTGGCTTCGAGTCGACGGTGGAGCTCGACCTGCCCGTCGTCGAGGTGCCGTCCGGTGCCGAGGCCCACGTCGATCTGCGCAGCGTCGTCTCGGAGGCGCAGCCCTGGGCGCCGGTCGGGCACAGGATGGCGTGGCAGCAGTACGATTTGCCGGAGCCGAAGCGGACCAGACCCACCAAGAAGGGGCGAGTCGCCGGCACGAACGAGGTGGTGCTCGACACCGAGACGGCCACCGTGGGCGAGATCACGGTTCGGTGGGACGATGATCGCGCCGCGATCGTGGGCATCACCCGCAGCGAACGTGAACTGCTCGCCTCCCCGATCCAGGCCAGCCTGTGGCGCGCCCCGACCGAGAACGACGGCCGCCGGATCGACGACGGTCTGGGCTTCAACGTCCTGGAGGGCTGGCTCGCCCTCGGTCTCGATCGCATCGAGCACCACGCCGTCAGCGTCCGGACGCGCCGGCAGTCCGACGGCTCGGTGCAGGTGACCCTCCGCCGGCGGCTCGTGCTTCCCGGCTCGGGCGACACCGTCGACCATCGCCAGCAGGTGCGGGTGCGGCCGGACGGTGTGGTGGCGATCGACGAGGAGCTCTCGTTGCCCGAGACCCTCGACGACCTCCCCCGCATCGGTTCCCGCTTCGAGGTCATCGGAGACCTCGACGCCCTGGAGTGGTACGGCCGGGGGCCACGCGAGACCTACGTCGATCGCGAGACCGCCGAGCAACTCGGCCGCTGGGCATCGCCCGTGGCTGATCAGTACGTGCCGTACATCCTCCCCCAGGAGCACGGCAACCACACCGACACCCGCTGGTTCCGGCTCACCGATCCGGACGGCGAGGGCCTCCTGGTCTCCGCCACGAACCGCCTGGATCCGTTCGGCTTCACGGCCCGTTTCCACCACGACTCGGATCTCTACGCCGCGACCACCACCGCCGACCTGCAGCCCAGCGAGACGGTCGAGGTCCACGTCGACGTGCTCCAGCGTGGGGTCGGCACCGGCGCGTGCGGCCCCGACACCCTCCCGCCGTACCAGGTCACCGGTGGCCCGGCTCGCTGGTCGTGGGCCATCCGTCCGCTGGCCGCCGGCGATGACGCCGCAGCCTTCGCCCGGGCCATCCGCAACCGCGCCCCTTGACCCGCCGGGTCACGCCCGCAGGTCGTGGAGACAGAGATCGGCGGCGATCTTCCCGCTGATGGCCACGAGGGGAAGCCCGCCTCCGGGGTGACTGCTGCCGCCGCAGAGGTAGAGGCGGCCGACCGGGCCGCGGTTGCCCGGCCGGAGGAAGGCAGCCATCGCGCCGTTCGAGGATGTGCCGTAGATCGACCCGCCGGGGGTGCGGTACCGGGCGGCGATGTCGGCCGGCGTGATCTCCTCCCGATGCACGATCCGTCCGGACAGATCCCACCCCCGCGCTGCCATGACCTCCAGCACGTGATCGCCGTACCCCGCATAGCCGTTCTCGACGAAGTGGGCTGCATCCGACGCCGATTTCGTCGAGAACGAGGGGGCGTTGACGAGGACGAACCAGTTCTCGTGTCCCGGCGGGGCCTGGGCGGGATCGGTGACCGAGGACGCCGCCACGTAGACCGTCGGGTCCGCCGCCGGCTCGTGACGGTCGAAGAGGGCGCTGAACTCGTCGCCGTAGTCGGCCGAGAACGACACGTTGTGGTGGGCGAGATCGTCCGTCGCCCCCTCGACGCCGAGCAGGAGCACGAACCCGGACGACGACCGTGGCGCGGCCTCCGCCCGTCGCCTCGCCCGGCGGTGGGGGAGCAGGTCGCGGTAGAGGTGGAGGGCGTCGGCCGCCGCCACCACGGCATCGGCCGCGATCCGTTCGCCGCCGGCCAACCGCACGCCGGTGGCGTCACGCCCGTCCGTGGTCACCGCCGCCACGTCACATCCCGTCCGCAGCACCACGCCGACGTCGGTCGCCATCCGTCCGAGGGCTTCGGCCAGGCGCACCAGCCCACCACGTACGTACCAGGCGCCCAGGACCTGTTCGAGGTGGGGGATGCACGACAGGGTGGCCGGCGCCTCGAAGGGTGACGACCCGGAGTAGGTGGCGTACCGGTCCACGTACTGCACCAGACGGCGATCGGCGAAGCTGGCCTCCGCCCTGGCATGGAGGGAACGCAGCGGGTCGATGGCCAGGAGGTCCCGGGGCGAGCGCATGCGCCGGAGGAGGCGGAGCGGCGACGCCATCGGCCCGGCGAAGAAGGTGCGCTCGGCCACCTCCCACACCGATGCGGCGTGGTCCATGAACGAGCGCCACTCCGCACCGGCGCCGGTGGCGAGCGCTTCGGCCTCGTCGGCGGCGTCGTCGAGGAGGGCACGGTGGTCGAACCCGGTCCCGTCGGCGAAGCGGTAGCGGCAGACGGGATCGAGCCTGGTGAGCTGGACGTGATCTTCGAGACGACTCCCCGCCGCCCGGGCCAGTTCCTCGAAGACGGTCGGCAGGGTGAGCAGTGATGGCCCCGTCTCCCACCTGAACCCGGCCGCAGCGTGCTCGGCGAGCTTGCCGCCGACATCGTGGTTCCGCTCGAGCACCGTCACGTCGTGGCCGGCGGCGCCGAGACGGATCGCTGCCGCCAGGCCACCCACGCCGGCGCCGACGATGACGACCTCAGCCACCGGCTCGGTCCCGTCCCCGCCACGCGAGGACAGTGACGGCGCCCATACCGACACCGCCGACGAAACCGACCAGGGGCTCCCCGAAGAAGACGAGGAACCCGATGGTGTTCATGACCGCCCACCACGAGTAGAGCGCCACGGCACCGAGGTCCGGTGCGAGGTCCGTCGGCCGGATGCTGTCGACCACGGTGAGCACCACTGCGCTCACGCCGAGCCAGCCGGCGTAGTTCGACAGCGGGATGCCGTGGTACCTCCCGTCGACGGCCCAGTCCCAGTAGCCGTTGTCCACCATCTGGGGATCGAGGAAGAGGTCCCATGCCGTCAGTGCGCAGGCGCCGAGGGCGACTGCTCCCGGCCGGGACCCGGTGATCCGGTGCCCCACCTCGAGGGCGGGGATCCCCATGGCGAACCACGCCAGCGGCACGATGACCGGGACGCCGGCGACCGTGGGTTGCAGCGCACCCGTGTAGTCGTAGGTGCCGAAGGGGAATCCCGTGGTGCTGCCGAGGCGCTCGACGGCGAGTGTCGCCGCCACCACGAACGCAGCGGCGACCGCGGCCCGGCCGAGTCCCTGATGACCGGCCGCCAGCACGAACGTCGTGGCGGCGAAAGCCACCACGACCAGCGTCGACACCCACTCGATGGTGGCGTCGTCGCGGATCAGCGGGATCGCAGTCTGGGCCAGCGCCATCACCACGAACGGCACGATCGCCGCCACCCACCTCCCAACCCCGTTCTTGTCACCCAAACGGTCACTGAGCCACCCGATCTGGTGACGAGAACGGGTGGTGGGCGGTGTCATCCGGGGAGGATGAGGAAGCGCCCGGCGATCGCCAGCTTGCGACGGGTCGGGACGCGGGCTCGTGCGGAGAACACGTCGAGGTCGATGGCCTCGATCTCGTCGAGGATCTCCGAGTACAGAACCCGGGCGGCGTGCACGCAGCGACGGGATCGACCGGGGAGCAGGTCGACACCGGCATCGGCCCGGCGGTACAGATCGCGGGTGCGGTCGATCTGGAAGCGCATCAGCGCGCAGAACTCTGGCGTCGCGGTCCGCGTCGTGAAGGCCGCTTCGGCGCCGAAGCGGCGGATGTCCTCCTGGGGGATGTAGACGCGGTGGCGGTCGAGGTCCTCGTCGATGTCGCGCAGGAAGTTGGTCAGCTGGAAGGCGTTGCCCAACTGGCGGGCCGGTTCGATCGCCGCGGGACTGACCGGCTCGAGGATCGGGAGCATCATCTCGCCGATGACCGCAGCCGACCCGTCCATGTAGCCGACGAGGTCGTCGTAGGTGTCGTACGACTCGACGGTGAGGTCCATGGTCATCGATGCGAGGAAGCGGCGCACGCAGCCGGGGTCGATGCGGAAGGCGTGGACGGTGTGGACCATCGCCTTGAGGACGATGTCGTCGCTGTCGCCGGCGGCGAGGTCCTCGAAGAACCGGTCCCCGAAGTCGGCGAGAGCCTTGGCTCGCACATCCGTCGGCGTCACCCCCAGCTCGTCGACGATGTCGTCGGCGTACCGGCAGAAGCCGTACAGGGCGTGCACGTGGTGGCGCTTGATCCGCGGCAGGACCGTGGTGGACCAGTAGTAGGTGGTGCCGTTGCGCTTGTTGAGCTGCCGGCAGTGCTCGTAGCTCTCCTCGAGCGTGATCTTGCTCACGCGCCACCCCGTGCGAGCTGGTCGACCCGCTCGGCGGCGAGGCGGCCGGACACCAGCACCATCGGGACCCCCACGCCGGGCAGCGTGCCCGATCCGACGAAGACGAGCCCCGGCGCGTGCTTGGTCACGTTGTTGGGACGGAACGGTCCGGTCTGGCGGAACTTGTGGGAGAGGGCGAAGGGTGTGCCGCGCTCCATCCCCTGGCGCTCCCAGTCCGAGGGGTCGACGAACGCCTCGACCTCGATGTCCATGGGATAGCCGAGGGCGGCCACTCGTCGTTGCAGCGAGTCGTGCAACCGGTCGCGTTCGGTGGTCCAGTCGATCGTGCCATCGAGGTTGGGCGTGGGCTCGAGGACGTAGAGCGAGTGGCGGTCGGCGCCGTCGCC
>JBPPNA010000111.1:0-13484 GCA_051306355.1 Acidimicrobiales bacterium | reverse complement strand
GCCCGACGCCGAGAGCCCACGGGATTCGGGACCGAGTAGCCGGCGAGGGTCCGCTCCTCCTCGTTCTCGTTCCCCCAGAACCCGAACTCGCGGTTCTCCCGGGCCCAGTCCCGGCACTGGATCCGCGAGTCGCACGCCGAGCAGAGCCGTGATGCCCTGGCCTCACGCCGGGCCCTGGCCTGCGGTCGTTCCGCCACCTTGGCGAAGAAGAGGTGCGTCTGCCCGATGCACGGCGCGTCCTCGATCCAGTTGCGGCCGGACCAGTTGCCGAGTGTGACGACGGCTGGTCGCACGTCTTGTCCCATGCCCTCTCCCCAGGGTTCGCGTGGCAGCCGGTGCGGCTGCTGATGGCGAGGTCACTGCGGAGCGGGCTGTACTGCGCGTGGTTCCTCGACCACAAAACTACCGACAGTGCTCGACCTGTACCAGGGTCATACGGCCCACCGTGACCGGTCGCCAACGGGACGAATCGGTGGAGTCGGCAGCGCCGGAGGAGAGGATCCGGCGCTGCCAGCCGGATCAGAGGAGCCGGGCCGCGAGTTCGGCGAGCGGGGACCGCTCGCCTCGGAGCAAGCGGACGTGGCCGAAGCACTCCTGACCGGCGAACGCGTTGATGAGGGCGGTGAGGGCGTTCGTCTGCTCGGACAGGAAGGCGGCGTCGATCTGGCTGGTGTCGCCTGTGAACACCACCTTCGAGTCGGCCGCGATGCGGGTGAGGATGGTCTTGCCCACCTGGGGCGACAGGTTCATCGACTCGTCGATGATCACGAAGCTGGAGTGCAGCGTCCGGCCCCGCAGGTGCGTGACCGACTCCATCGTGAGCTGGCCCCGTGACCGGATCTCCTCGAGGACCTGCGTGGCGTCGGCCTGCTTGCGGTCACCGGACTGATCGGCTCCGGTGAGGGCATAGACGGCGTCGGTGATGGCCGCCATCCACGGATCGAGCTTCTCGTCGAGCGTGCCGGGGAGGTAGCCGACCTCGGCCTTGCCCACCGGGATCACTGGTCGGTAGACGCAGATGCGGGAGTAACGACGCTCCTCGACGACCTGTTGGAGCGCCGCGGCGACCGCAGTCAGCGTCTTGCCGGTGCCGGCCGGGCCATCGAGGGCGACCACCTTGACGTCATCGTCGAGCAGGAGGTCCAGGGCGAAGCGCTGCTCCTTGTTGCGCGGCCGCAGGTCCCAGGCATGGTGATCGGTGGGTACGAGGCGCAGACCGGAGGCGTGGCGTCGCACGAGCGCCGACTGGCTCCCGGCGTGGAGCACGCCGAACTCGTTGCAGCGGAGTTGGTCGATCACGTCTCGAGCACCGGGTCCGTCGGTCACGCCGTCGTAGAGGGCGTCGACGACGGTTGCGTCGACGTCGAACTCCTGCCACCCGTGGTCGGTGTCGTCGCGCCCCGTCGACTCGTGTGGGTCGTGCTCCACCGTGTCGAGGCCGAAGGTGGCCGCCTTGACCCGCATCCCGGTGTCGTTCGAGATGAGCTGCACGTGTGGGCCACCGTCGAAACGCTGACCCAGGGCCGTGCCGATGATGCGGTTGTCGGGCTTGTCGGGGTCGAGGCCGTGTTCACGCAGCAGGCTGGTCTGTACGCCGTTCAACGCTACGCGGAGCGTCGAACCGCTGGGCAGGGGCTGGCGTGTCTCGAGATCGCCGCCGGCGTCGACTCGCACCTTCTCGATCCGGCGCAGCACGTCGCGCGCCGCGCCACCGACGGAGTCGAGCCGCTTCTTGAGGCCGTCGAGCTCCTCGACGACCGTGAGCGGGACGATCAGGTCGGCGTCGGCGTAGGCATGGAACACCCCCTCGGGATCGGCCACGAGCGCCGAGGTGTCGAGCACGATCTGCAGACGTGTGGTCGCCTGCAGATCGAGCCCATCGGGCGCGTCGACGACGAGGGCGGGGTCCAGGGTCATGCAGCCTCCAAGGCACGCGGGGCACGAGGTTCGGGGAAGAACTGTCGTGCCGGAGAACGGACGAGCACCGTCACCGATGATGGTCCTTCGACGAGCCAGGGACGCGGATACCCCGATCGCACAGTGGCTCGAACGACGAAAGGCCTACGGTGCCTGGCATGGGGACTCGGGTGGCAGTGATCGGAGCAGGCGCGTGGGGCACCACGATGGCCTCGCATCTGGCGGCGCAGACGGAGGCCGTGCTCTGGGCTCGGGAACCGGAGGTCGTCGCCGACATCGCCGGCGCCAGGCGCAACGAGCAGTTCCTGCCCGGATTCGACCTCGATGACCGCCTCGACGTGACCGGTGAGCTCGCCGTCGCGCTCGACGGTGCCGAAGTCGTGGTCGTCGCCGTCCCCAGCCCCTATGTGCGGGCCACGGCGGGACTGATGGCGCCGCTGATCGACGCTGACGTCCCGGTGATCAGCCTGGTCAAGGGGATCGAGGCGGACACCCGTCTGCGGCCCACGCAGGTGCTGGGTGCGGTGCTGTCCGGGCACGATCCGGCGCTCATCGGCGTGCTGTCCGGCCCGAACCTGGCGCGGGAGGTGATGGCCGGCCATCCGTCGGCCACGGTCGTCGCATTGGCCGACGAGCGGTGGGCGGGACGGATCCAGGCCGTGGTGACCACCGATTCGTTCCGGGTGTACACGAACAGCGACGTGGTTGGGTGCGAGGTGGGTGGGGCGGTCAAGAACGTGCTGGCGATCGCGGCAGGCATGGTCGACGGCATGGGTTACGGATGGAACACACGGGCGGCGCTGATGACGAGGGGCCTGGCCGAACTGGCCCGGCTCGGCGTGGCGCTCGGCGGTGAGCCGCTGACGTTCCTCGGCCTGGCCGGCAACGGCGATCTCATCGCCACCTGCGGCAGCCCGGACAGCCGCAACCACCGGGTGGGCGAGGCGCTCGCACGTGGGGAGACGATCGA
The DNA here is from genome assembly GCA_051306355.1 of Acidimicrobiales bacterium. Taxonomy (GTDB): domain Bacteria; phylum Actinomycetota; class Acidimicrobiia; order Acidimicrobiales; family Salinilacustritrichaceae; genus Salinilacustrithrix. Next base: position 10,597 of record JBPPNA010000111.1, on the reverse strand, counting down.
GCAGATCGTGGCGGCGACGAACTCGGTGGCAGAGGGCGTCCGCACCGCGCCCGCGGTGCTCGAGTTGGCCGCTGGTGTCGGGGTGGAGATGCCCATCTGCGCCGAAGTGGCCGCCGTGCTCGGTGGCGATCGGACTCCGGGCGAAGCCCTGCTCGAGCTGATGCGTCGCCTGCCTCGTCCGGAGCTCCACGGGCTGGAGTAGCGCCCGTCGGCCGGCTCACGTCCACGGACGGATTTTCACCGCTGGATGGTCCCATCGCGGTCCGCGAGCGAATCGCCCGAGCGTCGACTATCCTGTGGCCACCGGTCCGTCGATCTGGCGGTCGGGTTTCGTTTTCATGAGAGAAGAGATTGTTTTGGCTACAGGTACCGTAAAGTTCTTCAACGCCGAGAAGGGCTTCGGCTTCATTTCTCGCGAGGATGGTGACGACGTGTTCGTCCACTTCTCCAACATCGCCGGCGACGGCTACAAGTCCCTCGATGAGGGTCAGAACGTCGAGTTCGACGTCGGCCCTGGTCGCAAGGGCGACGAGGCCCAGAACGTCCGCGTCATCTGACGCACGACAACTGAGTGTCGAAGGAGCCGTCGGCGTTGCCGGCGGCTTCTTCGCGTCAGGGCCACCATCGGCCCGGCCGTGACAGCGACCCTGGCATCATCCGGGCATGGCCTCCTGCCTCTTCTGTTCGATCGTCGCGGGTGAGGCACCCGCCCACGTCGCCCTGGATGACGACGTGGCGATCGCGTTCCTCGACATCCGTCCCCTGTTCCACGGTCACGTCCTGGTCGTGCCCCGTCGGCACGTCGAGACGCTGGTCGACCTGCCACCCGATGAGGTCGGCCCCCTCTTCGAGCGGGCCCAGACGCTGGCGGGCGCCGTGGTCGATGCCCTCGGGGCGCAGGGCAGCTTCGTCGCCCTGAACAACACCGTGAGCCAGAGCGTCCCGCACCTGCATGTCCACGTGGTGCCGCGAACCAAGGGCGACGGCCTGCGAGGTTTCTTCTGGCCCCGGACGACCTACGAGGACGAGACCCAGGCCGCGGAGATCGCCGCCCGGATCAGGGCTCGAACCTGACCCTCGGCTCGCCGCTGGTCACGGTGATGGTGGCCGGCACGGCCAGCAGGTCGAGTGCATCTCCCGCCCAGTCGGCCGTCCGGACCGAGACCACCTCGCCCTTGTGGGGTCCGCTCAGGATCGTGAGCTCCACCGTGATCGCACCGTTTCCGCTGTCGGGGTCGCCGTCGGCATCGAAGACGATGGCGTCGTAGGTCCCGTCCTCCAGCACGGCCGCACCTTACGCAGGGCCGGGCCGACCGGTCCCCGGGAGGGCTGGCCCGATGACAGACTCGCGCCATGACCGTCACCGTCGTCACTGGTGCGAACTCCGGCATCGGCCGGGCCACCGCCGTCCACCTGGCGGCGAGGGGCCACACCGTCTACGGCACCATGCGCGATCTGGGCAAGGGCGACAAGCTCGACTCGCTGGCCGACAAGGCCGGGGCCACGGTGCATCCCGTCGAGCTCGACGTCAGCGACGACGAGTCGGTGCGGGCGGGCATGGCCACCATCCTCGATGCCGAGGGACAGGTCGACGTACTGGTCAACAACGCCGGCGTCGGGATGAACGCCGTGGTGGAGGACGTCGACATCGAGGAGGCGAAGGCGGTCTTCGACGTGAACTACTTCGGCGTGATCCGCTGCACGCAGGCGGTGCTGCCATCGATGCGGGCGCAGCGATCGGGGACCATCGTCAACGTCTCCTCGGTCGCTGGGCGGGTGGCAGCCATCGCCCAGGTGGTCTACGCGTCCTCGAAGTGGGCGGTCGAGTGCCTGAGCGAGAACCTGGCCCAGGAGCTGGCGCCCTGGGACATCCGGGTCCGCCTCATCGAACCCGGCGTCACGCGCACGGCGTTGCTGGCCAAGCACACCGAGCTCCACGAGGACTCCGACTACGCCGATGCCTACCGCCGGATGTTCGCCTTCTACCTCGCCGGCATCGGGGCCAACGTCCGACCGGAGGCCGTCGCCGAGGTCGTCGAGCTGGCCATCGACGACGACACGGAGCGGCTGCGGTACCTGTGCGCGTACGGGGCCGACGAGCTCGCCACGGGTCGGGCCCGGATCGACGACCGGGAGTGGGTCGACCTCGGGCGGGCCGGGGACGACGAGGAGTACTTCGACCGCTTCCAGGCTGCCTTCGGCCTCGATCTCCGGGTGGAGGATCCGGGGTGAGCCTGCGTGGTCGTCTCCTGGTCGCCGAGCCCATGCTGGCCGACCCCAACTTCCACCGTTCGGTCGTGTACCTGATCGATCACGGCGCCGAGGGAGCGCTCGGCGTGGTGCTCAACCGACCGAGCGACATCGAGGTGGGCGACGTCGTCCCGAGCTGGGCGCCCTACGTCAGCGAACCCCGCACGGTCTTCGTCGGTGGCCCGGTGTCGCCGGAGGCGGCCATCTGTCTGGGGCGCTGCGCCGACGCGGGCGACTCGCCCCTGTGGAACTCGCTCTCCGACGAGGTGGGTGTGGTGGACCTGAACGGCGATCCCCTGCTGGCGCCGAGCGGCATCACCGGGTTGCGTGTCTTCGCCGGGTACTCCGGATGGAGCCCGGGACAGCTCGAGGCAGAGATGGCGATGGACGGCTGGTTCGTCCTCGAAGCCCAGCCCGGGGATCTCTTCGTGGAGACCGCCGACGAGCTCTGGCGTCGGGTGCTGGCCCGCCAGTCCGGCCCCGTCCGCCGCTTCGCCTCCTCCCCCGAGGATCCCTCCGTCAACTGAGCAGCAGACCGCCCTCAGACACGCATCATCTTGAAGCCCTCGCCGTGGGTGCAGCCGCCGAGGGCGCCCCATTCGGCGAGGCGGTCCCGGATGCGGTCGGCGAAGATCCCCCACTGGTCCTCGGCGGCGGGATCCTCGGGGTCGACACCCATCGTCGACCGGAACTGGGAGACGTGGGCCCGCAGGGCGGCGAGCTTCGCGTCGACGTGGTCGGTGACGTCCTCGACATGGTCTGGTTCGTCGGCCTCCCAGAGCAGGAGTGCTTCGGGGCGATGGTGGTGGACCTCCTGCTCCGGGAAGAAGAGGGGGTCCCGGGCGGAGACGATGCCCTCGACGGCGAGCAGGCCGGCGTGGCGGTGGTCGGGATGGAGGCGGTAGCGCTTCCAGGGGTCGTGGCCGAGCACGACGGTGGGCGCCAGCTTGCGGATCCAGTACGACACCTGCCAGCGCTGTCGGAGCGACGAGTCGAGCTCACCGTCGGGCCACCCGAGGAAGACGACCTCGCCCCGGGACCCCAACGCCCTCGCGGCCTGCCGCTGCTCGACCTGGCGAGCGGCGACCAGCCTCGCTGCGTCCTGGGTCGGGTCCCACGTGCCCTTCGAGCCGTCGGTGCAGACGAGGTGGTTGATGATGCAGCCGTTGGCCGCCCACTTGGCCAAGGTCCCCCCGCACCCGAACTCGACGTCGTCGGGGTGGGCGCCGATGGCGAGGGCGGAGGCCGGCGTGGGGAGGTCCCGTCCGACATCCATCCCGCCGGAGGACGCCGGTGCCGGAGTGGGGAGATCCGGGACACTCACGGGCAAGCGGGCAGCGCGAGGTCTGCGGGGAGATCGACGTCCCACCCGAGGCGGGAGTCGTTCACGATGCGCACCTGCTGGCCGAGGCGCTTGGCCTCGGCGCGGTGGGCGGCGAAGGACCCGGCGCCGTAGGCGAAGCGGAAGCCGATGTCGGTGGGAACGGCCAGCACGTTGGTGCCGGCGAGCCACCGATCGGGAACGATGGTGACACCGGGCGTGGCCGCCACCCACTCCAGGTGCGTGGCCAGGGGGAGGTCCCCGTGCGCGATGACAGCCACCCCGACACCTTCGGTCGCCAGGCGTTCGACGCCGGCCTGGACCGCACCGTTGAGACCGAGACCAGGGGTCCAGATGACGCGGGCACCCTCCCCCTCGGCCCAGGTGCGGACCTGCTCGCTGTCGCACACCACGCACACGGGGAGGGGTGCTGCCGCGCCGACCACGACCGTGGCCATGCGACGGGCGAGTGCGGCGCGCTCGGTGGGATCGAGCTCGGGGGCGAGCCGGACTTTCGCACGGGAGAAGTCCTTCACGGGGACGACGACGGTGACGGGGCCGGGCATGCCTCCGGCATTGTAGGGACCGGCACGACTGCACCTCACTAGGGTGCGGGTATGTCGTCGATCCGAGTGGCCGTTCTGGGCGGAGGGTCGTGGGGAACCACGGTCGCCCACCTCTGTGCGCACAATGCACCGACCGTGCTGTGGGCCCGATCCGAAGAGACCGTCGGGTGCATCAACGACGAGCACCAGAACCGCAAGTACCTCGACGGCTACCCCCTGAACGAGACGCTCGAAGCCACCACCGACATGCACGAGGCGCTGCAGCAGGCCGACCTGTTGGTGGTCGGGGTGCCGTCACAGGCGTTCCGCCAGACGCTGCAGAACGCAGCGCCCCACGTCCGCAAGTGGATACCCGTCGTCAGCCTCACCAAGGGTCTCGAGATCGACACGGGCAAGCGGATGAGCGAGATCATCCACGACGAGCTCCCCGGTCACCCCGTCGGCGTCCTCACCGGCCCGAACCTGGCCAAGGAGATCCTGGGCGGCGCCGCCGCGGCGTCGGTCATGGCCATGCGCGACACGGTGGTCGCCGAGTCATTGCAGGATGTCTTCCACTCCAACCTGTTTCGCGTCTACACCAACGAAGACCTGATCGGCTGTGAGTTGGGTGGGGCGTTCAAGAACGTCATCGCCATCGCGTCGGGCATGGCCGATGGTCTCGGCGCAGGCGACAACACCCGTTCTGCGGTGATCACGCGCGGTCTGGCCGAGATAACCCGCCTCGGTGTGGCGCTGGGCGGGTCGCCGATGACCTTCGCCGGTCTGGCCGGGATGGGCGACCTGATCGCCACGTGCATCTCCCCGCAGTCCCGCAACCGGACCGTCGGTCAGCGGCTCGGGGAGGGTCGGACCATCGACGAGGTGATCGCCGAGATGGACCAGGTAGCCGAGGGTGTGAGGAGCTGCCGGATCGTGCAGTCCATGGCCCGCGAGCTCGGTGTCGACACCCCGATCACCGACGAGGTGGTGGCGGTGTGTCACGAGGGTTCCACCGCCAAGGACGCCTATGCCGGCCTGATCAGCCGCTCGAACCGTCGCGAGATGCACGGCCTCGAGGCGTGAGTCACCCGGCATGAGTCACCCGGCATGAGTGTCCGCGCCTGGATGGCGCGTCGCCTCCTGGGACGGTTGCGGATCGACGACGACACCGTCCGCCACCTGTCCACGTTCCAGCGCCTCGGCGAGCACCTCGAGATCCAACCTCCGGGCGAGATGCTCCCCATCGGGGCCCGCACCGTGTTCCGGGCGCTCCGCACCCGGGCTGCGAGCCAGATCGGCTCCGATTGGGTCTGGCCGTTCTGGCTGAGGCGACAGGTCGACCCGGCCTCCGCGGCGTTCGTGCCACGAGGTCACCTGCCGTTCCTCACCAATGTCACCGGCCGGAACTGGACCAGCATCGGCAATCTGGGGTCGGCGCGCGAGGCCGTCGTCGACCCGTGCGGTTTGGTGTGCCCCTGGTTCGACGGCTGGTCCCTGGATTGGTGGGTGGGAGCCGAGGATCGCTGGCACGTACCGGCGTCGAGCGCGAACGTCCGCCAGACGCTGGTGGGCGACTCGCCGGTGATCGAGACCCGCATGCGGGTGCCGGGTGGCGACGTCATCCACCGCGCCTACGCGATCAAGGCCACGGCGGACGACGGCGGAGACGAGCTGGTCATCGTCGAGATCGAGAACGATTCGGCCGTCCCCGTCGCCGTGGCACTCGCTGTGCGGCCCTACGACGTCGAGGGCCTCTCCGTCATCGAGCGGATCGAGCTCCACGACACCACCGTCACCATCGACGGCCGCGTCGCGATGCGGTTGCCCCGGGTCCCGAACGAGGTGGCTGCATCCACGTTCCACGACGGCGACAGCTCCGCCACCGTCTTCGCGGGGAAGGCAGCGTCTCGCTTCCCCGACGACTTGCGGTGCGAGGCGGGGATGGCCCAGGCGGCCTTCGTCTACCCCCTGCCCCACCGCGCGACGATCCGGGTTGCACTGCCCATGGATCCCGAGTCCCGCACCCGACTCGGGATCCGAGCGCGCCGGCGTGTCCAGCGGGCGTCCGGCTTCCCGAAGTCGGTACCCTCGGCCGACCAGGTCGCCAACGGGTGGAAGGTGCAGACGGACCGGGGTCTGCGGCTGGTGCTGCCCGACGAGCGCCTGCAGTCCGCCGTCGACGCCAACCGTCGTTTCCTGCTCCTCGCCCACGACGGGGCCGACATCACGCCGGGGCCGCGGACGTACCATCGGTTCTGGTTCCGTGATGCCGCATACCTCCTCGGTGCCCTCGACCGCTACGGCTTCCACGACGAGGTCCGTGAGGTGCTGGCGTCGTATCCCGGCCGCCAGCAGGCCGACGGGTTCTTCTTCTCCCAACGCCTCGAATGGGACGCCAACGGCGCCGCCCTGTGGACCATCGCCCACCACCACGACCTCACACGCGACGACGATCTGCTCGACGAACTCGTCCCGTCGATCGCGCGCGGTGTCGAGTGGATCGAGCGCAAGCGGCGGACACGTCGCCGTCGTGGTGACCGGGCGCTCGACGGGCTCCTGCCTGCGGGGATCTCGGCCGAGCACCTGGGTCCGCACGACTTCTTCTACTGGGACGACTTCTGGGCCATCGCCGGTCTCCGTGACGGTGGCCGCCTCCTACGTGCCGCAGGGGAGGACCGGGGTGCCGAACGAGCCGAGCAGTTCCTCAGCGCCATGACCGCCGATGTGCGCGCCTCGATGGCGCTCACCGCCGAGCGCCTCGGCACCCTGGCCGTTCCGGCCGGGCCCCGCCGACGCATCGACCCCGGTGTCATCGGCTCGTTGGCGGCGGTGTGGCCCCTCGGCATCCTGCCGGCCGACGACCCCGCCATGGCCGAGACCCTGGCCGTCATCCAGGACCGCTTCTGCATCGACAACGCGTTCTACCAGGGGATCAGCCACACCGGGTTGGGCACCTACCTCACGTTGCACGTCGCGTTCGCGGAGTTGTTTGCCGGCGACCGGCGGGCGCTCGACCGGCTCGACTGGTACGTCGCCAACGCCACCGCCACGTGGACCTGGCCCGAGGCCATCCACCCCCGGGTGCCTGGAGGCTGTATGGGCGACGGCCACCACGGCTGGGCCGCCGCCGACTTCGTCTCCTTCGTGCGGACGATGTTGGTCCGGGAGACGAACGAGGGACTCGCCCTGGCGTCGATGATCCCCGAACGGTGGTACGGCCAGGGCGTCGAGGTCCACGACGCGCCGACCCGTTTCGGAACGCTGTCGTTCGCCATCCGGTGGCACGGCTCGCGCCCGGCCCTGCTCTGGGAGCTCGAGCCGCACGACCCGACCACTACCGTCGTGCTGACCTGCCCCGGGCTCGATCCCGCGTGGCGGTCCACGGAGCTGCAGGGTGAGGTGCTCCTGACCGCACCGGATGGTGGGGTAGTGGTCGGGTCCGCGCCCGGTCCGGTGCAGGGGGACTCGTTCGCATGACCGAGGAGCTCGAGTCGGACGATCCTCGGTCCGAGCTCGCCGACCTCCTGCGGCTCGCCGGTGTCCCCGATGCGGACATCCGCGATGCGGCGACGGCGGGGCTGCTGCCCTTGCTCGCCATCGAGTCCCAGATCCTCGGTCCGCGTCCGTACGACATCGACGAGGTGGCCCAGCGTGCGGGGTTGAGCGTCGATCGGATCCGGGTCCTGTGGGGTGCGCTCGGTCTCGCCACGCCTCGATCCGGCGAGCACATCTTCAACGACACCGACGTCGAGCAGCTGTCGGCTGTGGCCGCCCTGGTCGATTCCGGGCTGGCCGACCCCGACATCGTGATGCAGCTCACGAGGATCCTGGGGTCCTCCATGGCCCGCATCGCCAACGCCCAGGCGGAGCTCGTCGCCACCCGGCGCCAGACGCAGGAGGTGGTGGTGGCCGACGGGGCCGAGTGGTTCGGTGACCGATTCCACGACATCCTCGGACAGATCTGGCGCCGTCACCTCCACGCTGCGGCCCGGAGCCGGCTGGCCGCTCCGCTCCACGGTGAACTGGCCACGGACACGCCGCCCCAGGTCGTGGGCTTCGCCGACCTCGTCGGCTTCACCGCGCTCTCCCAGCAGCTCGACAGCGCGGCGCTGGCCTCGGTGGTCGATCGATTCGAGACGGTGGCGTTCGCCACGATCGGCGTGCACGGAGGCCGAGTGGTGAAGATGATCGGCGACGAGGTCATGTTCGCCATCGACGACCCGGTGGCAGCTGCCCACTGTGCCCTCGACCTCTCGGAGTCGTACCACGAAGCCGACGATCTCTCCGACGTGCGGGTCGGGATGGCCTACGGACCGGTGATCGACAGAGACGGCGATCTGTTCGGTCCACCGGTGAACCTCGCCAGCCGCATCACTGCCATCGCCTACCCCGGCGCGGTGGTGATCGACGACGAGCTCTGCTCGCTGCTGCCCGCCGACGAGTTCTCACCGCGAGCCATGCTCCCGCGACGGCTCAAGCACCTCGGCATGGTCCGGCTGCACGTCTTGCGTACCCCGGGCACGCGCAACACCCGGGCCGAACGACGCGAGCGGCGCCGGGCGCGGGTGGTCGAGCTCCTCGGCGACGCCGTGCCCGATGTCCCGAGCGAATGATCACGGTGGGCGACCTCCTCGCCGGCGAGGACGCGTGGTGCGCCGCCGACGAGGGGTTCCGGCCCGGTGAGAGGCGGCGGTAGCGTCGTGGCCGATGACCTCGCCGACGGCGCCGACGCTTCGTCCCAGCCTCAGGCGAAAGGCACCCGGGACCCGCAACGAGCGTGAGCTGTGGGACCTCGGCGCCGACGTGGTCGTGGGGATCGACGAGGTGGGTCGCGGGGCGTGGGCAGGACCGCTGACGCTCGGCGCCGTCGTGATCCCCAAGGATCGGCGCCTGACCAAGGTGCGAGACTCGAAGATGTTGACGCCAGCCGAGCGCGAGGTGATGTTCGAACGAATCGTCGAGTGGAGCGATGCGTGGGCGGTCGGCCACGCCACGCACGAGGAGTGCGACGAGCTCGGGATGTCGGGGGCGCAGCGCTTGGCCGCACGGCGAGCCATCGATGGTCTCGGCGTCGTGCCCGATCGGGTGCTCCTCGACGGCAACTGGGACTTCGTCGGCGGCGGGAACGTCCGCAAGATCGTGAAGGGCGACGCCACGTGCCTGTCGATCGCCGCCGCCTCGATCGTGGCCAAGGTGACCCGCGACCGCATGATGCGGGCCTCGGCTGACGAGCATCCGTGGTGGAGCTTCGAGACCAACAAGGGCTACCCGTGCCCTCGACACAAGACGGCCCTCGCGGGGATGGGTCCGTCGGCCATCCACCGTCGGAGCTGGGTGTTCATGGACCACCTCCCGTGGCCCGGCGCCGTTCGGTCGGTGCCCCTCCACCGGCGGGCGGATGAGAACCAGGGGACGCTGTTCACGTGACGACTGGAGAGCCAGAGGCGGACGAGATCCGCCGTCAGCTCGACGACCTGGCCCGCATGCACCTCCGGCCGTCGGAATGGGCGGCGACCGAGGAGGAGCTGCGGACCGTCGCGAACGGCGCACCTGACCCGGTGCAGCACGTCTCCCAGGTGGTGTTCGAGGCCAAGATCAAGAACCGATTCCAGGCCGGCCGGGCGCGCAGCACGCTCCCACCCACCAAGCAGACCTCTGTGTTGCCGTGGGTCGGCTTGGTTTGCGGCGCACTCCTGCTCGCCGTGGGCGGGGCGCTCGGCGGCGGACCGGTCCTCGTCGGTGTCGCACTGCTCGGGGTGTTCGTCTTCGGCATCGCCATGGCCGGCTCACGTGTCACCAACAACCGACCGTCGGCCGGCCGATCGACCGGGGGACCGGAGCCCGAGGAGCCGGCGACACCGATGCCACCATCGGTCGTCGCAGTGGTCGAGCACCTCCGGTCGACGGATCGAGGGTGACCGAGCGGCCCGGCGGAACGCCGATCAGGGGAGCCGGACCGAACCGTCCGGCTCGAGGTGCCAGATCGGGTTGTGGGCCACCTCCCACGGGTGTCCGTCGGGGTCGGTGAACGCCCCCGAGTAACCACCCCAGAACGCGGGGTGCGCGGCACGGACGACGGTGGCCCCCGCTGCTTCCGCCGCAGCCAGGAGGGCATCGACTGCCGCAGGGGATTCGACGTTGTGGGCGAGTGTCACGCCTCCCCACCCGCCGCTGTCGGTCACCCCGCTGTCCTCGGCCAGCTTCTCGCGACTCCAGAGCGCGAGGACCAGGCCGCCGGCCTGGAAGAAGACCACCTCATCGTCGGGCGACTCGCCGACCCAACCGAGTGCCTCGTAGAAGCGGCGGGCCCGATCGGGGTCCTCCACGCCGAGGGTGATCACGGACACGCGGGGTTCCATGCCGTGATGCTCGCGCACCGCCGGTACCGTCCTCGCCATGGATCTCCGCCGATTCCGCGCCTCGTTGCTGCTCTCTGCGTGGACCCTGCTGGTCTGGACCACCCGCATCCGCAACATCTGGA
>JBPPNA010000096.1:0-5200 GCA_051306355.1 Acidimicrobiales bacterium | reverse complement strand
CCACGTCGGATCCGTGGCGATCGCCGGTCCCGGGTTCGTCAACTTCCACCTGGCTCCCACGTGGCTGCACGACGTGCTCACCGAGGTGGCCACGGCAGGCTCCGATGGGTACGCACGGCTGGAAACACTGTCGTGCGAGCGGATCATGGTGGAGTTCGTGTCCGCGAACCCGACCGGCCCGATCCACGTCGGCAACGGCTGGTTCGCCTCGTACGGGGACTCCGTCGCTCGGCTCCTCGAGCGGTCCGGTGCCGAGGTCCAGCGGGAGTACTACGTCAACGACACGGGAGGCCAGATCCGCCGCTTGGGCGAATCGGTCCTGGCGCGCGCCGAAGGGCTCCCGGTCCCCGACGGCGGGTATCCCTCCGGGTTCGTGAAGGGTCTGGCCAGCGCATACGAAGGTCCGCACGAGGCGGGTGCGGCCGGGGCATGGGCATCGGACCGGATCCTCGCCTTCATCAAGCTCCAGATGGAGATGGTGAACATCCGTTTCGACGAGTGGTACTCGCAGGCGTCCATCGAGGAGTCCGACGCGGTGTCCGCGACCATGGACGAGCTGCGCGAGCGAGGTCTCGTCTGGGACGAGGACGGGGCCACCTGGTTGAACACGGGGGAGCATGGCGATCCCCGGGAGAAGCGGGTGGTCAAGAAGTCCGACGATCAGGGGGGCGACTACACCTATCTGGCGGGCGACATCGCCTACCACCGGGACAAGTTCCTGGTCCGCGGGTTCGACCGCGTCATCAACGTGTGGGGTGCGGACCACCAGGGGCAGGTGCCGTCGCTGATCGCAGGCGTTGCCGCCCTCGGCGTCGAGCCCGAGCGCCTCGAGGTCCGACTCGGGCAGATGGTGTCGCTTGCCAGCGGCCGGATCGGCAAGCGGCTCGGGAACGCAGTGGACCTCGACGACCTCGTCGACGACATCGGCCCCGATGTCATGCGCCTGCTCTCGCTTGTCGCCTCCATCGACCAGTCGCCCACCATCGACCTCGACGCCGTGCGTGAGAAGTCCAGTGACTCACCGGTCTTCTACATCCAGTACGCCCACGCCCGCATCGCATCGATCGTCCGCAGGGCCGAGGAGGCCGGCATCGTCCGCCTGCCCCTCGACGACGTGGACCTGTCGGTGCTCACACATGAGCGCGAGATCGAGCTCCTGCGGACCCTCTCCGAGTTGCCGGACATGGTGGAGCTGGCCACCCGCGAGCGGGCCCCGCACAAGATCACGACCTGGGTGCGCGAGCTCGCCGACCGGTTCCACGGCTTCTACCACGACTGCTACGTGATCGGTGACGTGCCGCCCGCCGTGACCCAGGCGCGCCTCTGGCTGGTCGAGTCGGCCCGCATCGGCTTCGCCATCGGCCTCGACCTCCTCGGGGTCTCGGCCCCGGAGCGGATGTAGTGGCGCCCCGCCTCCCCACGTACCTCCTGTCCGACAACGCCGTCGTCGGCAGCGATGGGCGGCTCTCGATCGGGGGGTGTGACGTCCTCGAGGTGGCCGCCGAGTTCGGCACGCCGCTGTTCGTGTACGACGAGGACCACCTCCGGGCCCGGTGTCGGGAGGCCGTCGCCGCATTCCCGGACGGGGCCGCGTACGCCACCAAGGCATTCCTGTGCGTCGCCATGGCCCGGCTCGCCCACGAGGAGGGCATGCAGCTCGACGTGGCCACCGGTGGGGAGCTCCACGTCGCGCGCACGGCCGGCGTGCCGGCCGACCAGCTCGTGTTGCACGGAAACAACAAGTCGCTGGCCGAGCTGGCCATGGCCCGCACCGCTGGGGTCGGTCGGATCGTCGTCGACTCCTTCGACGAGCTCGAGCGCCTCACTCGCCTCCACCAGGACGACGGTTTCGCACCCGAGATCCTGGTGCGCATCACGCCGGGGATCGAGGCCCACACCCACGAGTTCGTGCGGACCGGCCAGGAGGATTCCAAGTTCGGCTTCGGCCTGCACTCGGGCGCCGCTGGCCGGGCCATCGAGGTGGCCTCGTCGTCCCCGGCGGTCGACCTGGTGGGTATCCACATGCACATCGGATCCCAGGTGTTCGTGGCCGACTCCTTCCACGACGCCGTTGCCGCCATGGCGCCCTTCGTCGATGCCCACGGTCTCCCGGAGTTCTCGATCGGCGGTGGGCTCGGTGTGCCCTACGTGGAGGGGGAGACCGCCCCGACCATCACCGATTGGGGTCGCGCCATCCAGGCCGGGTGCCGAGATGCCGGCATCACCGCCCGGATCACGGCCGAGCCTGGACGGTCGATCGTGGCGGCCGCCGCCGTGACCCTCTACACGGTGGGCACCATCAAAGAGATCCCCGGCGTACGCACCTATGTCTCCGTCGACGGGGGGATGTCGGACAACCCCCGGCCCGTGCTGTACGGCTCGGGTTACGAGACCTTTCTCCCTCGGGCGACCGACGCCGAGCGGGGCAAGGCGGTTCGCGTGGTCGGCAAGCACTGCGAGTCGGGTGACCTGCTCGTGCGGGAGGGGTCGGTGCCATCGGACATCGACATCGATGACGTCCTCGCCACGCCGGTCACCGGCGCGTACGGCCACTCGATGGGATCGAACTACAACAAGATCCTGCGGCCGGCGGTGGTGTTCTGTCGAGACGGCGACGCCCGGATGGTCGTGCGGCGCGAGTCGTTCGAGGACCTCGTCCGCAACGACGTCGTCTGAGTCGTTCGTGGCAGACCGGGTCGCTACCGTGGCGAGCCATGACGGCGACGACGGTCCGGGTCGGGCTGCTGGGATGTGGCGTGGTGGGAGGTTCGCTCGTGGGCCTGCTCCACGGGCGCGGGCCGGAGATCGCGGCGCGCACCGGGGTCATGCTGGAGGTCGGACCGGTCGCGGTGCGCGATCTGGCCAGGTCCCGGGCGGTCGATCTCGACGCGTCGCACTTCACCGACGACCCCTGGGCCGTGGTCGACGATCCTGACGTCGACGTCGTGGTCGAACTCATGGGCGGTGTCCAACCCGCCCACGACCTCGTGGCCAAGGCGCTGTCCAACGGAAAGCCGGTCATCACCGCCAACAAGGCGCTCCTGGCCAGCGACGGGTCGGAGCTCTTCGTCATCGCCGACGCCAACCGGGTCGACCTGCTCTTCGAGGCCGCCGTCGCCGGTGGCATCCCCTTCATCCGCCCGCTGCGCGAGTCCCTCGCCGGTGAGCAGATCTATCGCGTGATGGGGATCATGAACGGGACGACGAACTACATCCTCACGAAGATGACCGAGGAGGGCACGGAGTACGAGGACGCGCTCGCCGAGGCCCAGGAACTGGGATACGCCGAAGCGGACCCGAGTGCCGACGTCGATGGTCACGATGCAGCGGCCAAGGCGGCCATCATCGCCTCGATCGCCTACGGCAGTCGGGTCGTGGCCGAGGACGTCTACGTCGAGGGGATCGCCTACATCACCCCCACCGACATCGAGGTCGCGACGAAGCTCGGCTACGTCATCAAGCTCCTCGCCATCATCGAGTCGTTCGGCATCGACGGCATCGCCGTACGGGTCCATCCCACCCTGGTGCCCGACACCCATCCGCTCGCATCAGTGCGCGACTCGTTCAACGCCGTCTTCGTCGAAGGCGCCGCCGTCGGTGACCTCATGTTCTACGGACGCGGTGCCGGCGGAGGGCCCACCGCCAGCGCAGTGCTGGGTGATCTCATCGACGCCGCCTCGAACCTCCGCAAGGGGACCCACGCCAGCATCTTCGCCTCGAGCCCCGCGCCGATCGTGCCCATGGATCAGCTGCGTTCGGCCTTCTACCTGAACCTCGACGTGTACGACCGACCCGGTGCGCTCGCCACCGTCGCCGGCGTCCTGGGTTCTCGCGGCGTGTCGATCCGTTCCATGGAGCAGATCGGGCTCGGTGGGGAGGCCCGAATCCTGTTCATCACCCACATCGCTCGGGAGGCCGACGTGCGGGCCACGCTCGACGACCTGCGAGAGCTCGACGAGGTCGGTCAGGTCAACAGCGTCCTGCGCGTGCTGGGCGGTTGACCGAGTGACCCTGTCCTACCGGTCGACCCGGGGTGACGCGCCGCCGCTCGACTTCGCGGACACCCTGCTCGCCGGACTCGCACCCGACGGCGGCCTGTTCGTCCCGGACACCTACCCGTCGTTGCCCGACCTGGACGACAGGACCTCGTACGCCGAGGTCGCCGCCGCCGTCATGTGGCCCTTCGTGGAGGGAGCGATGGCACGCCCGGCCTTCGAGCACATCGTCGACGAGGCCTACGCCACCTTCGACCACCCCGAGGTCTGCCCCCTCGTGCCGCTCGATGAGCGCCGCTGGCTCCTCGAGCTGTTCCACGGTCCCACCATCGCCTTCAAGGACGTCGCCCTGCAGCTGGTGGGCCGGCTCTTCGACCACGTGCTCGCCGAACGAGGTCGCCGGGCGACGATCCTGGTGGCGACCAGCGGCGACACCGGCTCGGCCGCCATGCACGGTTGCGCCGGCCGGGGTGCGATCGACTGCGTGGTGCTCTTCCCCGAAGGCAGGGTCTCGGAGGTCCAACGACGGCAGATGACCACGCTCGACGCCGACAACCTCCACGCTGTGGCGGTCGACGGGACCTTCGACGACTGTCAGGACCTGGTGAAGGCCGCGTTCGTCGACCGGCCGTTCCGCGACGAGGTGTCGCTCTCGGCCATGAACTCGATCAACTGGGGCCGCGTCATGGCCCAGGTCGTCTACTACGTCACGGCGGGTCGAGACCTCGAGCGGCGTGGGCTCGGCGCCCCTGTCTTCGCCGTGCCCACGGGCAACTTCGGCAACGTCTTCGCCGGCTGGGTGGCCCAGCAGATGGGCCTGGACGTGGCTGGCTTCGTCGTGGCCTCGAACACCAACGACAGCCTGGTCCGCTGGCTCGAGACGGGCACGCTGTCGATGGAACCCGTCGTTCCGACCCTCAGCCCGAGCATGGACATCCAGGTGTCGTCGAACCTCGAACGACTCTTGTTCCACCTCCTGGACGACAAGGGGAGCGACACCGGCGAACTGCTGCGCGAGTTCCGTGCCGGCGGGCGGGTCGATGCTCCCCGACCCGCTGGGTGGTGGGGGGCACGTCTCGACGACGAGGAGACCACGGCGGTCATCGCCGAACACCACGAGCGGTCGGGCGTCCTGCTCGACCCGCACACCGCCGTCGGTGTGGGCGCCGTCGACCGCATCGACGATCTCCCTGACGCCCCGGTGG
>JBPPNA010000081.1:0-23637 GCA_051306355.1 Acidimicrobiales bacterium | reverse complement strand
ACGGTTTCGCACTCGAAGTCCTGCTCGGTCGTGCGACCACGATCGTCCGCGTATCCGCCGCTGGCGTACTCGTAGATGTAGTCACCGAGGAAGACCATCGCATCGATGCCGCCCTCGTCGACGATGTCCCGGTAGGCGGGGTAGTAGCCCTGCTCCCAGTTCTGGCACGACGAGAAGGCGAAGCTGAACCGTTCCGGCGTGGTCCCCGGCTGGGCGAAGGTCCTCGTGCGGGCGGGCTCGGTCTCGAACTCACCGACCCGGAACCGGTAGTGGAACTCGGTGTCGGGATCGAGTCCGGTCACGTCCACGTGCACCGAGTGACCCAGTGCGGCCACGGCGGTTTCCGATGCGAAGGTCACCGCCTCCGTCGTCGAGGTGGTCGACGATCCGGTGTCCGCCGTCTGACCAGAATCGGTGGAGTCCCCGTCGCTGCACGCCGCCAACGCAGCCGCATGGACCGATCAGAGGCCTCGCCAACCCGTTGTGCGTTCCAGGCCGCGGTGCCTCAGACCTTCGTCGCCGTGCCCTCGTACATGTAGCCGAGCGTCGACGGACCCGGCAACGAGTAGTTGTCGAGGGACGTCAGTTCGAGACCGGACTTTACGATCAGCTCATCGATCAGCCGGTTGAGGTGGCACCCGCCGGCGACACGTCGCTGGATCGGTGTGAGGCGGTCCTGCCAGCGCGCCACCCCGGGATCGGGGGACCGGCCGTGCTCGGCGAAGTGCAGCGAGCCGCCTGGGCGCAGCACCCGGAGCACCTCGCGAAGCGCTCGGTCCACGTCAGGGATCGTGCACAGCGTCCAGGTGGTGAGGACATGGTCGACGCTGTCGTCATCCAGCGGGAGGTCCTGCCCGTCGAGTCCGATCGACTCCACGGGGATGCCCCGGGCCGCGATGCGATCCGCAGCCAGCTTCCACCCTGCCCCGGCGGGTTCCACGGCCCAGACCCGCCGAACCGCATCGGGGTAGTGCGGCACGTTGCGACCCGACCCGAAGCCGACTTCGAGCACGTCGCCCTTCATGTCCGACGCCACCCTGGACCGGACCCGATCGAACGCCTCGCCGCGCAGCGCCAGGTCGACGAGGCGAGGCAGCACCCGATCTTCGTAGAAACCCATGCCCCCAGTGTGGCCGTGCGCCTCGCTGCCCGCTCGACCCAGCTTGGGGAAATGGACAAGCACCAGTGGAACGACCGCCATCGACGCCCTCGTCCTGGCTCGCCGACAGCGGTCCCACCCGGTGGAATACCCCCTCCCGGTATCGTGTTGCACGGTGTGAAGCCCACGACAGCTCCAGGAGGAGTCCCGTGCACACCGTCGACCTGACCCAGACCGACTTCGAGCGAACCATCGCCGAGAACGACATCGTCCTCGTCGACTGGTGGGCGTCCTGGTGCGGACCGTGCCAGGCATTCGCCCCCGTCTACGAGCGCGCCGCCGCCGACCACGAGGACATCGTCTTCGCCAAGGTCGACACCGAGGCGGAGAACCCGCTCGCCTCGGCTGCGGGCATCCAGTCCATTCCGACGCTCATGGCCTTCCGCGAGCAGGTGCTGGTGTTCTCCCAGCCCGGTGCGCTCCCGGCCGCCGCACTGGAGGACCTGATCGAGCAGGTGAAGGCGATCGACATGGACGAGGTCCATCGAGCCGTCGCGGCCCAGGCCGACGTGGCCTGAACCATGGCGGCACGCACCGAGGTGGCGAGTGCCGCCCGCGGCCTCGAACGCCGAGGTCGCTGGTGGCTGGCCGTGTCGTTCCTCTTCTGCCCCTGCCACCTGCCGCTGACGATCGGGCTGCTGGCGGCCGTGCTCGGCGGCACGACGGTGGGAGCCCTGCTACGTGACCACGTCTGGGTGGCGGGCACCATCATCGGGATCACCTGGTTGGCGGGCACCGCACGGGGTCTCCTCTGGATCCGGCGGGCCGAGCGCGGCGACCTCAGCTGCGCGATTCCCGTTCGACGCTCTGGGTGACGCACCCCCACTACGGTCTCGTTCCGTGCACGCGGCCGACCGTCTCGACGAGAGCATCCGGCAGACCGGTTCGCTGGCGTGTGTCGGCCTCGACCCCCGACCCGGACTGCTCCCGCCCGGACTGCGCCGACGCCATCAGGAACGCCACGGTCCCGGCGCGGCCGGCGTCGCGGCCGCATTCGTGGAGTTCAACCTCGCAATCATCGATGCCGTCGCTGGCGTGTGTGCCGCCGTGAAACCCCAGGCCGCCTGCTACGAGGCCTACGGGGCTGCAGGTTTCGCCGCCCTGGCCACCACGGTGGCCCATGCCGAAGCGGCGGGCGTCCCGGTGATCCTCGACGCCAAGCGCGGCGACATCGGCTCGACGGCGGCCCACTACGGCCAGATGGCCTTCGGCGGCGCGCCGGGGCTCGACGGCGAGCCCGTCGGCGGCATGGGCGCCACGTGGATGACGGTGAACCCGTACCTCGGCGAGGACGGTGTGCTGCCCGTCCTGGGCGGGGAAGGTCATGGCCTGTTCGTCCTCGTGAAGACCTCCAACCCCACGAGCGGCGAACTCCAGGACCGCGACCTGCTCGACGGCACGGTGGCGGACGCCGTGGCCGAACTGGTCCGGTCCTGGGGTGAGGTCCACCTGGCCAGCTGCGGGCTGTCCGACATCGGCGCCGTGGTGGGGGCCACCTACCCCGAGCACGCGCGCGCCCTGCGCGACCGCATGCCCGACACCATCTTCCTCGTGCCCGGCTACAGCGCCCAGGGCGGGTCGGCCCACGACGCGCTCGCCGGCCTCCGCAGCGACGGCCGCGGAACGATCGTGTCGTCGAGTCGAGCGATCTGCGGCGCCTGGCAGGCGGCGGGAACCGACGACTGGGCCGCGTCGGCCAAGGATGCGGTCATCGCCATGAACCGTGACCTCGAGGCAGCCCGGAGCTGACCCCTCGTCAGGACGACGTGGGCGGGGACCGGCCGTACACTCGGCCCATGTCCGCTGCGTCACCGATCGCGCCCCCGGCCTGGGCCGTCGAACCCTCCGGGCCTCTCCGTGGGGAGGTGCGCGTGTCGGGATCGAAGAACGCGGTGACCAAGCACATGGTCGCCGCCGTCATGGGTTCGTCGCCGTCCACCATCTCCAACGTCCCCGACGTCGGCGACGTCGGCATCACGTCCGACGTGCTCCGGTCCCTCGGCGTCGGCGTCGAGGTCCGCGCCGACCGCACCATCACCATCACGCCCGCCGACCAGGTCGAATCGCAGGTCCCGGTGCGGTACTCGGGCCTCAACCGGATCCCCATCCTCCTCCTCGGCCCTCTCCTCCACCTCCGCAACGAGGCCTTCGTGCCCATGGTCGGAGGCGATCGGATCGGTGCCCGGCCCGTCGACTTCCACGTCCAGGCGCTCCGCGCCTTCGGCGCCGAGGTCACCGAGGAGGCCGACGGCGTACGGGCCCAGGTTCGCGGCAGGCTCCGAGGCACCAAGGTCAACCTGCCCTACCCGTCGGTCGGTGCCACCGAGACCGTGCTCCTGACCGCGGCGCTGGCCGAAGGACGCACCACGCTCGAGAACGCCGCCACCGAACCCGAGATCATCGAGCTCGCCCTGCTCCTCCAGCGCATGGGGGCGAACCTCGAGCTCCGGCCGGGTCGCCGGTTCGTGATCGAGGGCGTCGACCGGCTCCACGGCGCGACGTCGACGTTGGCGGGCGACCGGCTCGAGGCGTTCTCCTACCTGGTCGCGGGGCTCGCGACGGGCGGCGAGGTGCGCGTGGGCGGATGCCCGCAGGACCGGATGGTCACCGCCATCTCCACGCTGCAGCGCATGGGGGCGGAGTTCGAGATCAACGACGACTGGATCAGCGCCTCGGCGAACGGGCTCCGCCCCGTCGCGATCCACACCGACACCCATCCCGGGTTCATGACCGACTGGCAGTCGCCGCTCTTCGTGCTCATGACGCAGGCCGAGGGCATGTCAGTCCTCCACGAGACCGTCTTCGAGGACCGCGTCCGCTACCCCGCATCGGTGGTCGCGGCCATGGGCGGCGAGATCGAGCTGTTCGACACCTGCCTGGGCGGGCCATCGTGCCGCTTCCAGGACACCAACGCCGTGCACTCCGCGGTGGTGCGGGGCGTGTCGAAGCTGCGAGGGGCCAACGTCGAGATCCCCGACGTCCGAGCCGGCTTCTCCGGCGTCATCGCCGCCGCCGCCGCCGAGGGGTCGTCGGTGATCGGCGGCGTGCACCACCTCGAGCGTGGCTACGACCAGCCCTTCGAGACCTTCCAGTCGCTGGGGCTCGAGCTGCGCCGGATCAGCTGAGCAGGCTGGCCAGCGCCCACACGGCGCCGATGGCCCCGATCAAGGCGAAGATGATGCTGCGCCCCACGGGGGCGGATTCGAGATCGCCGTCGCGGACCTGGTCCGGCGGCCGGATGATGGCGAACAGCGATCCGACCGCCATCGCTCCCCCGATGGCCAGCACCAGGTACGCGAGGAGATCCTCTCCGAGGAACATGACTCCAGCCTGTGCGAGAATCGCCGCCAGGACAAACCCTCCCCGAGACGATGGTCCGAAGGAGCTCCCATGGGATTCCACCACCTGGCGTTCGCCGCTCGAGACCTGCAGGCCACGCACCGCTTCTACAGCGAAGTCCTCGGCTTCGAACTGGTGAAGGCTGTCGCGGCGCCCACCGACAGACCGGGCGGTTGGGCCAAGCACGTCTTCTACTCCATCCGCGGCGATGACTCGGGACCGGGCTCCATGATCGCGTTCTGGGAGCTCCACGACGAACGGATGGACGGGAACGACACCGCCATCTCCACGGGACTCGGGTTCGAGGCGTGGGTGAACCACGTGGCCTTCGCCGCCACCGACCTCGATGACATCGACCGCCGCAAGGGCCAGTGGCTCGCCAGTGGCGTCGACGTCATGGAGATCGACCACGGGTTCTGCGTCAGCATCTACACCATGGATCCGAACGGCATCCTCGTGGAGTTCTGCACCGACACCGCCCCGTACACGCAGGCCGACCGCGACGCTGCAGTGGACCTCTTGTCCGCTGACGAACCGGAGCTCGATGATCCACCGGTGCCCACGTTCCACTCGGCCGCCGAGCACCGGGATTCGGTGGGTGCTGCCGCCGGCATCCCCACGACCTGAGGCGTGACCGACCTGTGGTGGCCGGCTGAACGTCGCTCGTTCCTCGGCTACTGGCCCGATCCCGCCGACGACCCGGCGCGCACCCACGGCATCGACGTCGGCCGCGAACCGATCACGCTGGTCTCTCCCGACGGCGCGGTCGTCCGCGGGATCCTCTGGACACCGCCGGCCGGGACACCGTGGAAGACCGCCGTCGTCCTCTCCCACCCGCGAGGCGACTTCTCGACCCATTACGCCTGCCCGCTCCTCGCCGCCGCCGGCTACGCAGCGCTCGGGTTCGCCACCCGGTACGTGAACAACGACACCGACTGCCAGCACGACCTCGCCGCCCTCGACGTGGAGACCGCGGTCGAGGCGATACGGGCTCGAGGTGCGGACTCGGTCGTGCTGCTCGGCAACTCGGGGGGCGGGTCGTTGATGGCCGAGGCGCAGGCGACGGCAGAGCGCGAGGGTCGCCACCTCGGCGATGCCTTCGTCGCCTTGGCCGCGCATCCCGGCGAAGGCGTCTTCATGCTGCAGGTGATCGACCCCTCGGTCACCGACGAGGCCGATCCGCTCTCCTGCGATCCGGAGCTCGACATGTACCACCCCGACAACGGCTGGCGACCGTTCCCGGAGGCCTCGCACTACGACCCCGAGTGGGTGGACGGATACCGGAGAGCCCAGCACGACCGCGTGGCGCGCATCGACGCAATCGCCCGTTCGGCCATCGCATCGAACGAACAGTTCCGCGAGCTCGCCCGGGCGGCCGAGCGGGGCTCCGCGACGTGGAACCAGCTGCGGCGCCGCGCAGTGTTCGGTCGCTACCTCACCGTGTATCGCACGCTGGCCGACCCGGCCTACCTCGACCCCGACATCGATCCCGATGCGCGCTCGGCGCCGGGTCGCGCCCCCGGGACGATCTTCGCCTTCCCCGACCCGCTCGACGCCAACCACGGAAGCTTCGGCCTCGGACGGGTGATGACGCCGCGAGGCTGGCTGTCCACGTGGTCCGGGATCTCGAGCCACGCCCGAATGGCCACCAACCTCCCCGACGTCACCGTCCCCACACTGGTCGTCCATCCGACTGCCGACACCGAGATCCGACTCCACCAGGCTCGCGAGCTGGCCCAGGTGTCGGCCGCCTCGGACATCAGCTACACCGAGATCGACGGGGCTCCCCACTACCTGGAGGGGCACCGGATGGCAGCGAACGACATCATGGTCGACTGGCTCCGGTCCCGGCTGTGAGCGACCGCACCATCATCGGCTGGCGCGAGTGGGTCCGACTCCCGGACCTGTTGCCGGACCCCGCCGATGCCGTCAAGGCCAAGATCGACACCGGCGCCCGGACCTCGGCCATCCATGCCTGGGACCTCGAGCCCTTCGAGCGGGACGGCGTCGCCTGGATCCGGTTCTCCCTGCATCCTCGCCAGAAGGACGACCGTCACGTCGTCGCCGCGGAGGCGCCACTGGTGGAGGAACGCGAGGTCCGGTCCTCGAACGGCGATGTCGAGCGGCGTGCGGTGGTCGAGACGACCCTTCTCATCGGCGAGGACAACTTCCCCATCGAGATGACCCTGACCAAGCGGGACCAGATGGGATTCCGCATGCTCCTCGGGCGAACCGCGATGAGCGGCCGCCTGTTCGTCGACCCTGGCTCGTCCTACCGCACCGGGGGCAACCGTCACCACCCGCGGTAGCGTCCGGGCCGATGAAGATCGCTCTCCTGTCCCGCAATGCCAACCTGTACTCCACCAACCGGCTCAAGGAGGCCGGCGAGGAGCGAGGCCACGAGATGCGCGTGGTCGACTACTTGCGTTGCGTCATGGACATCACGTCGCACAAGCCCAACATCCGCTACGGCGGCAAGGAACTCGAGGGCGTCGACGCCATCATCCCCCGCATCGGCGCATCGCACACCTTCTACGGCACCGCGGTGGTCCGCCAGTTCGAGATGATGGACGTGTTTCCCACGAACGAGAGCCAGGGCATCTCCCGCTCGCGGGACAAGCTCCGATCGATGCAGCTGCTGTCCCGCAACGGGATCGGCCTCCCGGTGACGGGCTTCGCCCACTCCACCAAGGACATCGACGGCCTCATCGAACTCGTCGGTGGCGCCCCGCTCATCGTCAAGCTGATCGAGGGCACGCAGGGTGTGGGCGTGGTGCTGGCCGAGACCAAGAAGGCGGCCGAGTCGGTCATCGCCGCCTTCCGTCAGCTCGACGCCAACATCCTGGTCCAGGAGTACATCAAGGAGGCCAAGGGTGCCGACATCCGGGCCTTCGTGATCGGCGGTCGCGTGGTGGCGTCGATGCGTCGCCAGGGCGCACCCGGTGAGTTCCGGTCCAACCTGCACCAGGGCGGTTACGCCGAGAAGATCAAGCTGACGCCCGAGGAGCGCTCCACCGCCGTCCGGGCGGCGAAGACCATGGGACTCAACGTCTGCGGTGTCGACCTGCTGCGGTCGAACCACGGTCCGGTGGTCATGGAGGTCAACTCCTCCCCCGGCCTCGAAGGCATCGAGACCACCACCGGCATCGATGTGGCCGGCAAGGTCATCGAGTTCATCGACAAGAGCGCCGGACCGGGCCGTACGAAGTCCAAGGCGCGCGGCTAGGAGCCGTTCGTGGACCAGTGCCAGGGTTCGCTGGGCAGGTTGTACAACCCGTAGCTGGCTGCGTTCTCGGCCAACCACCGAAACGCCACGGTGGACCGTGACGTGATGGTGCGTCCGTTGTGCGTGAAGTCGATGGCGCGGCCCTGCTCGTGGAGCGACCGACCCGGCGCGGCGGTGGGTGGGCTGCACAGGCTCGCCGGCTTCAGCCAGATGTCGTAGTACGTCGGGCCGCAGTGGACGGCCCGGAGCTGGATCTGGCGGTCGGCGCTTCGGTAGCCCCAACCGGAGAGCGGGACACCGTCGGCCCGGGCTGCGGTGAGCAGTGCGTCCACGTCGTCGGCGATGTTGGCGTGGACGGTGATGCCCTGCACTGTCCGGACGGGGACCGTGGGGCCGGAACTGGTCGGCGGCGACCGGGGGACCGTGGTGGTCGGCGCCGCGGTCGGAAGCGCCGTGGTGGTCGGCGCAGTCGTCGCCGGCGCGCCGGGGCTGGCGGGCGGAGTGCTCGTCGTGGTGGTCGGCGCCTGCACCGGCGTCGCAACCGGCTCGACCGGGGGCGGTGGAATGCGGGCGATCAGCGCCGCCTGCTCCGCCTGGATCTGCGCGGCGAGATCGGCGTCGAGGTCGGCCAGGACGGCCGCCTCGGCCAGCGATGCGTCGATGCGGTCCCGCAGCTGGACGGCGAACCGTTCCTGGTCGATCTCGTGGTCCCGTAGGGAATCGAGCGCAGCCGCCTCCACCTCCACGGCCCGTGCAGCATCGGCGGCCGCCGTCTCGAGGTCGGCGGCTCGATCCGCCGCGGTCTGCTCCGCCTGTTCGAGCAGCTCCAGCAGGCCGACGTCTCGGTTGGCCCGGGCGTCGAGGTAGGCCCGTTGCAGCAGGGCATCGGAGAACGACACCGCCTCGAGGCTGTGGACCAGATCGACGGTCGGCGGGTGGATGTAGGACGCGATGGCCATCTCCCGGATGGCGGCGATCAGGAGGGAGACGTCGCGCTGGGCGGCGCGCAGGTCGTCCTCGGCGTCGAGAACGGCAGCCTCGGCCTCGACGCGGGCGGCGTCGGCGCGTGCGAGGGCATCCTTCTGCGCTGCGATGGAGGCTTCCAGCTCATCGAGCGCCGCGTTGACCTCGGCGTCGGTGGCTTGGAGCACGTCGAGCTCCGAATCGATCGCCGAGCGGCGATCCCGGACCTCCTCGCGCTCCTGCTCGACATCGCTCTGGGCCCCAACGGCGACGGGCCAGGACAGCGAGACCACCAGCGCCAGCGTCAGGATGGTGCGGGGGACGGTCACGAGCGCGGAGAACTCCAGTTCGTATCGCCGCCCGCGACGACGAGAGTCACGATACCCCAGCATCGTCACGCTGTGTGGTCGACGCCTTCAGCGGTACCCCACCATGATCCGATCCAGCCACCACTGGGGTGCGGCGCCGAGCAGCGTCTGGAGGTCCCAGTAGTCGCGCCACCGGGCGATCCGGCCGTCCCGGAGCTCGTGGACCGACACGAACGGCAGGGGGACGGACTCCCCGGTGGGCCAGTGCCACGTCTCCACGTGCTCGGTCACGACGCGTTCGCCCTCCGCCACCATGGCCGCCAGGTCGTGCTCGATCCGCTCGAGTGGGCCGAGGCCGAGCTCCAGCCGGGCGGCGATCTGGGCGGGACCGACGGCCACGTCGTCGTCCGGGGTCGGGACATCGGTGTAGGTGCCGTCGTCGTGGAAGTGCGCCGCGACGGCGTCAAAGTCTCGCCGGTAGAGGTCCTCCCACAGCTGCCCCACCACCGCCCGGTTCGCGTCCACATCCCCCATGGCCTGCATCGTACGACGCGAGATGCGCGGACACGGGGCTCGCCCCTGGCACCATGGGCCCGTGGCCGGTCCCGCCGAGCATCGCCCATCGCTCGAGCGCCGAGGATCACCGCCGCTCGACCAGACACCCCGGGAGCTCCGCATCCGCACGTTCCACGGGCGGCACGGCCGCGTGACCGACCGGATGCGACGGGTCCTCGAGCAGCACGGGCCTCTCCACCATGTCGACGCCCGGGCCGACCACGACCGGCCGCTCGTGCTCGAGGTCGGCGCGGGGCACGGTGAGGCCGCACTCGCCTACGCCGCCCACCGGCCCGACCACGACGTCCTCGCCGTGGACGTGCACACCCCGGGCGTCGTCGCACTGCTCTGCGCCGCCCACGACGCCGATGCGGGGAACGTGTTCGCCATGCGAGCCGACGCCCTCGACCTGCTCGCCGACCGGTTCACGACGTCGTCGCTGGCCGCCCTGCACCTGTTCTTCCCGGACCCATGGCCCAAGGTCCGTCACCACAAGCGCCGCTTCGTCCGCCCCGACGTCCTCGACCTCATCGCCGACCGCCTGGCCCCGGGCGCCGCCTTCCGCATGGCCACCGATGCCGTCGAGTACGCGGGTCGCGCGCAGGAGCGGCTCGATGGTCACGCTGCGTTCGCCGGCGGGGTCGTCGAACGCCCCGCCTGGCGCCCCACGACCCGGTACGAGGCGGCAGCACGGGCGGCCGGCCGGCCCGTGGTCGACCTCGAGTACCACCGGTGCTGACCGCCGCCCCTGCGCAGCGGTACGGTCGGAGAGGTGGGATTCCTCGACCGCTTCACCAAGGACGCGTCCACGCCGGACGCGTTCACCATCGAGATCGCGGCCCGCATCCGGGCCCTGGCCGGCGTGAGCCACGTCGAGACGATCGACGCCGACACGGTGGAGGTGACCTGGACCGGGCGATCCGAGCCCG
This sequence comes from Acidimicrobiales bacterium, assembly GCA_051306355.1. Lineage (GTDB taxonomy): Bacteria > Actinomycetota > Acidimicrobiia > Acidimicrobiales > Salinilacustritrichaceae > Salinilacustrithrix. Next base: position 13,158 of record JBPPNA010000081.1, on the reverse strand, counting down.
ACGAGATCGCCATCGGTGAGATCCGGCCGGGGTGGAAGCAGGCCAAGGGCTTCGACCGCATCGAGATCGTGGACCAGTTCATCGCCGGGCTGGCCCCGTCCGACGCCGGCACCACGATCCCGGGCACCACGATCCCGGGCGCCAGCATCGCGGGCACGACCGCGCCCGACGTCTCCTCGCCCTCCGGAGCTGCCCGGTGGGCCGCGGCCCGCCTCGATGTCCTGCCGCTCCTGCGGCGGACGAAGACCGACGAGTACGGGCTCGCCACCTGGCCGGTGACCGAGCTGCTCGAGGCCACGGCGATCGGAGTGGACCACTCCGCGCCGATCACCCAGGTGCAGTGCGACGACTGGGGCATCACCGCCGGCGATGTCCGGGCGGCAGCGACGGACAACCTCGCCGCCGTCGACCCCGCGCCCGACGAGATCGGTGCCGGCATTCGAGCCTGGGTCCCCACGGCCCCCGACGGGCAGCAATCGTCGTGGTTGACGGCGCCGGCCACGCTGCTCGAGCGGCTCGGGCTCGTCACGGGGATCGCCATCGCACCCCTCGTGGGCGAGCTCGTCGTGGTCGACCCCGACGACGAGGACCTCGTCGCAGCCATCCTCGACAACACCCTCACCATCATCCAGGGGAAGTCCGACATGCTCTGCCCGGTCCCGTTCCTCGTGGCCGGTGACCGGGTGGAGATCTGGGAGCCAGCCGCCGGGCATCCCGCCGCCGAGTTGGTCCACCGCACCCACGACCTGTTCCCCCACCACTGACGGGCCCGCTCGCAGGCAGGAAGGGGGACGGGCTCAGAGGTCGCCGCCGCGGCCGTGGGTGTGACCGGCCGCCCAGCGGTAGACGCCCTTCGCCATGGTGGAGCTGGCCTCCTCCGACCGGCGGGTGAACACGTCGGCGTGGATCTCGGCCACCGAGGCGTCGTCGGGGTCGGCCTCACGGGCCAGCTCGGCCAGGGCACCGGCCAGCCGCAGGTCACCGCGATCGGCCACCTCGCTCGCCCGACGGGCGAGCGCGTCGGCGCCGCCGGCCAGGTCGGCCAGCTCGCCGGCCAGGTCCCGCTCCCGCGGCGGGTGCAGGTGCGCCGGGTTGCCGTCGTACCAACCGCCGTAGAGCCGCCAGATGTTGCGCACGATGAACTCGGGCTCGTCGTAGACGGGCTGCAGGTAGGGCTTGTCGGCCAGCTCCTGCGGCGGGGCGACGCTGTGGAGGAGATCGTCGAGGCGGGCACCCTCGTTCATCAGCGCGAGTGACTGGTGGAGGATCGACTCCAGGTACTCGGCGGTGGCGGTGAGGGCCTCGTGGACCCGGTCCCGGCCGATCACCGGCCAGCCGTGGCCGGGCAGCAGGTACTCGGGCTCGAGCGCCGCCATCTTGCGCAGGGCGATGGCCCACTCCCGGGGGTAGCGCTGCACCTTCTGGGGGTTACCGCAGTTGGGTGAGGCCCAGATGAACAGGTCGCCGGTGCACAGCACCTTCTTCTCGGGGATCCAGGTCCAGGTGTGGTCGTCGGTCTCGCCCTTGTCGTGGAAGCACAACACCTCGAGGCCGTTGACGTTGAACGACGTGGAGGAGGCGTGCAGCACGTCCGGGGCGCGGAACTCGGTCGGCCAGTCGACAGGCGCCCCGAACTGGCGACTGTTGATCACGCCGTTGTACCCGGCCGTCAGGGCGTAGCGCTCGAACCGTGCGGGCATGGCCTCGTGGGCGTGGACAATCGGTGCCGGCAGCCCCCGCTGGTCGTTCTCTGCCTCGTACAACTCCACTCCGAAGACGTGGTCGACGTGGCCGTGGGACCACACCGCCCGGGCCATCGGCTCGTCGGTCCACTCCCGGATGCGGTCCTTGATGTACCCGGCGGTGAGCGCGTGCCCCGTATCGACGACCAGCATCCCGGCGCCGGTGGTGATGACCGCCGAGTTGGCCAGGTTCTTCACGAACGCGACGCCCTCGGTCACCTCGCCCAACCCGTCGATGGCGGTCACCGGGTGGTTGTCCACGGTCGAGGCCGCCCCGGTCCACAGCGCATCGGACAGCTCGATCGGATCCACTGGCTCGCTCCCTCGTCGTCGCCCCGTCGGACGCGGAGCGTAGCCCTGCGGCCTACGAGAAAGGAGGGGACCTACGAAGATCTGCGCAACGGCGGCGGAAAACTGCCCCACCCAGCATCAGAGCTGGGCCATGTTGTCGAAGCGCGTGAGGTGGTTGCGGAAGGCGAGGTTGATCTTGCCGGTGGGACCGTTGCGGTGCTTGGCCACGATGACTTCGGCCATGCCGCGATCGGGTGAATCGGGGTTGTACACGTCGTCGCGGTACAGGAACATCACGACGTCGGCGTCCTGCTCGATCGATCCCGATTCACGCAGATCGGAGAGCATGGGCCGCTTGTCGGTACGGGATTCGAGGGTGCGGGACAGCTGCGACAGCGCGATGACCGGGCACTCGAGCTCGCGAGCGAGGATCTTGAGGCTCCGCGACATCTCCGACACCTCGACCTGGCGCGACTCTGCCCGATTGCGGCCCTGCATCAGCTGGAGGTAGTCGATGACGACGAGGCCGAGGTCACCGAGCTGGGACTTGAGGCGACGGGATTTGGCCCGGATCTCCATCACCGACACGTTGGGGTTGTCGTCGAGGTAGAGGCGGGCCTCGGCGAGGCGACTGACCCCCAGGGCGATTCGATCCCACTCGGCATCCTGGAGGCGACCGTCGCGGACCTTGGTGGAGTCGATCTGGGCCTCGGCGCACAGCAAGCGTTGGGTGAGCTCGATGTTGCCCATCTCGAGGGAGAAGAACAGCACGGGCCGGCGGGACTGGAACGACGCGTTGGCCGTGAGGTTCAGGGCAAACGACGTCTTGCCCATGGCAGGCCGGGCGCCGATGATGTTGAGGGTCGACGGCTGCAGGCCCGACAGGAGACGATCGAGATCCACGAATCCCGTGGGCAGGCCGGTGATGGCGTCGCCCCGCTCGACGAGGGCCTCGAGACGATCGAGGGTGTCCGACAGCAAGCCCTCGATGGGCACCATCGAGTCGGTGACCCGGCGCTGGCCGAGGTTGTACACCATCGATTCGGCCACATCGACGGCCTTCTCGACGTCGTCGGGCAGGTCGTAGCCCAGCTCGGAGATGTCGCCACCGATGGCGATGAGACGCCGCAGCATGGCGTGATCGGCGATGATCTTGGCGTACCGGGGGGCGTTGTTGACTGCAGGAGCCGTGGTGACGATGTCGGCGAGCAGCGACCTCCCCCCGATGGACTCGAGGACCCCGGCCCGGCCGAGCTCGTCGGCGACGGTGACCGGATCAGCGGGTTCGCCGGCGGAGTCGAGGCTCAGGATGGCGTCGTAGACGTGAGCGTGGGCCGGCTTGTAGAAGTCCTCGGGACGCAGCATCGGCGCCGAGGCCGAGATGGCCTCCTTGGACAGCATCATGGCGCCGAGCAGGTTCTGCTCGGCGGTGAGGTCAGACGGCGGTACCCGGTTGGACATGGAGGGGGCCTCGGAGCAGACGAGCGGATGGGCTGTTCACCGTCGCGCCACCGGCCTGTGGGGCGCTAGAGGCGCAACCGGCGACAAGCTGGGGATATGCCTGTGGAAACTGTGGAGAAGTGCATCCGGCCGGGCACTTCATGGACGGAACGTGGTCCATGAGGTGTCCGGCCGGTGAAATCTGTCGCTCGGGATGCCGAAATGGCACGCAAGTGACGCTCACTGCTCCTCGGCGGCCTCGACCTCGATCGTGATGGGGAACTGCACCTCGTGGTGGAGCTTGGCCATGACGTAGTGCGTGCCGGTCGACTTGATCGGCTCGTCGATGGTGATGACCTTCTTGTCGAGGTCGACGTCGGTCTGGTCCTTGACCGCAGCAGCGATCTCGGCATCGGACACCGAGCCGAACAGGGCGCCGCCATCGTGGGCCTTGGCCACGATGTGGATCACCTTGGGCACCAGCGTGGTGGCCACCTCCTGGGCGGCCTCCACGACCTTGGTGTCGCGGACCTCGCGCGCCATGCGCATGTGCTGGGCCTGCACCTCGGCCTCGACCGTGGCCCGCATGGCGAGCCCCTTGGGGATGAGGTGGTTCCGGGCGTGACCGTCGCTCACGTCGACGAGATCGCCGCGCTTGCCGACCTGGTCGACGTCGTGACGGAGGATGACCTTCATTCGCTGCTCTCCTCCGTCTCCGGGGCCTCGGCCGTGGTCTCGACGGCGCCCGAGTCGGCGGTGACGGCGGGGTCGTCGTCGGTGGTCTCGTCGACGTCGTCGCGGCCCCGATCGTCGTCGCGGCCGCGATCGTCGTCACGACTGCGGCGATCGCCGTCGCGGCCGCGGCCGCCGCCCCGCTGCTGGGTGACGCGACTGGTGTAGGGAAGCAGCGCCATCTCGCGGGCGTTCTTGATCGCCATGGCGACCTCGGCCTGCTGCTGGGAGCTGTTGCCCGTCACGCGACGGGCGCGGATCTTGGCCCGGTCGGACTGGAAGCGACGGAGGAGGTTGACGTCCTTGTAGTCGACGTAGGTGACCTTCTCCTGGGTCAGGATGCTCGTGCGCTTCTTGGAGCGGCGAGCGTTGTCCTTGTTCTTGATTCGGGGGCGTGCCATCTAGAACGGCTCCTCGGCGTCGTCGTAGTTCGTTTCGTTGCGGGGCGGCTCGTTGCCGCCGGAGCTCTTGGTCCCTCCGGCGCCGCCGGAGGGACCGTCGCGCCGGATCTTGGAGACCTGGGCCGTGGCCCACCGCAGGGAGGGGGCCACCTCGTCGGCGACGATCTCGACCTTGGACCGCTTCTCGCCGTCCTGGGTCTCCCACGAGCGCTGCTCGAGCTTGCCGTAGACGATCACACGATCGCCCTTGGAGATGGATTCGGACACGTTGTCGGCGAGGTCACGCCAGCACGTGACGTCGAAGAACGAGGTGTCCTCGACCTGGTCGCCGTTGCGGTCCTTGTAGCGGTTGTTCCAGGCGACGCCGAAGCTCGCCAGGGCGGTACCGCTGGTGAGGTAGCGCAGCTCGGGGTCACGAGTGACGTTGCCGATGATCGTGACGGTGTTGTCGAAAGCCATGTCTGTCTCCTGGTCTATTCAGCCGCTGCCGAACCGACGAGACCGCGTCGTGCGGCTTCGTGGTCAGGGAGGCGGATGAGCTTGTGGCGGACGATCTCGTCCGCGAGGCGCAGGGACCGCTCGACGGCGTCGAGCGCACCCGGATCGGCCAAGACCTCGTACACGACGTAGGAGCCCTCGGTCCGGTGGTCGATCTCGTAGGCCAACTGACGCCGCCCCCAGAAATCGGTGGATGCCACCATGCCGGCGCCGTTCAGACGGCCCTCGATGTCGGTGACCTGTGCTTGGGCGGCCTCGGTATCGAGATCGCCGCTGATGATGACCATGAGTTCATAGGCGCGCATGCCTACGGACACCTTCCTGTGGATCCGGCGATGCCGGAGCCCCGGAGTGGGGCAGGACGGACAGAAGTGGGTCAGCGTAGCGGCGGGCCGGGCGATGGTTCACATCCACGTCGACCAGTCTGTCGACGAGGGGTGACAGGAACCCCGGACCGGACGCGGCGGGGCCCGGGAACGAGCGTCCCCGGGCCCCGCCGCCTCGGCTGGTGGTTGCTTGTCGGCCGATGGTTGCTGGCGCTGGATCAGGCCGGCGGCGTCGGTACCGTGGCCACTCCTGTCTCGACCAGCGACGACAGCATCCGGGCCAGGATGCTGGCGAACTGCCCCCGCACGGTCGGCGCCTGCGGGGCGAAGGCTCCCTCGCCGACGCCGTTGACCCAACCCATGGCGGCGACAGCGTCGATGTTGTCCTCGTGCACGCTGCCCGCGTCGTCGCTGAAGGCATCGGTGCCCTGGGCGAGCGGTTCACCGGTCACGGCCTCCCAGGCCCGGGCGAACATCGACGCGATCTGCGCCCGGGTGACGAGCTGGGATCCCCGGTAGGTGCCGTCGGGGTAGCCGCCGACGACGCCGAGTGCCGCGAGGGCGTTGATGTTGTCCTCGTGGGTGCCGTCGTCGTCGCCGAACGCATCCGGCGGATCGTTCGGGAGCTCGACCCCTGCGGCCGAGAGGGCCCGGGCGAGCATCGATGCCACCTGATCCCGACGGATGGGCGTCTGCGGCCCATAGGTGCCGTCGAGGAACCCCTCGACCGCGCCCCAGAAGGCCATGCACTCGATCGCTTCGCGGTGCGTGTTGGCCTTGATGTCGGGGAACCCGGTGCCGGGCACGTCGTCAGGCGAGCATGCGTCAGCGGTTGCCGGATCCGACGGCACCGACGGATCGAGCTGCCACACCATCCCCGCACCTGGTCCGCACAGGGTGCAGGCGGTCACGTAGACCATCCCGTCCGGGCCGACCTCGACCCCGCCGAGCGGTGGCAGGTCGCCGTGCATGAGGTACTTGCGGGTGCCGTCGGGTCGGAGCTGGATCAGCGACGGGGCGAAGTCCTCCGAGAGGAGACCGTTGTCGGTGAACTCGAGCACGTACACGTTCCCGGTCTCGACGTCCACATCGATGTCGAGGATGTTCGTGAAGCCGTCGGCGACCACGTCGAGCTCGCCCGAGGCGTCGAACACGCTCGCCCCGCCCACCGGGAAGGGGAAACCGGTGAGCTGACCGACCAGCGGCGTGCCCTCGGCGTCGACATCGATCGCCGTGGGCACGGGCTGATGGGGGATCATCGTTCCGGGCGGCAGCCCGAGGAACGGCGGCGCCTCCGCCTGTCCGAGGGGCAGGAGCTGCTCCACGGTGGTGGTGCCGTCCGGGGTGATCCGCAGGACGGTGTTGCCGCCCGCGTCGACGGCCAGGATGTCGTCACCGTCGAAGGTGAGCCCGAACGGGTTGGAGTCGACCTCGCTCAGCGGCGGCATGCCCTCCGGCAGGTCCTGGTTGTACACCTGATCGGGATCGTTGTCGGCCTCGAACTGCGCGAGGTCGGAGACGATCTCGGTCCCGACTTCGTCGTCGACCTTCACGATGGTGCCGATGCGCGGATCGCTGAAGTGGTCACGGAACTCGAGGTCTCCGCCCAGCCCGATGATCACGTGCAGCACGCCCTCGGGTGAGAACGCCACGTCGGACGGGCCCCCGGCCTCGCCGTCCCCGCCGATCGAGGGGAGACCCGTGACGACCTGCTCCTGCTCGCCCGATTCGAGGTCGATGCGGGTGACGCCACCGGTGGCGCCGTAGCACGCCTCGACGATCTCCCCGCTCTCGGGGTCCTCCCGCTCGATGCACTCCTCGTCGCCCGCCGTGCCGGCTTCGGCGACGTAGAGCGCGCCGTCCGGACCGAAGGTGAGTTTGTACGGTGTGTCCAGCCCCATCGCGACGGGCACCGGTGCGGAGATCGCTCCCGCCGGTGCCGCGATCAATGGGACCACGGAAAGTGTCATCGCCACGGCACCGACCGCAGCGACGATGCGTCGTCGATTCATCTCGTTCTCCTGTTCGAAAACAGGGAGCGGCCTGCGCTCGTGGCCGCCGCCCCCTGACGCCTACGTCCCCGGTGACCCGAGGCCAGCGCCACGGTAGTCACGCCGGCGGACGCGTGCGCCGGATCTTCGTCGTCAGGCCGGTTGGCACCCTTCGGCACCGACCTGCAGCCGGCTGGCGTCGTCGATGCCTGCGCCGCTGACGGCGCCCTGCGGCACCTCGATGGCATGGAGGTACGGTCCGCCGGCCGAGTACCGGGTGCACGCGTCGGGATCATCCTCGGCGCACGGCACCATGTCGGTCATGGCGAGGAACGCTCCGTCGGCCTGCCACCAGCTGATCGACAGGGGCATCACGGTGTCGATCATCACGAACTGGTTCTCGACGGGGGCATCGTTGCTGAACAGCATCCCGTCGTAGCCGGCGAGGTCGGCGACCTCCTTGAGGCCCCGGGACCGCTGGTCGGGATCGTCGGCGTGGAGGAGGCAGAGCTCGAGGACCTGACCGGTCCCGGTGACGATCTCGGCCATGACCGTCCCGACCCGAGCGGCCAGTTCCGATGCTGGTGCGTCGCCGAGCTGGGGATCGGCAGGCCGATCGGCACCCTGGACCACGCACGCCCCGACCCCCGCAGCCAAGACGGCGGTGAGCACCCAGCGCAGCACCCGTACCTGACCGGCGTCATCGATGGACGGCAACCACCGCGGGGCCCACACCGGCCGATCGAGCAGCAAATCCGGGTCGGACACGCCGCCAGTGTGGCGCACGGACGGCGCTCGGCCGGACCGGGGCGAACGGTGGGCGCCGGCGGGTGGTCAGGCGTTGCGGCCGTACATGCCGAGCGTCTCGGCCTGGTCGGCACTCAGGTGGTAGCTCTCGCTGTCGTCGGGGAACGACCCACCCCGCACGTCGGCGGCGTAGGCCGCGAGCGCTGCGACCGAGATCGACTTCACGTCGGCGTAGCGCCGTACGAACTTGGGGGTGATGCGGTCCTCGATGCCGAGGACGTCGTGGTAGACGAGCACCTGCCCGTCACAGTCGCGGCCGGCACCGATGCCGATGGTGGGGACATCGACGGCGTCGGTCACCATCCGGGCGACGGCGTCGGGCACCCCCTCGAGGACGATGGCGAAGCAGCCGGCCCCAGCGAGGGCCTTGGCGTCGGCCACCAGATCGAGCGCCGCGTCGTGCTCCTTGCCCTGGACCTTGAACCCGCCCATGGCATGGACGGACTGGGGCGTGAGACCGAGGTGGCCCATGACCGGGATCTCGGCATCGAGGATGGCCTCGATCACGGGCAGCCGCTTGCGGCCACCCTCGAGCTTGACGGAGTGGGCACCCGCCCGGACCAAGGCTGCCGCGTTTCGGACGGCCTCGTGAGGATCGGTGTGGTACGCCATCCACGGCAGGTCGGCGACGATCATCGGCACTCGGTACCCGAGCGTCTCCTCGACCTCGGACGACTTCAACCCCCGAGCCACCGCGCCGGTGTGGTGGGCGATGTCGTCGGTGGTGACCTGCAGGGTGTCGTCGTGGCCGAGGACGACCATGGCGACGGAGTCACCGACGAGGATCAGGTCGACGCCGGCCTCGTGCGCCATCCGAGCGCCCGGGGCGTCGTACGCCGTGACCATCACCAACGGTGCCGAGCCGTCCTCGTGTTTCTGGGCACGGATCGACGGCGCGTTCCAGGACTTGCGCATGGCATGTCTCCTTTGCTCCGTCCAGCGGCGGGGTACCTGCCAGCGGCACCTCCGACGATACCGCGGGATCGCCTTCGTGCCCAGTCCCGAGGTGCCCGGTCCCGGGTAGCGTCGATCGCATGGCAACCGGTACCTGTGAGAGCTGCGGCAGCGTCGAGGAGGTCACCACGGTGCGGCGCGTCTACGTGACCCCCGAGTCATGGGACACCGAGGGCAAGGCCCAGCCCGAACCCGACACCGAGCGGTGGTGCTTCGCCTGCACCACCCACTACCCCCACCAGGAGGTGGGCTCCTAACCCTCGAGGAACTCGGTTGTGGCCGGCGGCCGCGTCGTGGTGGTGGTGGTCGACGGTGGCGTCGTGTTCGTCGGTGGGCGCGTCGTCGACGGTGCACTCGTCGTGGTGGGGTCCGGATCCGGATCGGTGGTGGTCGTGTCGTCGGGATCCTCGGTGGTCGTCGTGTCGTCCCGATCCTCGGTGGTCGTCGTCACCACCTCCGACGTCGTCGTGGTGAGGTCGGAGTTGAGGATCTCGCCACCGAACGGCGGCGGCTCGGTGAAGGTCCCCTGGTCGGTTCCCGAGGTGGCCTGTTCCATGAACGTGCGCCAGATCTGGGCCGGGAAGGAACCGCCGGTGACGTTGCGGCCTCGCACCCCGCGCATGACGCGCTGTTCGCCCTCCTCGTTCGAATCCGGATACCCCATCCACACCGCGGTGGTGAGGCGTGGCGTGTACCCGACGAACCAGGCGTCCCGATAGTCCTGCGTCGTCCCGGTCTTGCCGGCCACGGGGATCCCGAAGTTCGCGCCGGTACCGGTGCCGTTGCGGACGACCTGGCGCAGGATCCAGTTGACCTGGTCGGCATCCCCGGGCCGCATGACCTCCTGCGCGGCTCCGTCGGCTTCCTCCAGCACCGTGACCTCCCCGTCGCCCGAGACCTGCTCGACCCGGGTGATGAAGATGGGGTCCACCTCCTGGCCGCGGCGGGCGAAGGTCGAGTACGCCGTCGCCATGTCGAGGACCGAGACCTCACCGGATCCGAGGACGAGGGAGTTCACCGCCGGCAGCGGCGCCCGGATGCCGACTCGCTCTGCGAGATCGACCACATTGGCCGGGCCGACCTCCAGCATCAACTGGGCGTAGATCGTGTTGGACGAGACCCGCGTGGCATCGACGAGGTCCAAGAGGCTCTCGGCCCCGTCGTCGTAGTTGCTGACCTCCCAGTCCTCGCCGGCGTTGGCCTCGGGCAGCACGATCTCGTTCTCGTTGATGAACTTCGACCGGGCCGAGATGTCCTGGCCGAGCGCGGTGGCCAGCACGAGCGGCTTGAACGACGAACCGGGTTGCCGGCCCGACCCGCCGGCCTCGGCGCCGAGGGCCAGGTTCACCTCGGAGGCATCGAAGTCCTTGCCGCCGACCATGGCGACCACGCGTCCGAGTTCGTCGACGCTGACCAGCGCGCCAGCCGGATCGTCCTCCTGGTCGAGGAAGCCGTAGACGGACTCATACGCCTGGCGCTGCATGGTCCGGTTCAAGGACGTGTACACGCGCAGACCGCCACCGTTGACCCGCTCGGCGCCGTAGCGCTCGTAGAGCAGGCGCCGCACGTACTCGACGTAGTACTCGGTTCCGTATTCGCTGTCCGCCACCGCGCCGAGCCCGTCGCGCACCGTCCGCTCCCGCACCTGGCTCTGCAGGTCGATGGCCTTGGCGGCCTCGACTTCGTCGCGGGTGATCGTTCCCACGGCGAGCATGCCGTCGAGGACGGAGTCGCGCCGGAAGGTGGCCACGTCGGGGTTCCGTGAGACGTCGGCGGACTCCGGTGCCCGAACCAGACCGGCCAGGTAGGCGGCCTGGGAGAGGTCGACGTTGCGGATCGAGACGTTGAAGTACACCCGGGCCGCGGCGTCGGCGCCGTATGCGCCCCGCCCGAAGTACACGGTGTTGAGGTACCGCTCGAGGATCTCCTGTTTCGAGAACTCGCGCTCGAGCTTGATGGCCAGCACCGCTTCCTTGAGCTTGCGGGTGACGGTCCGTTCGGAGCTGAGGAAGGCGTTCTTGGCGTACTGCTGGGTGATGGTCGACCCGCCCTGCCGGACGCCCTCGTTGCGCAGGTCACGGACGATGGCTCGGGCGATGCCCACCGGGTCGATGCCGGAGTGGCTGTAGAACTGCCGGTCCTCGGCGGCCAGCACGGCATCGATGAAGGTCTGCGGGATCTCCTCGATCGGCAGGGAGACCCGGTCCTCCTCGCCGGCGAGCTTCGCGATGGCGTTGTTCGGGCTACAGCCCTCGGTCACGTCGCTGGCGCAGACGAACGTCGACTGCAGCAGAGGGTCCTCATCGGGGAGCTCCACCTGAGCGACCACGAAGCCGGCCCCGGCCACGGAGGCGACCAGGAACAGCGCCACCAGGAACAGGCCTCGGCGGGTCCGCCACAGGATGCTGCGCTGCGCCGCGGTCCGGGAGCCGGAGGGGCCCTTCGGGCGCGCCCGTGCCTTCGGCGGACGCTTCTGCCGCGACCCGGCGGTCGTCTTCGACCGGGCCGACTGCTTCGACTTGGGGGTTCGTTCTGCCATGGGTCACCGCGAGTTGGCGGCTTCGCAGCCTACCGAGGGACCAACTGAGACCGGGCGGCACCGGGCCGGCCAGAACCAGGGCGCCGACGTTTTCCGGAGGCCCGCTGCGCACCGCAGCGGACGCTGCGGGGCGGTCACGACGTCTTTCGGAGTCCCTGGACCGGGAAGGTCTGCACGAGGTGGTTCCAACCGCAATCGGCACACACCTCCACCACGTAGCACGTGCACTCCGTGGTGGTCCGCCGGACCTTGTCCATGTCGGCCCGGTCCTCCACGGCGTAGCCCGACTTGGGCAGGTGGGGTCCGAACGCGTACGTCACGAGTACGAGGTACGTCTCCTCGCAGATGGGGCACGCCTCGGAGGTCTTGCGGGCGATGTTCTTCGCGGCGCGACGCAACTCGGGATGCGCATCGCACACCTCGTGCTCGGCCAGCCGGCCGCGCTTGTACTCGTTCACCAGATGGAGCCGAGCCATGCGGTAGTCGACCGAACCGGTCGGACGGTCGGAGCCAGCCCTGACTCCAGGAACGGCTCCGGGGTGGAAGGACATCGTCGGCGAGGGTAGCGACTCCGCCCGACGTTCGATGGGCGTCCGTCAGGCGACCGGCCGGACGGGCCAGACTGGCGTCATGGCCTGGACCCCGTTCTCCGTCGCAGCACCGGCCGGCATCGGACTCCCAGAGGACTCGGTGACCTACGGCCCGTCGATCCCGCGCGAGGTCGACCTGCGGCTGCTCGGCGACGTCTCCGGCAAGCGGGTGCTCGACCTGGGCTGCGGCGCCGGTCGCAATGCCGTGGCCCTGGCCAACGCAGGCGCCCGGGTCATCGCGATCGACGAGTCGGCCGCCCAGATCGGCGAAGCTCGGGCCGCCATCGACTCGGCCGACGTGCGCGTCGAACTCCACCACGCCCCGTTGGCCGAGCTCGCCTTCCTCCGGGCCGACACCATCGACGCTGCCATCTGCGTGGGAGCGTTGGACCACGTGGCCGACATCAGCAGGGTCTTCCGCCAGCTCCACCGGGTCCTGCGTCCCGAGCACGCTGCGGTCATCTCGGTCCCCCACCCGATGTTTGCGCTCATCGACCCCGCCGCCGACGACCCGCTCGTCATCCGCCACTCGTCATTCGATCTCGAGCCGTTCCCCACCGATGACCCCCGCGCCGGTTCCTACGCCCGCTCGTTCGGGGCGCTGTTCGTCGAGCTGGGCCGAGCCGGGTTCCGGGTCGACACGGTCCTCGAGCCGGCCCCGAGTCAGACGGGCGGCGCCCACTGGTCGCCGGCGATGGACAGGATCCCCGCCACGCTCATCCTCCGAGCCCGCAAGGAAGGCAACTAGCGACCCCGACTCCTCGGCCGTCGGTCTCCGGACCTACTCCGTCGAGTTCCGGTCGTCCCACCAGGCCAGCAGCCGCCGCTCGGCCTCCGTCGGGTCGAG
>JBPPNA010000066.1:0-5423 GCA_051306355.1 Acidimicrobiales bacterium | reverse complement strand
CGTGTGCGGCGCCATCTGTGTGGCCGCGGCCGCCGGTCCGGCCCGCAACGACGATGGCACCCTGGCCGCGCCCCGCATCGTCCAGTCGGCATCGGGGTCGGCCAACCCACTGCGCTACCGCAAGCTGGTCGACAACGTTCGGGCCTGGTTCACCGAGCACCCCGTCTACGACAGCGACGGCCAGCCCATCGTCGTGCCGGAGTGGAACTTCCCCGGACGCGGCCGGGTCCAGGCGCAGCTCGAGCGGGCCAAGACGGTGCTCGAGAAGTCCGAGTCGGTGCTGCAGGCCCTGCCGCTCCGCGGCAAGCAGGCCGAGTGGGCCAGCACCCTCGAGGAGAAACGCGAGGAGGCCGAGCGGGCCCTCACCTACGTCGAGCTCTACGGCGCCTACGCCGAGTGCGAGGCCGTGTACGGGGTCAGTGAGCTCTTGTCGCTGTGGGAACGGTGCGATGCCGAGTCCCAGGAGGCGTTCTGCTTCGACCCCCGGGTGATCGACTGGGATCACTACGTCACGAAGATCCACCTGCCCTCGGTCGTGCAGCACGCCCGGGTCAAGACCACGCCCGGCGCCACCGACCGCGAGTCGCGCGCCAGCCGGCTCCGTCGCCAGGTCCTGCACCCCGACCGCCAGGTGGTGGCCTTCGACCTCGAGAACACGCTGATCGCGTCGAACGTGGTGGCGAGCTATGCCTGGCTGGCCACCCGCCGGCTCCCCACCGACGACCGCCTCCGCTTCGTCGCCCGCACCCTCGTCGAGGTGCCCCGGCTCCTGTCGCTCGACCGCAAGGACCGCAGCGACTTCCTCCGCCACTTCTACCGCCGCTACGAAGGTGCCGACGCCGCCCAGCTGCACGCCGACACGATCGAGATGGCCAGCCACCTGCTGCTCACCAAGTCGTTCCCCGACGCCATCCGTCGGGTGCGCGACCACCGCAAGCTCGGCCACCGGACGCTCCTCATCACCGGCGCCCTGCGCGTGGCCATCGAGCCGCTCGAGCCGCTGTTCGACGACGTGATCTGCGCCGAGATGTCGGTGGCCGCCGACGGCACGTTCACCGGCGAGCTCACTGACGTCCCGCCCACCGGGGAGACCCGGGCCCAGGCGCTGCTCGACTACTGCGACGCCCACGGCTTCGACCCAGCGGACTCCGTCGCCTACGCCGACTCCACCAGCGACCTCCCCCTCCTCGAGGCGGCCGGCTTCCCGGTGGCGGTCAACCCCGAGGCCCGCCTCGCCGCCCTCGCCCGCAAGCGAGGATGGCTGGTCGAGCACTTCGAGAAGTCGAAGGGCTCCAGCGACCCCCTCCTGCCCATCGCCCCCACCTGGCGAGGCAGGTCGGCGTGAAGGCGCTCGAGTTCTCGAGGAAGCCGGCCCGCTACGCCGCGGCCATGGTCGCCGGCGCCATCCGGCCCGGCGCCGGCGCCGGCGTGGGTCCCCTCAGACTGCGCGACACCGACCCCCCCACGCTTCCCACCGAGGAGTGGGTGCGGTTCCGACCCCGGCTCGCGGGCATCTGCGGGTCCGACCTGTCGACCATCGACGGGCACTCCTCTCGCTACTTCGAGCCCATCGTCTCGTTCCCGTTCGTCCCCGGCCACGAGGTGGTCGGCGAGCTCGACGACGGCAACCGGGCCGTGCTCATCCCGGTGCTGCACTGCGCCATCCGGGGCATCGAACCCGTGTGTGACGCTTGCGCCGAGGGCCACATCAACCGGTGCGAGCGCATTGCCTTCGGACACCTCGAGCCTGGCCTGCAGACGGGCTTCTGCTGCGACACCGGCGGCGGTTGGTCCGAGGAGATGGTGGCGCATCCCGACCAGCTCCTCCCCGTGCCCGACGACCTCTCCGACGAGGCCGCCGTCATGGTCGAGCCTGCCGCCTGCGCGGTACACGCGGCAGCTCAGGTGCACGTTGACGTCGACGGTCCCATCGTGGTCATCGGCGCCGGCACCCTCGGGCTCCTCACGCTCGCCGCCCTCTCCCGCCACGGTCGCGACGACGTCATCATCGCCGCCAAGTACCGCCACCAGAGGGAGTTGGCCGAGGATCTCGGCGCGAGCCGGGTGGTCGAACCGGGTGAGTTGGCCGGCGCCGTGCGCCTCGCGACCCGGTCGATGGTGCTGGGCAGTCACGAGCACGGCCAGCTGACCGGCGGCGCACCCGTGGTGATCGACTGTGTCGGCTCCGAGGCCAGCCTCACCCAGGCCCTCACCGTCGTCGCCCCCGGCGGCACGGCCCTGGTCGTCGGCATGCCCGCCACCGTGTCCCTCGACCTCACGGGTCTCTGGCACCGCGAGGTGGCGCTGCGCGGGGTCTACGCCTACGACCACCACGACTTCCGCACCGCCATCGACCTCGTGGCGAGCGCAGACCTGGGACGCCTCGTGACCCAGACGTACTCCCTCGACCGCTACACCGACGCCATCACCCACGCGGCCGACGCCGGCCGGCGCGGCGCCACCAAGATCGCCTTCGATCTCCGCCCGAAGCAAGAACGGAACACCTGATGCCTCGCCCCGGACTCGTCCTCGACGTCGACTCGTCGACCCCGCCGATCCTCTACCACCACGGCGAGGGGTTCGCGCTGGAGAAGCTGCCGGCCGGTCGGAGCCGGGTGATCTACCCGCCCGAGCCGATTGCCGGCGTGAAGGACGTCGACACCACCATCGCCGCCGCGCTGGAGAACCCGCTCGGTGACAGCCAGCCGCTCTCCTCGCTCCTCTTCGGCGGCATGAAGCTGACCATCTGCTTCGACGACATCAGCCTCCCCCTTCCGTCGATGAAGCGCCCCGACGTGCGCCAGCGGATCATCGAGGCCGTCCTCGACCAGGCCGCAGCCGCCGGCGTCGACGACGTCGAGCTCATCGCCGCCCTCGCCCTCCACCGCCGGATGACCGAGGACGAGCTGCGCCACGCGGTCGGCGACCGGGTCTACGACGCCTTCGCCCCCAGCGGCCGGCTCTACAACCACGACGCCGAGGACCCCGAGGGGATGCTCGAGATCGGCACCACCGACCGGGGCGAGCTGGTGGAGATCAACAAGCGGGCCGCCACCTCCGACCTCATCATCTACGTCAACATCAACCTGGTCGCCATGGACGGCGGCTGGAAGAGCACGGCGACGGGTCTGGCCGGCTACCGCAGCCTGCGCCACCACCACAACGTGACCACCATGCAGCACTCGAAGAGCTTCATGGACCGCCACAGCTCCGAGCTCCACCACTCCAACTGGCGGATGGGCGAGGTGCTCAAGGGTGCCGGCGTGAAGATCTTCCAGATCGAATCCACCCTCAACAACGACACCTTCGGCACCCACTCCCTCGGGACGGCCAGCCCGCTCTCCATGCTCGCCAAGCGGGAGTGGGAGTGGACGGCCAAGGACCGGGCCACGTTCATGGCCATGCAGGCCGGGCTGAAGCGGATGCCGGCCCGGGCCAAGCGGGCCGCGTTCATGTCGTGGAAGGCGCCCTACGCCGTCACCTCGGTGCAGGCCGGCGAGGTCGAGGCCGTCCACGAGCAGACGCTGGAGCACACCCTCGCCCAGCACCTCGTGCCCGTCGAGGGCCAGACCGACGTCCTCACCTTCGGGTTGCCGTACATCTGCCCGTACAACGTGAACTCGATCATGAACCCGATCCTGGTCATGTGCCTCGGGCTCGGGTACTTCTTCAACCTCTACCGCGGCAAGCCACTCGTGCGAGAGGGCGGGGTGTTGATCATGCGCCACCCCACGCCGTGGGAGTTCCACCCCGTCCACCACCCGAGCTACATCGACTTCTTCGAGCAGGTCCTGTCCGACACGACCGACCCGATCGAGATCGAGGAGAAGTACGAGAAGGACTTCGCCGAGGACGAGTGGTACCGCCACCTGTACCGGACGAGCTACGCCTACCACGGCGTCCACCCCTTCTACATGTGGTACTGGGGCAGCCATGCCCTGCAGCACCTCGGCCGGGTCATCGTCGTCGGCGGCGACCCCGATGCCGTGCGCCGCCTCGGCTTCGCGCCGGCGTCGACCATGTCCGATGCCCTCGAGATCGCCTCTGACGTGGTCGGCTCCTCCCCCACCATCACCCACGTCCACAACCCGCCGCTCCTCATGGCGGACGTCACGTGAAGCTGCGGGTTCCGCCTCTCGTCGATCCCCGCCGAGCGGTGCGGGCCACGCAGTTCCCGCTGCGCGCCCCGTCGACCCCGCGCGGCGTCGAGTCGCTCCCCGAGACACGCAGGACCGGTGCCGACTACGACACCGAGTGGGCCCGCACCTTCCCTGCCCGCTGGGCCCGCACCGTCCTGCTCGAGGCGCTCATGCGGCCCGCCATGGCCGGACTGGCGCGGCCCACCATCCGGGGCCTCGACCGGCTCGAGGACCTGAAGCGGCGCGGCGACGACACGCCTGTCCAGCCGGTCATATTCTGTGCCAACCACCACAGCCACGTCGACACGCCCCTCGTGCTCACCAGCATCCCGGAACCCTGGCGGTACCAGGTGTTCGTGGGGGCGGCCGCCGACTACTTCTTCCGCACGCAACTGACCGGCGCCGCCGCCGCCCTGGCCCTCAACGCCATCCCGATCGAGCGGGCCACGGTCACCCGCCGCTCCGCCGACCTCGCAGCCGAGCTCATCGACGACGGCTGGTCGATGCTCATCTTCCCCGAGGGCGGACGCTCACCCGACGGATGGGGTCAGGACTTCCGCGGCGGCGCTGCGTACCTGACCCGCCGCACCGGCGCCCCCGTCGTACCGATCCACCTCGCCGGAACCGGACGCATCCTGCGCAAGGGCTCGAAGCGACTCCGCCCCAGCCCCACTGCGATCACGTTCGGCACCCCCATCCGGGCCGGCGAGAACGAGGACACCCGCCGCCTGGCCGTCCGCATCGAGCACGCCGTCGCTTCCCTCGCCGACGAGCACGTCACCGACTGGTACCAGGCCCGGACACGTGCCCACGCCAGCGACACTCCGGAGCTCTCCGGCCCGACCGGTCCCAGTTGGCGTCGCGCGTGGGCCCTCGGCGACCGCGGGCCACGTCGTCGGCGCCGGGCCACCTGGCCGGAGCGCTGAGGGCCCTGCTCAGTCGCTGATCGGAACAGACGCCACACGCCGCCCCGACCGCTCGGCGGCGAGCCCCACGGCCCGCAACACGACGGCGAGCTGCGTCGTGGTCTCGGTCGGTGCCGGCGCATCGACCTGACCGGGGGCGCGGCCGAAGCCGAGCGCCTCGACCCGGACCCGGGTCGGCAACCGGGAATCCATCGGCGCGCCGGACCAGGCCACCTGGAACGACTCGAGCGCCGCGGCGCCCAGCCATGCGAACGCTCGACCGGCGAGACCGACCGGGACGTCGGCTGCGTCGCCCGCACCCAGCATCCGCTCGGAGTCGGCGCGATCGTCGAGCCGCAGCGAGATCCGCAGGTCGGTG
>JBPPNA010000033.1:0-9035 GCA_051306355.1 Acidimicrobiales bacterium | reverse complement strand
CAACGGAGCTCAGAGCCCTGCAGCTCGCGCCACCCGCCGCTCTGGGGCGGGGTACCGCCCGTGCCCCGGACTCGGAGCGCACCAGCGATCACCACCGCGACCCCGAGTGCGGCGATGGCACGGCGAAACAGTGTCATGGGGGTCTCTCTCGTCGGGGATCGGCCTGTCCGGGAGGGAGTTGCGAGGCCCAGCCGAGCAACTTCGACGAGCCCGAAGGGCTCGCGTGGGGCTAACAAGAATCGAACTTGTGACCTCACCCTTATCAGGGGTGCGCTCTAACCGACTGAGCTATAGCCCCGGAGGGAGCACGAACATAGCAGCAGCGTCCACGGTTCGAACCAGCCTGGAGCTGGTTCACCGGTCGGAGCGGGGGGGTAGCGTCGCCGTGCTCGACTGCGGTGGTCGACCGGCGGGATCTGCCTCGGGCCGGCGGGCCGGATCTGCCTCGGGCCGGCGGGCCGGCGCCACGATCAGGTCCTCGTCGATCACCGTCATCCGGATGCCGCCGGTCACGTCACTGATCAGGTTGAACAGGAGCACGCCCAGCACGACGAGGCCGACGAAGGTCATGGCCAGGATGATGCCGACGACCGTTGCGACGCGGAACACGACGCCGTCGACCAGTTCGAAACTGTCGTAGCTCCCGGAGTCCTCCATGAACCCCTCGATGCCGTCGATGGTGCCGACACGATCGGCGGCCTGCCACAGCAGGTACCCGCTGATCATGGCCACGAAGTACCCGCAGGCGGCGAACACGGCGGCGAGCTTCACCACCGACCACACCTCGAGGTGGCGCACCACCCGATGGACCTTGCGCACCTTGCGCTTGCGTCGGGGCGGTGGCTTGCGAGAACCCGAGCGGGCCGAGGAGGGACCGCCGGCCAGCACGGGCCGTTGATCGGTCGCTCCGGACCGAGCTTGCTCACGGCGGCCCTTCATCGAGGACTGGGTCATCGAGGACTGGGTCATCGAGGATTGGGTCATCGAGGATTGGGTCATCGAGGATTGGGTTCCGCTCTCGGCGACGGACGTCTCGGATGACGAACCGCTGCTCGCCGGTGCTGCTCGCGCACCAGTGGGATCCGTCGACATCGTGCTCCAGTGTACAAAGTGGCCTACCGCGCCAGCGTGCACCGGGATGCTACCGGGCGCGTTCGGCGGTATTCCCCATCGTCCGCAGATCCGGGGGTTCCGGGCCCAGCGGTTAGAATCACCCTGCTGTGATTCACCGAGTTGTCTGTCCAGGCGAGGAGCCCGCCCATGTCTGATCAGAGCCCTCCACCCCCGCCCGACAGCGACGCCGCCGTCGATCGGTACGACATCGAACCGATCGAGATCCAGGACGAGATGGAGAACTCGTTCCTCGAGTACGCCATGTCGGTCATCATGCAGCGGGCCCTTCCCGACGCTCGCGACGGCCTCAAGCCCGTCCATCGCCGGATCCTGTGGGGCATGGAGGACATCGGCGCCCGTCCCGACCGCAGCCACATGAAGTGCGCCCGCATCACCGGCCACGTGATGGGTCACTTCCATCCCCATGGCGACGGGGCCATCTACGACGCCCTCGTCCGGATGGCCCAGCCGTTCTCGCTGCGCCATCCCCTCATCGACTTCCACGGCAACTACGGCAGCCCCGACTTCGGGCCGGCCGCCGCCCGCTACACCGAGTGCCGCCTGGCCAACCTCGCCACCCACCTGCTCGACGGCATCGGCGAAGAGACGGTCGACTTCACCGACACCTACTCCGGCGAGTTCACCGAACCCAGCGTCCTCCCGGCCCGGTTCCCGAACCTGTTGGTCAATGGCTCCGAGGGCATCGCAGTCGGCATGGCCACCCGGATCCCACCCCACAACCTGGGGGAGATCATCGACGCCACCGTCCACCTCCTCGAGAACCCTCAAGCGCAGGTCGAGGATCTCATGAAGCACGTGAAGGGGCCCGATTTCCCCACCGGCGGCCTCCTCATGGGACGTCAGGGGATCATGGACGCCTACACCACCGGCAAGGGCTCGGTGAAGTTGCGGGCCAAGGCCGAGATCGTCGAGGGCAAGCAGCGCGACACCATCGTCGTCACCGAGATGCCGTACCAGACCTCCATCTCGGCCACGGCGTCGAAGATCAAGGACCTGGTCAACGACAAGTCGATCGAGGGCATCGCCGAGCTCAACGACGAATCTGCGAAGGGCCAGACCAAGCTGGTCATCACCTTGAAGCGGGATGCGCCCGCGCTGGTGGTGCTGAACAACCTCTACAAGCACACCCCCCTGCAGACCACGTACTCGATCAACACCGTCGCCCTCGTCGACGGCGTGCCCCGAACCCTCAACCTGTTGCAGGCGCTGCAGTCCTACGTCGGCCACCAGATCGAGGTCATCACCCGCCGGTCCGAGTACCGGCTCCGCAAGGCGCAGGCCCGGGCCCACATCGTCGAGGGCCTGCTCAAGGCGCTCGACATGATCGACGCCATCATCGCCGCCATCCGGGCATCGGACGACAAGCCGGCCGCCCGAGAGGCCCTCCAGGCCGAGCCCTTCGAGTTCTCCGAGACCCAGGCCGAGCACATCCTCGACATGACGCTGGCGCGCCTCACCCGGCTGGGCCGCTCCGATCTCGAGGCCGAGATGGCAGAGTTGGCCGAGACCATCACCGAGCTCGAAGCGATCCTGGCCGACCCCGACCGGCTCCGCCAGGTCATCAAGGACGAGCTGGCCGAGATCAAGGGCAAGTTCGCCACCGAGCGCCGATCGATCATCACGCTCGACCCCGGTGAGCTCGACATCGAGGATCTCATCGACGACGAAGAGCTCGTCGTGACCTACTCGCAGCGGGGCTACATCAAGACCGTCGAGGCCGATTCGTTCCGCCGGCAGGGACGGGGCGGCCGCGGCGTGGCCGGCGCCAAGCTGCGCGACGAGGACTTCGTCACCAAGATCCTCACCACCACGGCCCACGCCTATCTGCTGTTCTTCTCCAATCGCGGCCGGGTGTACCGCCTCAAGGCCCACGAGATCCCCAAGAAGGACCGCACCGCCCGGGGCACGGCGATCGTGAACCTGCTCCAACTCGAGCCGGACGAACGGGTCCAGGCCATCATCGACACCCGCGACTACGAGACCGCCCCGTACCTGTTCTTCGCCACGAAGCAGGGCCAGGTGAAGAAGACCCGGTTCTCCGAGTACGACAGCTCGCTGCGCTCGGGGCTCATCGCCATCAACCTCCGCGACGGCGACGAGCTGGTCAAAGTGATCCCCACCAACGGCGAGTCCGACATCCTCATGGTGTCGAAGGCGGGCATGACCATCCGCTTCGATGAGAGCGACGTCCGTCCCATGGGGCGTGCTGCCGCCGGGGTCCGGGGCATGAAGCTCAAGAGCGACGCCGACGAGGTCGTGTCGTGCGACGTCGCCCGGGACGACACCGCCATCCTCATCGTCACCGACGCCGGCTACGGCAAGCGCACCCAACTCGACAAGTTCAACCTCCAGGGCCGGGGCGGCCAGGGTGTGCGAGGCATCAAGATCACGGCCAAGAAGGGCGAGGTCGTGGCCGCCTTCATGGTCTCCATCGACGACGAGATCTTCGTCATCGCCTCCGACGGGACCACCATCCGCATGGAGGTCCGAGGCATCTCCTCGCAGGGCCGCGACGCCACCGGCGTCAAGGTCATGGACGTCAAGGGCGACCTCCACGTGGCCGCCGTCGCCCCCGTGCTCTTCTCGGAGGACGACGAGTCGTAGTCGAGGTGTGACCGACGCACAGGAACCTTTTCCTGTTCCTGCGGTCTGCATCAACCGATACGGCAGACATGGCACGAATTCCGCGCGCGCAGCAGATCCTGCCTCTTCGGGGGCCTGCCCGACTCCGGGTGCGGTCGGTCCTGCTCGTCGGGATGGTCCTGCCTCTGCTCGGCATCGTCGTCCTCGCCGGCACCTCGGTCGACCAGCGCTGGTCCGAGCGACGGGCCTCGTCCGAGCTCGAGCACCAGGTGGCCGACGTCGGCACCACCATTGCCTTCCGCGCTGCAGTCGGGCAGGAAGAGGTGCGGTCCACGCTCCTCGCGCTCGCCACCGACCTCGGCACGGCCGGCGCCGCATTCGACATCGATCGTGAACGGGAACAGGCTCGACTCAGGGGTGCACGCGCCTTCGTCGATGCGCGTCGCTTCGCCCCCATACGCAGCTCGATCGAGGCATTCGCCGACCTCGACGAGCTCCGTGACGATCTCGACGCGGGCGAGGCCGGGTACACGGCGGTGAGCGAGGGCTTCGGGGCCATCCATGCCCAGATCGAGGACCGGTGGCGGGGGCAGATGACCGACGTCGAGCAGGCCGCCGACAGTCAGCCGCTGGACGCCGACGTCCGGGCCCGACTCCGCACGCTTCGCGAGTCGACGGAAGCCTTCGCCCATGCCAACGCACGGATCCGCCACGCCCTCGACATCGGACTGGGGTCGGCATCGGGGACCGCGGTGGATGACACCGTGGCTGCGACCGTCCGCTACGAGGCCGCGGTCGAGCGAGCCTCGCCAGTCGCAGGTTCCCTGGCCGAGGCGGCCTGGACTCGCTTCTCCACCGACCCCGCGGTGCTCCGGACCGATTCCGTCCTGGACCTGGCGGTGGAGCTCGGCCGCACGCCAGACCCCACCGACGAGCTCCTCGACCCGGCTGCCCTCCCCACGGCGCTCACCGACGGAGCCAGATGGGCGGATCTGTTGCAGGACCTCGTGCAGGCCGCCGCTCGCGACCTCGAGGACATCGCGGCCGACCAGGTGCGGTCGGACACGGCCGCGGTGTCCCGCGCCGTGATCGGCACCTCGCTGCTCAGCGTCCTCTCCATCGGCCTCGCGCTCCTCACGGCCCGGCTCGTCACGCTGCCGGTCCGGGACCTCGAGGAAGCCGCTCGTCGCGTGGAGCAGGGCGAACTGGCGGTGTCCCCCATCAGCCCCCGCGGCCCTCGCGAGCTGACCGCCACGGTGCGAGCCTTCAACGACATGGCCGCGACCCTCGCCGGCGTCGAGCGTCACGCCGTTGCGCTGGCCGAAGATCCCAACGGGCCGGAGCGTGACGATCCGCTGCCGGGACGCACGGGCCGCGCCCTGCAGGCCACCTTCGACCGGCTCCGGGCCTCCATCGGCGAGGCCGAGCAGCACCGGCAGGAGCTCGCGCACCTGGCGACGCACGACGGACTCACGGGTCTCCTGACCCGGGCGGCGGCGATGGAGGCCGTCGACCGGGATCTGGCTCGTGCACGCCGCCACGGGGCTGACCTGCTCGCCCTCTTCGTGGATCTCGACGGCCTGAAGCAACTCAATGACACCTGGGGCCACGCCGTCGGGGACGAAGCGATCCGTCGGACCGCCGACGCGCTGGCGTCGACCACGCGCGACGGCGACGTCGTCGCCCGGCTCGGTGGCGACGAATTCCTCGTCGTGACCCCGGCCGCCACGGCCGACGAAGGCGCGCTCGCCCTCGCCGAGCGCATCCGTCTCGCAGTGGCCTCCGAGTCGGTCGAGGTCGCCGGCGGACAGCGGATCGCCCTGTGCTGCAGCGTGGGCATCGCTCGCAGCGTGGCGGGCGCCGACACCGTCGACGGACTGGTCCACGCGGCTGACGTCGCGCTCTACCGGGCCAAGCGGTCGGGGCGAGGACAGGTGGCCACGTACGACGCCCTCGCCGATCCCCCAGACGATACGCTGGCGCCCGAACAGCTGGCACGGGACGTATCCGTCCGCTGAGGCTTCCCCCGGATCCACCCGTGGGGAGCATCATGTCCAGTCATCGTCGGTCCGACCGGGGCCAGGCCACACCGCTGTGGGCCATCGTCCTCTTGCTTGCTGCCATGTTGTTGGTCCCGATGGGGCTGGTGGCCAAGGCCACGATCGAGCGCAGCGCCGCCCAATCCAGTGCCGATGCCGCTGCTCTCGCCGGTGCGGCCGAGGGCGAAGCAGAGGCCCGCATCATCGCATCGCTCAACGACGCCCGAGTCGAGCGCTACCGCGAGCTCGGTCCCGTGGTCGAGGTGGTGGTCGTGGTGGGCGACCGCCGGGCCACCGCTCGCGCCATACGCGAGGAGGTCCCCATCACGGAGCGGTGACGAGATCGAGCACCACGGGTGTCTCGACCCGCAGGCAGAACCGTCCCCGACCCGTCTTCTCGATCCGTACGGGCGCCTCCCGCTCGTCGAGTCGACGCTTGAGGAGGATCAGTCGGCTCTCGAAGTTGTCTCGGAACGCCGGGAGGTCGAGGGCCGGGTCGAGGCGCACCTCGCGGTTGGTGAAGTCGGTGCGTCCCTCCCGCTCGTGGTGCCCGAGGAGCGCCCAGAGGATGCGGCCCGCAACTCCCTTGATGAGGTACTCGCCGTCGAGGAAGACGCTGCCGTCGACCGTGAAGAAGCGCACGTGGGCCGGTTCGACGTCATCGACCCGCGCTCGCACGGCCGGTGGTCCGGGCGCCGGGTTCGCACGGCGCTCACGGGCTCGGTCCGATTCGATGGCGTTGGCCAGGATGGCGGCCACCACGGTGAGGACTGCCTCATCGGCGGGGCCGAAGGCGACGGGGCGGCGGCTCTCGACGGTCAGGACCCCCAGCAACTGGCCGAGTGCCATGGCCGGAACCGCACACCGGCTGGCAGCGTCGGGCAGCCCCGGCACCGGAATGGTCCTCCCGGGACCGACCTCGCCGTGGTCCTCGTACGACCGTCGGACCGATCGGGAGTACTTGCTGGCCTGGGCCACGTTGCCGAGGGTGATGGCCGTGCACCGCTCGCCCGCCAGCCCGATGATGCCGTCCCCCAGCTCGACCTCGGAACCGACGCCTTCCTCGTCGTACCCGTGGCTGGCGATCGTGAACAGGTGACGGCCCTCCTCGTCGAGCAGCAGGAGCAGCGAGTGCTCGTAGCCGAACAGCTCCGACAGGCCGGCGACCGCCGTCTCCACCACCATGTCGAGATCCGGGCAGCGTCCCAGGCGGGTGCTGAGCTCCGCGATCCGACCGGGGTCGAGCCCATCGCCCACCCTGGCTCCCAGGTCGAGATCCGCGGCGGGCCTGCCCGACGGGACGGGCTCGATGTCGACCACCCGGTAGATGTCGGCCGCCCGCAGCCGGTACACGTCCTGCATGCCCTCGAGCGCGGCAGCCACATCGACATCCACCCGGAGGCGGTCGAACACCGGTCCGCCCCGATCCGTCCGCTCGTACTGCAGCCGCAACCGGTACTGGTCGTAGGTCCGGGGGTCGATGACGAGGACACTGGCCCGAGGGTTCTCCACCAGGTTCCGCGCCGTCTTGGAGAAGAACTGGTTCGACAGGGCCACCCGTTGCTCGTCGACGATCCGGACCTTGGACAGGTAGGTCGCGTTCGGCGTGCCGTCAGCCGACGCCGTGGCGATCACGGCCGGGATCGCGCCCTCGAAGCAGGCGGCGATGGACATCGGGTTCAGGGTCTGATCGGTGCTCACGTCACGCTGCCGGCCACTCGCGCCCCGCCCCGGGCCCGGGCGTCTGGTCGTAGATCTCGTCGACCTCGACCACCGCCACCCGGTACTCGGGCGGAACCATCCGAGAGCTGAGCTCGCGGGGGTAGAAGTCCGTGAGCTCGATGTCGGTGAAGAGCTCCTCGTTGTGCCGTTCGCACCGATCGAGGTCCTCGTCGTTCGGTGGCACGACCGCAGTGACCAGTCCCTTGAGCTGCACCGAATGCAGCGTGCGAACGTCCGCGCTGGTGATGGCGATCCGACCACCGCCGGCGATGTGGGCGGCGATCACGGCGTCGGACCCGTCCAGGAGGACCCGGACGGTGGTGGCGTCCACGACCGAGCATCCCCACGCCCGCTGGGCGTGCGGCCAGCCATCCTCGCCGACGGTGCCGACGACCATCGCGCAGCCCCGCTCGAGCAACGCCGTGAGGCCCTGATCGATCACCTTTGTCCACCTCTGGCCCATGCACGGTGCTGTCGCCCCGATGCGTTAGCCGATTCTTAGCATCCGGTGACCGTTGTTTCAGGAGCGGACCGACGACCGGTTCCCGAAGATGTCCTTCGAGGAGCGAACTCCGCCTCGGAGGTACCGAGCAGCGCTCCAACGGAGGACACCATGACCATCACCGACCCCCGCAGCTCCACCGAGCCCCTTCGCCTCGTGGCGGTGGACCTCTACCGGGACATCCACAAAGGCATCCGAGCCGAGCTCTTCGCCGTCACCCAGCGAGCCGGGAACCTCGACCCTTCCGTCCGCGACGACCGGCTCGACCTCGCGCAGCACGTGCACAGCCTCGTGTACCTGCTCGTCTCGCACGCCGACCACGAGGACAGCCACATGCAGCCGGCGATCGAGCTCCACCTACCGGCACTCGCCGAGCTGGTGGAGCGGGACCACCATCGGCTGGAGGCCCGGATCCAGGACCTGTCCGCCCAGGCGGACGAGACGGCGGACACCACCGGCAACGCCCGTTGGCACGCCCACCGCCTCCACGTCGACCTGGCGGCGTTCACCAGCAGCTACCTGGCCCATCAGGACCTGGAGGAACGGATCATCATGCCGGCGCTCGAGGACGCGATCGGGCCGGACGCGGCGCTGGGAATCCACATGGCGATCGTCGGGTCGATTCCACCGGCGGAGCTGGCGACCTCGCTGGCCGTGATGCTGCCGGCGATGAACATCGACGACCGGGCCGAGCTCCTCGGCGGCATGCACGCCAGTGCTCCCGCCGAGGCATTCGCCCAGATCTGGGGCCTGGCCGGCTCCGTACTCGATCCCCGGGATCACCAGGCTCTGGCCGCCCGACTGGGCCTCTGAGCTAGATGTCGACGAACTTGACGTCCTTGGCGTTCGTGACGATGAAGTGCTTGCGGCCGGCGACGTCGTCACCCATGAGCGTGGACATGATCTCGTCCGCCAAGGCGGCTTGTTCCACCGTGACCTGCAACAAGGTGCGGCTCTCCGGGTTCATGGTGGTGACCTCGAGTTCAGAGGCGTCCATCTCCCCCAGGCCCTTCAACCGCTGGAAGTCCTTCTTGTGGTTGGGACGCTCCCGGAGG
>JBPPNA010000027.1:0-30313 GCA_051306355.1 Acidimicrobiales bacterium | reverse complement strand
CCAGCTCGAACACGAGAACGCCGAGCTCCGGATGGAGCGCGATGTCCTCAAGCGATCAGTGGTCCTGTGGGTCAAGGAGGCGACGCGATGACCGTGGCATCGTTCATCGCCGCCCAGAGGACCGATCATGGTGTGCCTCACGCGAAGTGCTGCCGGTGGCTCGGCGTCGCGCCGTCGACGTTCTACAAGTGGCTGGACCGGCCACCGACCCGGACCGAGCAACGTCGCGCCGAGCTGGACGTGGCGGTCAAGGCGGCCTTCGACGACTCGGGCGGCACGCCGGGCACCTACGGATCGCCGCGGGTATGGGAAGACCTGGTCGAGGCGGGCTGGTCGGTGTCGGTCAACACGGTCGCCTCATCGATGGCCCGCCAAGGTCTGGTCGGCCGGTCCCCGAAACGCAAGCGACGTTCGTTGACCCGTCCGGACAAGGCGGCTGCGCCGATCCCGGACCTGGTCGGCCGGGACTTCACCGCCGAGGCCATCAACAAGAAGTGGTGTGGTGACCTGACCGAGGTCCCCACCGAGGAGGGCAAGCTGTACCTGGCCATCGTCGAGGACCTCGCCTCCCGCCGCCTGCCGGGGTTCGCGATCGGTGAACATCACGACGCCGAGCTGGCCAAGGCGGCGCTGTGCATGGCCGCAGCGGTTCGTGGCGGTGACGTGACCGGAGTGATCTTCCACTCCGACAAGGGCGGCGAGTACACCGGCGACTTGTTCGCCACCACCTGCCGGTCACTCGGCGTGGTGCAGTCGATGGGCCGGGTGGCGTCGGCGCTCGACAACGCCGTCGCCGAGAGCTTCAACTCGACACTCGAGTGGGAGCTGTTGTCTCGGCGGCACTTCGCCACCAAGGACCAGGCCCGCCGCGAGGTCGCCGGGTTCATCGACCGATACAACCACCGGCGCCGGCACAGCTCGGCCGAGATGCTCCCACCCGTCGCCTACGAAGCCGTCCTCGCCGAACGAGCCCGCCAAGCCGCAGACCACGACCAGGCAGCGTGACCTGTCACCGGCCGATGGCACCACCGTTGCGGCCGGTGAGAAGATCCAACCAATCAGCAACTCTCCACGATCTCAGGGGAAGCCCAGGTCTCAGATTCCACGACTTGCGCCATACCGGAGCCACCCTCGCCGCCGCCACCGGCGCTCCCCTGCGAGCGCTCATGGCCCGACTCGGCCATTCGACGCCGGCTGCAGCTCTGCGGTACCAGCACGTCATCGCCGGCCAGGACGCCGAGATCGCCACCAACCTCGACCGCATCGCGCGCCGAGCGCTCGGAGGTAGGTCAGAGGATGCGTAGGTCATCGAACTCAACGGCCCGGGTACCCTTGGGAGCGATGTCGACACACGGCGACCACGGCGCCCGCGAGCCGGAGCACCTCGAGCGATCGGTCGAGGAACTGCTCATGCGAGCGCGCCCTCTACCTCCACACGAGGAGATGCTCATCGACGGTGTCGACGAAGCGGAAGGCCAAGCCTTTCTTGCTGCCATCGCCGAGTGAGTGGCTCTGGAATTTCGAGCGGACCCGTCGTGGTCGACACGGGCGTGTTCGGCGCGGATCTGGTCCCGGGGTCTGAGCTCTCGGATCTCTACGGGCCGGTCCTGCGGGGCCGGCCCGCATTCATCTCGTTCCAGACCGTCTCCGAGCTGCGGTACGGGGCCCGCCGCCGCGGCTGGGGTGAGCTTCGCATGCGTCAACTCGAGGCCCGCATCAGCCAAGCGGAGATCGTCTACCCCGGACCTGAGCTAATCGACTCGCACGTCCTTCTTCGGGTCGCCTGCGCGCAAGCCGGCCACGCGCTCGCCGACCGTGTTCACGATGCCGACCGTTGGATCGCCGCCACTGCCATCAGACTTGCCGTGCCGCTCGTCTCTCACGATGGCGTCTTCCAGAATGCGCCCGGGCTCGATCTCGAGAGCCGACTGTCGGGCTCGTGAGGCCAGCCACAACGGACAGATCCTGACGTGATCCGGTGACCGGCGACGCTGCGTGGACCTGGCGAACCGAACGTCCAACTGCAGCTCGAGGAGTAGCCGACAGCGCCGCTCGTTGCCGGTTGGCGTCCCTCAGTGACCGCTGTGTTGGGGCACGTTTGGGGCACGAACGCTGCAGCTGCAACGACTTCGAGACCCGCCGACCGGCGGAAGCGCTGGTCACAGGAGTGGGCGCGGAGGGACTCGAACCCCCGACATCTTCCTTGTAAGGGAAGCGCTCTAGCCAACTGAGCTACGCGCCCGGAACCGGGAACGGTAGCGCCGGTGGCCGGGGCATCCACGATGGATGCAGACCCCGTGACTACCGTCGATCCCGTCAGGTCGCGAGACAGCAGTTTCACCCGAACGACGTTGGAGGTGCGGGTGGCCGGTCCGAAGCGCAGCGGTCATCGGGGGGCACGGGGGCCGGATGATCTCGTCGGTCGCTACCTCACCGAGATCGGTCAGTACCCCCTCCTCGACGCCGCCGAGGAGATCGTCCTCGCCCAGCAGATCGAGGCGGGTCACGAGGCCGAGGCGCGCCTCGAGACCGAACAGCTCTCACCGTCCGTCCAGGCCACGCTGCGGCGCGACATCCGTGGGGCCGCCACGGCGAAGCAGCGCTTCATCCAGTCGAACCTGCGCCTCGTGGTGTCCATTGCCAAGCGCTACCAGTCGACGGGTCTCCCGCTCCTCGACCTGATTCAGGAGGGCAACCTCGGTCTGATCCGGGCGGTCGAGAAGTTTGACCACCGCAAGGGTTTCAAGTTCTCCACCTACGCGACGTGGTGGATCCGCCAGGCCATCGGTCGGGGCGTGGCCGACAAGGGCCGCACCATCCGGTTGCCGTCTCACGTGGTCGACACCCTCACCACGCTGTCCAAGGCGTCGAGCACGCTGCTCAAGGAATTGGGTCGCGAGCCCTCCTCCGCCGAGCTGTCCGAGCTCACCGGAATGGCGATCGACAAGGTCGAGACGGCGCTCAGTGCCACGGCCGACGTCATCTCGCTGTCGGCAGGCATCGGCGAGGACGCCACCGAATTCGGCGACCTGCTCCCCGACGACACCGCCGAGGTCCCGTTCGACGTCGCAGCGGCCAACCTCGAGAAGATCGCGATCCGCAACCTCCTGCACACGTTGTCGGACCGCGAACGCGAGGTGCTCGAGCTCCGCTTCGGGCTGGTCGGTGAACGTCCGCTGACCCTCGACGAGGTCGGTCGTCACTTCGAGCTCACCCGTGAGCGCATCCGCCAGATCGAGGCCAAGGCTCTCACCAAGCTCCGGCACCCGTGCTCCCCCAGCACGCGGGCACGGGCCCTCGCAGTCTGACATCGGGGACCTCGCGCCGGCGCGCACGCCGTCGACACCCCGTCGCTCTGCTCAACGCAGGACGGGGCTGCCCTCGTTCTCGTCGGCCGGGCGTTGCCGCAATCGGGCCACGGCCGTGAGCACCGCCCCGCCTGCCAGCGCCCCTCCTGCTGCCGTCCACGCCCACGCGAACGACGCGTCGGCCGAGATCGTCCCGAAGATCACCGGGCCGGACGCGCCGCCGAGGGACAACCCGCCCAGGACGATCCCTGCCCCGAGGGCAGGACGGTCGCGGGTGGCGACCAGCACGGCGTGGTAGGCGACACCGGTCCAGCCCCAGCCGAGACCCAGGGTCAACATCGCGCCGATGACGGGGACCGGACCGTCGAGACCGGTGGCCAGCAGGACGGGACCGGTGGCACCGAGCAGCATGGATGCGACGACGATCGGCCACAGGGCGCCAGGGCGGCGATCGCTCACCCCACCGAACACGAGGCGCGCGACCATGCTCGAGATGCTCGCCACGGCGAGGAGGAACCCGGCGCCGTCAGCCGTCCACCCCCGGTCCTCGAGCCCCGGGACGAGGAAGGTCGCGGCTGCGGTCGCTGCTCCGACGCCGAGGGCCATGCCCACGGCGAAGAGCACCAGGGGCCCCCACCGCTTGGCGGACGCGACGGCGACGGGGTCGACCGGGGGGGGAGGCGGCGCCGCGGTGGGCACCGCGACCCAGACGAGCGGCACCAACAGGGCACTCAGCACGAAGACGGTCCGCCACCCGAGGTCGCCGGCCAGCAGCGGGATGGACAGCCCGGCGAGCAGCGAGGCCATCGGCACGCTGGCCTCCTTCACTCCGAACGCCAATCCCTGCCGTCGGGTGGGGACGGCTGCGGCGAACCAGGCAGACGCTGCGGTGTCGACGAAGCCGATGGCGAGTCCCGCCACGGCGAGCGACCCCGCAACGTGGAACCACGAGCTCGCCAGCCATCCGATGGCGATGCTGGATGCGCCGCTGATGGTCACGCCCACCCGCATGGCGGTGGGGGCGCCGAGCCGGCCAGTGACCCAACCGATCGGCACCGCGGTGAGACCGCCGGACACGAAGAACACGGCGAGGGCCGCGCCCGTCGCGGCCGGCCCGAACCGGAGATCGTCGCCGATGCGACCCGAAAGTGCGCCGAACAGGAACAGGGGCAGGATGGCCACCGTCAGGGCACCGCTCGACGACGCGACGGCGCGTCCGAGCCCGCCTGGAACCGCTTCGTCGGGTGTCACGGGATCAGTCGAAGCGGGGCCAGACAGGCTCGGGCAGGCGTCGATCGACGGGAGACACCGCGGCCCTCGCCAGGGTGACGAGCGCGCTCGCCGTCTCGAACTGGAGCTCGGGCAGCTCGTCGGGACTGAACCAGCGCGCCTCGATGATCTCCGGTGAACGCGGACCCACACCCGACAGGGGGGCTCCCAGCGCGGGACGGCAGCGGAACACCACGTCGACCCGCTGGGGATCGGCGTCGACCACGACCGCAGGCTCGCCCAGGATCTCGATCATGAGACCGACCTCCTCGTGCACCTCGCGGCGGGCACCGGTCCCGACGTCCTCCCCGCGCTGCAGGAGACCGCCGGGCACGCCCCAACGCTCACGGTACGAGTGCCGCACGAGCAGGATGGCGCCGTCGTCACGCTCGATGATGCACATGGCTCCCACCGTGAACGACGGCGAGATGGCTCGCACGACGTGGCGTCGAGCGCGGACTGGCAGCTTCGAGTAGACCCGCAGCGCGCACCGATGGAGAAAGCCGTTCACCGGCCGATCCTACCGGTGGTGTCCGCTCGCCCAGACCGTGCTCAGCGGGCTCATCCGGCTGCGGGCACGGGATCGTCGGGCCAGTGGAGCGTCCGTCGCGCTGCGACGAGCTCGTCGAGGAGCTGGGGGGTCGCCGCCGCCACCGGCGTGCGACGGTCCTCGTGGCCGAGGACCACCAGGTCGCGATCGAAAGCGTCGATCATCGGCACCCCTGCCTCGGCGCAGACCAGCAGACCGGCCGCGTAGTCCCAGGAGCCATGGGCGCTCGGCGAACAGTCGATGTAGCCGTCAAATATCCCCTCGGCGACGGCGCACAGATCGAGCGCGGCCGCACCGAGGGCCCGGAACTGCTTCCACCCCAGGTAGTGAGGCGGGTAGCCGGAGATGCCGATCACCGACCGGGACAGCTCCGTCACCCCGGATGGGGTCAGTGGCTGGTCGTCGATGGTGGCACCGCCGCCGCGCGTCGCCCGGTAGTGGCGGTCGCTCGCCTGATCGACCACGACCGCCACGCGCGGACCGTCGCCATCCACGGCGCACAGGCTCGTGGCGTACCACGGAATGCCACGACTGGCGTTCGTCGAACCGTCCACGGGGTCCACGATCACCACGACCTCCCGGTCGGCGTGGGCCACGCCGGACTCCTCGCTCAACCATCCGAGGCCGGCGCGATCGAGCACGGCGAGACAAGCCTCGTCGGCGGCGAGATCGGACCGGTACTGGCCAGTTCGGGTACCGGCCAGGCCCCAGTCGTCGAGACCGGCCAGGGCGCGACGTACGGCCCCCGCGGCGTCTTCGAGAACGGCGAGCAGGTCGTCGTCGGTCATCACGGGGGACGGTAGCGCCACTTCCGTCGGTGACCGTGGGGGCGGGGGCGCGTGGCAGGCTTGACGACCATGGCTTCCATCGACGTCGCCGGGTTCGTGGCAGACCTCAAGGACCACGCCGTGGACCACGGCTTCCACGTCCACGACGAGCGTCATTTCGTCGAGACGTACTCGCTCCGCCAGGCATGGGAGGTCGACCTGCACCCCGAGGAGGCCTGCGGCGGACCGCTCGACCTCCACCTCGCACTCGATGTCGATCCTCGCGTCCTGCTCGCCTTCGAGGACGTGCTGGTGGCCATCGGCGAGGACGACGACCCGCCCGACGACTTCCACTTCCCGCTGATCTTCACCTGGGCCCTTCCCCCGCTGCCGAAGGGTCCCGATCTCCTGGTGCTGGCCACGGAACTGGCGGGCGAGGGTGGTCCCGACCTCCCCCTGGAGGTCTCCGCCATCGATTCCTTCGGCGCCGTGACCGATGCCCCCGAGCGCTCGCTGGCCATCGTGGCGAAGGTCGAGGTGTCGCTGTCGCGCGTCTTCCTCGGCCAGGAGCAGCTCTGCGACACCCTCGACCGCTGTCTGGCCGTGTCCCACTACCTCCTCGACCGAGCACCGATCTGGCTCGACGAGTTCTGACGATGCAGACCCCGGCCACCATTGCGCTCGACGACGCAGGAGTGGACTACCGCAAGACCGACTACGACGTCGCCGGCGGTGCGGGATACGGCGATCGCCTCGTGGCCACGTTCGGGCTCGACCCCGACACCGTGGGCAAGACGCTGGTCGCCGAGTTGGATGACAGTCGTCACGTCGTGGCCGTGGTGCCCGTGAGCGGCTCCCTCGATCTGAAGGCGCTGGCCCGTGCAGCGGGCGCCAAGCGTGCCACGATGGCCGCGATCGACGTGGCGGAACGCCTGACCGGCTCGGTGGTCGGGGGCATCGCCCCGTTGGGGCACCGACGAGAGCTCGCGGTCTACGTGGACGAGCTCCTGACCGTATCCGAAGAGATCCACGTCAGCGGCGGCCGACGCGGGCTCGAGGTGAGCATCCGACCCGGCGATCTCATCGCCGCCACCGGGGCGACCGTCGCGCCACTGGCGATGTGAGGTCGGCGCGCGCCGCGACGCACGGGCACCGGAGTACGACATGATGAGGACATCACCTCCGATCCCGTGACCGCAGCTGACGCCCCGGAGATCGACGCGGCGCGGCTCGCCGACGAGGCGGTCCTGCTCGTCCAACGGTGGTTGGAGGCAGCCGGCGACGCCACCACCGAGGACGATCGGGAGACGGCCGAGCGACTGCACGGCCTCATCGAGGATCCGGACGGCGTGAGGTTCACCATGCAGTTCGTCGACCGCGTCATCCGACCCGACGAGCACGCCGTCGCCGCGCACCAGCTGCACCGACTGGTGACCGAAGGCGGCTCGCTGCCCACATTCCTCAGCCCCTTCGACCGCCTCCTACTCGGTGTCGGTGCCCGCCTCGCTCCGCGTCTGCCCCGCATCGTGATGCCGCTGGCCCGGCGACGCATGCGGCAGCTCGTCGGGCACCTCGTGGTCGATGCCGACGACCGTTCCCTCCGCACCCATCTGCACCGCCGCCGCACGGACGGCTTCGCCTTGAACATCAATCTCCTGGGCGAAGCCGTCCTCGGCGAGCGGGAGGCGGCCAAACGGCTCGAGACCACCATCGGGCTCCTCGACCAGCCCGACGTCGACTACGTCTCGGTCAAGATCTCGGCCATCGCATCCCAGCTCAACCACTGGGCGTGGGACGACAGCGTCGACCGCATCGCCGAGCGGCTGCGTCAGGTGCTGCACGCCGCGAAGGATCGCAACACGTTCGTGAACCTCGATATGGAGGAGTACCACGACCTCGAGCTCACCATGGCCGCCTTCTGCCGGGTCCTCGACGAGCCGGACTTCAGCGACGTCGAGGCCGGGATCGTGCTCCAGGCCTACCTCCCGGACTCATTCGACGCCCTGGGCCAGCTCGTCGCATGGGCACGGGAACGACGAGGTCGTGGCGGCGCCGGGATCAAGATCCGACTGGTGAAGGGCGCCAACCTCGCCATGGAACAGGTCGACGCCGCCATGCACGGTTGGGAGCAGGCGCCGTACCCCACCAAGGCAGACACCGACGCCAACTACAAGCGTTGCGTCGACTGGGCGCTCACACCGGAGCGAACCGAGGCCGTGCGGTTCGGCATCGGCAGCCACAACCTGTTCGACGTGGCGTTCGCCCGCCTGGTCGCAGCGGCCCGGGGAGTGACCGACCGCATCGAGATCGAGATGCTCGAGGGCATGGCACCGGCCCAGGCCCG
The DNA here is from genome assembly GCA_051306355.1 of Acidimicrobiales bacterium. Taxonomy (GTDB): domain Bacteria; phylum Actinomycetota; class Acidimicrobiia; order Acidimicrobiales; family Salinilacustritrichaceae; genus Salinilacustrithrix. Next base: position 22,075 of record JBPPNA010000027.1, on the reverse strand, counting down.
CATCGTCCGCGACGACGCCGATGGGCTCCTGCTCTACACGCCGATCGTCGATCCTGCGGACTTCGACGTGGCCATCAGCTACCTCTTCCGGCGCCTGGAGGAGAACGCGGCCCGGGGGAACTTCCTGCGGGCGCTCGACCGCCTCACGCCCGGAACCGCTGCGTTCGCCGATCAAGAGCACGCCTTCCGTCGCGCCGTGGACGATCGGTGGGCCGTGCCCAGCGGCTCGCGCCGGACCGTGGATCGGACCGTCGACCCGAGCGTCGAGATACCACCCTCTGACACCGGGTTCGACAACGAACCCGAGACTGATCCCACCGTCGACCACAACCGGCGCTGGGCGGCCGACGCCGTTCGCACCCCCTCGAACCCGCCCACCGCGGACGTCGACGACTCGTTGCTGGCGATGGATGCCCGACTCGACACGGCGCGCACCGCCCAGCGAGCGTGGGCGGGCCTCCCCGCCGAGGATCGATGCCAGATCGTCCGGGAGGTCGGCGCCGAGATGGGACGCCGACGCGCCGATCTCGTGAGCGCCATGGTGCACGAGGGCGGCAAGACGTTCGCCCAGGCCGACCCAGAGATCTGCGAGGCCATCGACTTCGCCCGGTACTACGCCGAGCGGGCCCTCGATCTCGAAGCCGACGGTGCGGCCTTCGAGCCGCTCGGCGTCATCGCCGTGATCCCGCCGTGGAACTTCCCCGTCGCGATCCCTGCCGGCGGCGTCCTCGCCTCGCTGGCCGCCGGCAACGCCGTGATCTTCAAACCCGCCCCCGAGACGCCGAGGTGCGCCGAGATCGTCGCCGAGTGCTGCTGGTCTGCGGGCGTGCCGAGCGATGTGCTCCAGTACGTACGGGCCCCCGAGAACGAGGTCGGGCGACGCCTGGTCACAGGGGCCGATGCCGTGATCCTCACGGGCGGCATCACCACCGCGGAGCTGTTCCGCTCCTGGTCCCCCGACCTGCGGCTCTTCGCCGAGACGTCGGGCAAGAACGCGATGGTCATCACACCGAACGCCGACATCGACCTCGCCGTCGCAGACCTGGTGGACTCTGCCTTCGGGCACGCCGGACAGAAGTGCTCGGCTGCGAGCCTCGCGATCTGTGTCGGCGACGTCTACGACTCGCCCCGGTTCCTGCGCCAGTTGCGCGATGCGATCGAGAGCCTCGCCGTCGGACCCGCACACGACCTGACCACCACCGTCAACGGACTCATCAGCTCGCCGGGCGACGACCTCCGCCGCGCCCTCACGACGCTCGATCCCGGCGAGGCGTGGCTCGTGGAACCGCGGCGCATCGGCGACGACGACCGCCTGTGGTCCCCGGGGGTGCGAATCGGCGTCGCTGCCGGCTCGTGGTTCCATCGCACCGAGTGCTTCGGTCCGGTTCTCGGACTCCTGCGTGCCGGCACCCTCGACGACGCCATCGCCATCCAGAACGCCGGTCAGTTCGGACTCACCGGCGGCATCCAGAGCCTCGACCCGGTCGAGATCGACGAGTGGGTCGAGCGGGTGGAGGTCGGCAACGCGTACGTCAACCGGTCGATCACCGGGGCCGTCGTGCAGCGTCAGCCCTTCGGCGGGTGGAAACGATCCTCGGTCGGGCCGGGCGCCAAGGCCGGTGGCCCGAACTACGTCCGCCAACTCGGCCGGTGGGTCTCGGTCTCGGAACCATCGACCACCGACTCCGATGCCTGGTTGGCCCGGGCGCGGACGGACGACGAACTCTGGTGGGCCCGGGAGTACGGCGTCGACCACGACCCGTCCGGCCTGTTCTGCGAGGCGAACACCCTCCGGTACCGCCCCATCCCCGCGGCAGTGCTCCGCGTGGCGCGCGGAGTCCCCACCGCGCACGTCGAACGGGTGCGAGCCGCCGTCGCGACGTGCGGGGTCACGCTGACGGAGTCGTGGGAGACCGAGGAGACCGAGGCGGCGTTCGCGGCACGGATCGGCCGGCTGGGGACCGACCGCGTCCGCGTCCTGGGTCGGGTCGGAGCCGATCTGCGTGTCGCCGCTGCCGACGCCGGCGTCCACCTCGACGACGGGCCGGTGACCCGCAGCGGCCGCATCGAACTGCTCCACTACCTGCGGGAACAGGCCGTGAGCGAGACCCGCCACCGGTTCGGGAACCTCGTCGTCCGCCGCTGACCTGGATCCGCGGCCTTCAGGCCACCAGCACGCCGCCGATCACGAGCATCAGCAGACCGCTGCCGCGCGTGATGAGCGTGCGGGGACGGGGCCCCAGGCGATGGGCGAACGAGCCGGATGCTGCGGCGAGGCCGGTGTGCCACACAGCCGAGGCCGCGACCACGCCGATGCCGAACGCAGCGAGGGCGAACGGCGTGCGGATGCTCGCCGGCAGCGCGAGCGCGAGACCGACCCAGGCCACGAGGCTGAGCGGGTTGAGCAGGGTCATGGCGGCCAACGTGCGGACCGGGCGTCGCACGGAGCCCAGCATCGCCCGTGTCCGCTCGGCGTGCACCACGGTCACCACGGCGAGGGCCACCAAGGCAAGGCCCATCGCCACCTCGAGCCAACGCACGATGCCGGCGTCGAGGCCACCGAGCAGTCCGGCGCCACCGAGCGCCACCGGCATGGTCAACAGGTCGGCCAGCACCACGCCGCCGGCGCCGGCGAGCGCGACGCGGCGGCCCTGCTCCGCGCCGAGGCCGAAGAGCGTGAGGGCGACCGGTCCGACGGGGGCCACGAGGGCGAGTCCGGCGAGGAATCCGAAGAGGAGAACCATGACAACAAGGATGTCGGGAAGACCGGCGCAATGGCTGCTGACATCGTGGTAGCAGGCCGGCCCTCACCGTAGGATATGCGGTCATGGACGAGATCGACCGGAAGATCCTCGCACACCTGGTGGCGGACGGGCGAGCGTCGGTCACCGACATCGCCGATGAGGTCCATCTCTCCCTGTCCGCGGCGAGCCAGCGGCTGCGCCGATTGCGGGAGTCGGGCGCCATCGACGCGTTCACCATCAAGGTCGGTGGGGCCGCCATCGGTCGACCACTCGATGCCCTCGTCGATCTCCAGCTCTCCCCCGGTGCCCCGTGGGCCGGGATCGACGACGCCCTGCGAGAGCAGGTCGACGTCGTCGACGCCGTCCACGTCACGGGCGGCTTCGACTACCAGCTTCGGGTGCGGGCCCGGTCCATCGAGGAGCTCGACGAGCTCCTGCGATGGCTGAAGGAGTCGATGGGGGTACGGGAGACCTCGACCCGGGTCGTACTGCACACCGTCGAGGGCTTCCCCCGCGAGCCGGCAGTGTGAAAGCCCCGACCCAGAAGGGGACCGGTAAGGTCACGGGCGTTGCCAATGTCCACTTCGTACCGAACTCCCTCGCGCTGGAACGGCCTCTCTCCCGAGGAGCGGCAACGTGAGCGCAGACGCCTCCTCATCGATGCAGCCTTCGAACTGCTGGCCAAGGACGGCTCGAACGCCACCACCGTTCGCGCCGTGTGCGCCCAGGCCCGGCTGAACCCGCGGTACTTCTACGAGAGCTTCGAGGAGCTCGACTCGCTCATCGTGGCCGTGTACGACACCGTCGTCGCGGAGCTCGGTGACGAGGTCGCCACCGCGGTGATCGCTGCCGGCGACGACACCAAGACGGCGGTGCGGGCCGCGGTCGAGGCCACGGTCCGCTTCGTCGACGAGGACCGTCGCCGGGGCCGGGTCCTCTTCGTCGAGGCACTCGGCAACGAGGCCCTCAACGTCCACCGGGTGCGGACCGGCTTCGGGCTCGTCGAGCTCGTCCAACGCGACACGACACGCCGTCGGGGCACCTCCGGTTCCGAACAGGTCGACCGGCTGAGCGCAGCCATGCTGGTCGGCGGCTTCAGCGAGATCCTCGCGGCTTGGCTCGACGGCCGGATCGACATGTCGGTCACCGACCTCATCGACACCTCCACCTCCCTGTTCGTGGCGGTGGGAGAGGCCGCCGCTTCGCACGTCTGACCCGGATGCCCGGATTATCTGTTCGTAAACCGTCGGAAGTTCCCCCTCACCGCGCTGCGCCGTCGCCTCGACCAGCGGCTCGCAGTAGCCGGTCAGTCGAACACTGCGTGGACGCCGGCCCCGCGTTGGGTCGACGGCGGGTCGTAGCCACGAGCCCACAGGCGCCCGATGAACAGCTTCCACAGCAGCAGCACGAACGCCACGAAGAACACCCCGCCGATGGTCGTGCGAACGATGACCTCCATCGGACCGGCATCGGAGAGGTCATTGCCGGGCCCGAGATAGGTCGGGCCTCCCCACACGGGTTGGAACGGCGTCCTGGCCCCGAAGCGGGCGTACAGGAACCACGCCATCATCCGGCCCAGCCCGTAGAACAGCAGCCCCCGATAGACCAGGAGCAGGGCCCGCTCCGGCAGTCGCAACGTCCGGTGCAGCCAACCCCACGCTCGCGGGTCGGCAGGGACGATGACGTCTCGGAAGTACGAGTGGCGGAACGTCTGGTGGGCGAAGAACACGACCACCACCAGCCAGAAGAGGTCCCAGACCCCGCCGAGGCTGCTGTAGTAGGCCGCGGCGTCGCCGTACCGGCCCTCGACTGCAGCGTGCTTCCACATGCTGATGGTGACCGGCTCGGTGGAGAACGGGAAGAAGAGCATCACGCCTGCCGTGTCGGCCACATCCGTGAGCACGTGGGCCCATTGCCCGATGAGCACGCCGAGCCCCCAGTTGCGGCTCCGGGTGATGCCGAGGACCAGCGTGGCGAGCGCGACGCCGAACAGCAGCGAGTGCGAGAACCCGACTCCGGGCCAGCCGCGATGGAACATGGCCGGGTCGTCAGATGCATAGACGAAGCTCTTGGTGAACAGGTCGGGGCCGAACGTCCCCAGTGCGATGCCGAAGAACGAAGCCTTGAGCCCCACGTGCTTCTGGATGAAGTAGTTCTCGAACTCGTGTGCCGCCCAGCTCACCGACGCCGTCCGAACCGACGAAGACGACCGAACCATGTGGGCAGGAGGTAGAGCGCGATCAGCAGGAACAGCGGGCCGACGATCCAGTTCAGCAACCAGGTCTTCAGGTAGTACCCAGCCACCACGAAGACCGCCAGAGCGGCGATGTACCAGCCCAGGGCGATGGGTTCTTCAGTACTGACGTCCTGGGTTTCAGCCACCGGCGGGTGCGAAGGCGGGTCCAGGGTGTGCCGGGACCCGCTGCCACAGACGTGTCGCAGCTGCGCCGGTTGCCGGCGGCGGACCGAGGACCGTGTCGGGATCGAGACCCATGGTGCGGAGGAAGTCGGCGTTGGCTTCGTGTGCCTCCAGCTGGCGCTCCCAGGCCGGCCGCCCGATCAGCAGGTCGTGGGCTCGAACGACGCCACCCTTGACGAATGCGGCCACGGCGGTCCCCTGCATCAGGGTGACCTCGGCCGCCGACAAACAGCTCATGCACATGGGCCAAGACCCTAGCTCCGGCTGCACGGTGCCCGAGGCACCCGATCTGCGTGGGCCCGGCGGGGCTCGAACCCGCGACCGAGCGATTATGAGTCGCCTGCTCTGACCAGCTGAGCTACGGGCCCCGACAGGGCGATGCTACGGCGCTTCGTGGCTCCAGGGGTGCCGACCGCGGTGCGGGTCGAAGCCGGGTGGGACCGAACGGACCCCACGGCCGCGCTTCTCAATCGCTTCCGAATCCGCGATCACCAGCTCGATGTCCAAGCCGCGAACACCGCTGCGAACCTCGTGTTGTGATCCGGGGTCATGTCCGACGTCGCCGACGCTCACATCGGCGCAACGGTCAGAGGCACGCTCGGTGAGGAGATCGTGGTGATCAGCAGCGACCCACACGACATGGCGGCGGTCGTAGGTCGCATCGGCGCGTCAGTCCTGCGAGGTTCGGACTTGTCCGCTGTCGTCGCTCTGGAGTTGAACGTGGACGGCGCTGGCTGCCGGCTCGGTCAGGCCGGTCCGACGACCTTCTCGCGCCAGAAGGCGTCCAGCGCCTCGGCGGCCTGATCCGGGTCCTCGAGCATCCACCAGTGCCCGAGGTCGTCGAAGGTGGCGGTCTCGGCGCCAGCACGTTCGGCCACTGCATACGAGTACTCGAGCGGACCGACGTAGTGGTCCGCCGTGGGCACGATGACCATTCCAGGCACCGTGGCCGCGGTCGTGGGCAGTGCCTCCCAGATCGGCGCGAGGTCAGCGGGTCCAGCCGAGCGGTAGAGGGCGAGGATGCAGCGTCCCATCGTCTCGTCGTTGGCGGCGGCGACTCGCTGGCCGATCTCCGGCGGCATGCCGAGCGACTCGAACAACGCGACCTTGTCGTCGACTGGTGCGCCCATCATCCCGGAGACCGTCTCCTCGCCCACGTCCGGTGTCCGCCAGAGCTGGGCCATGTCGTGCCACTCGTAGTCGGGATGCATCAACCCGGCCACGTCCATCGCCCACGAGCGGACGAGTTCCGGTCGGGTGGTCACGAGCCCGAAGGAGTGCCCAGCACCCCAGTCGTGGCCGACGAGGTCGATGTCGCCACCGATGGTCTCGAGCGCTTCCGCCAGCCACTCGACGTAGGACTCACGGACCGGCTCGAAATCGGAGGGAACCGGGGCACCGAAGCCCGGCGGGCTGAGGCGGAACACATCGTGGCCGTGGTCGACCGAGAGGCGCTCGGCGAGCGGATCCCAGATCGCATCGGTCTCGGGGACCCCGTGGACGAAGACGACGGGCATGGCGACGATTCTGGCACCAGGCGCGGCACGGCCGGCCCCCGGGAGGAGCCGGTCGCGTCCCCCACCCGTTCCCGCCACGGTGATCAGGCAGGTGGCATTCGATGCCGCCACTCGAGTCCCCCGGTTCGACGGTCCCCCGCCGATCACCGGCACATCCCAGAACACCCTTGGCACATCACCGGCACACAACCATTCGTGCTGGCGAGGAGCCCGCGCGAACGGGCACCATCCGGGGGTGCCCGAAGAGATGGTGCCGATCCTTCGCGTGGCCGACGGTCATGAGACCACGAAGTGGTACGAGCGGCTCGGCTTCCAGGTCGTGGGTGAGCATCGGTTCGCGCCGGACCTTCCGCTGTACCTGTTCTTGGAGCGCGGGGCGGTACATCTGCATCTCTCGGAACACACCGGAGACGCCTCACCGAACACGCTCGTCTACTACTGGGTCGACGACGTCGACACGATCGCTGCAGAGTTCGGTGTCGAGGTCTACGACCAACCGTGGGCACGCGAGGTCGAACTCACCGATCCCGATGGGAATCGACTTCGTATCGGGACTCGACGGGACGCCTGACCACGTCGACGCGTCCTCGCGGCACAGCACCCCACACCGATGTGCCTGATGGAGGATCCTCGGCGTCCTCGGCTCGATCTCCGACGAGAGCCCTGCTCGTCACCGAGCAACACGCCGGCGATGGCGAGCGCGAGCGCGCTCATGAACTTCCGGTGCCTGGCCTGACTCCAACCTTCGGACCCCGGTCGATTCTGTGCCTCAGCCGCCGCACCGTCATCGAGAACTGGGACGGCCACGCCACCACCAACGGCGCCGAGCTTCCGGACGACCCGTTCGGGCCATCAGAATCCTCTGAACTGACCGGACTCGCATTGGAGGCCAACGGCGTGGAATGGAACGGGTCCATGCAGGAGTACGTCTTCGACTCCTTCTGCCCAAACGTGGACTGAGGCTGGCCTCTGCGCGGAGGAATGCGCCTCCTACGCCCTCGAGACAGGCGCCACGACCGGCGTCTGGGCCGGGCCGAAACTGAAAGAGCCGACCCTCTCGGACCGGCTCTGACCTTCGGTTTCGTGGCTCCGGGGGTGGGGCTCGAACCCACGACCCACTGATTAACAGTCAGTTGCTCTGCCAGCTGAGCTACCCCGGAAGGAATCGCCGACGATAGCAACCCCGCCCGTCAGCTCCGAACCGTCGGCTCAGCCGTCCAGATAGTCGCGCAGCTTCTGGGACCGGTGGGGATGGCGGAGCTTGGCCAGGGTCTTGGACTCGATCTGGCGGATCCGCTCGCGGGTGACACCGAACTCCTGGCCGACCTGCTCGAGGGTGCGGGCCTGCCCATCCTCCAGACCGAAGCGGAGGCGCATCACGTCGCGCTCCCGCTCGTTCAGTTCGCTGAGCGCCTCGAGCACGGCCTGGTTCAGCAGGGTGCGGGCGGCCATGTCGGCTGGGGCGTCGGCGTTGGTGTCCTTGATGAAGTCGGCCAGGTTGGAGTCGTCCTCCTCCCCCACCGGCGAGTCCAGCGACAGCGGATCCATCGAGATCCGCTGGATCTCCCGGACACGATCGGGGGTGAGGTCGGCTCGCTCGGCCAGTTCCTCGACCGTCGGCTCACGCTCGAGCTCCATGAGCATGCTGCGCTGGATGCGGTGGACCTTGTTGATCGACTCCACCATGTGGACCGGGATGCGGATCGTGCGGGCCTGGTCGGCGATGGCCCGGGTGATGGCCTGTCGGATCCACCACGTGGCGTAGGTGGAGAACTTGAAGCCCTTCGTGTAGTCGAACTTCTGCACCGCCCGCATCAGGCCGAGGTTCCCCTCCTGGACCAGATCGAGCAGCTGCATGCCGCGACCCACGTAGCGCTTGGCGATGGAGACGACCAGGCGGAGGTTGGCCTGGATGAGCTCGCTGGTTGCGAGGTCGCCGTCGCGGACCCGGCGTTGCAGTCGGCGACGCTCATCGAACCCCAGCTGGTCGAGCTCGTCGGCTGCGGCCAGGTCGGCGAGGCGTTCCTTGGCCTGCTCACCCTTTTCGATCCGCTTGGCGATCGACACCTCCTCGCCGGCGGTGAGCAGCGGGACACGGCCGATCTCACGCAGGTACATCCGCACCGAGTCACTGCTGCCACCGGCTGTCGGCTTGACCGTCTTCAGAGCTCGGGCAGCGGCGCGCCGCTTGCGAGCCCGCGTCAGCTCGTCTGCGTCGCTGAGCGGCTCCTCGTCGTCGGCCGGGTCGTCGTCGACGCCCTCGTCGAGCCGGACGTCGGCCTTCCCGCACGCGGTCTTCAGGGCACTGAGCACGTCGGGGGTGAGCTCGACGCTCAGGGTCAGCATCGCCGCGTCGAGATGGAGCGCTCCGCTCTCTCGCGCCTCGTCGACGACGCGGTCGATGAGCTCGGTGGGAACTGTCGGTTCCTCGGCTATCTGGGTCATGAACTCGCCCCCTGTCGGGTGACGAAGGTTAGCAACTCCCGTGCCGCCACTGCCCCGCGATCGCCCCCTTCACCGATCTGTCCCACCAGGCGAGCCAAGCGGGCCAGGACGTCGAGATCGGCGTCCCCGGATGCTCGCTCGATGGCCAGCTCGCGCAGGCCGAAGGACCGGACGAGCAGAAGGATCGGGTCGAGCGGATCGGCCACGGGCTCCTCCACCGCCAGCCTCGACAGGAGGGCAGCCACGTCCGGAGGCGCGGACTCGATGGCCTCGTGGATCGTGGACGCCTCCATGAGCGCCTGGTAGGTCTCCCGGTGGAGCGGATCGTCGAACAGGCGCTCGTCGAGCCAGTCGATGACCGTCTCGGGACGGTTGACCGCCAAGCGGAGGACCTCCACCGCGGAGGACGATTCCGGTGCGGGGACCCCGGCCCGATACGAGCGGTCGGCGGCGACGGGACCGGGACCACCGTCGGGGGCTGGCTCGGAGGGACCGGGATCGTCGTCCTCGCGCCGCCGCTTCGGCTCCTCCGGCGGGGGGCGACGCTTGACCTTCCCGGACCGCAGCCGTTCCCGCAGTCGAGCGACGTCGACGCGACAGCGGTCGGCCACCTGCATCAGGTACTGGTCGCGGACGAGGTCGTTGGGGTGCTCGACGATGACGGACAGCGCGTCCTCGGCGGCACGGGCGCGATGCTCGGCCGAATCGAGATCCGCGCCGTCGAGGATGCGGCTGAGCCGGTACTCGAGGAAGGGCCGGGCCTCGGCCACCGCCGCCACCAGACCCTCGGGGTCGGAGTCCGCCATGTCGCCCGGGTCGACCCCGGCGGGCAGCGCGGCCACCACGACGTCGAGGTCGAACTTGTCCTCCCAGCGGTAGAAGCGGTCGGCTGCGGCCTGGCCGGCGGTGTCAGCGTCGAACGCCAACACGATGCGTCGGGCGAACCGGCGCAGGAGCTGGACGTGGTCGTCGGTGAGGGCGGTCCCGCAGGTGGCCACGGCGCGGGGAACGCCGACCCGGAAGAACGCGGTGACGTCGGTGTAGCCCTCGCACACCACGACCTCGTCGGCCTGCACGATGCCCGCCTTGGCCCGGTCGAGGGCGAACAGCACCCGGGACTTGTCGTACAGCTTGGTCTGACCGGTGTTCATGTACTTCGGGCCGTCCTCGCCGGGCATGATGCGCCCACCGAAGCCCACCGGTGTCCCGTCGGGGTCGTGGATCGGGAACAGCACCCGTCCCCGGAAGAAGTCCTGGGCCTTGCTGCGGCGGTTGACGAAGCCGAGCCCGGTGTCGATCAGGTCCTTCTGCGACAGTCGCAGGTGGCGGGACAGTTGGTCCCAGTCGTCGGGAGCCCAACCGAGGCGCCACTCCCGGACCTCGGCACCGTCGAACCCCCGGTCACGCAGGTACTTGCGGGCTGCGGCGGCGTCCGGGGACTCCAGCAGGCGCTGATGGTAGAAGTCCTCGGCCCGCTCGAGGATGTCGGCCAGACGCTTGCGGTCGGCGCGCGACCGGTTCTCACCAGGCTGGTCATAGGTGAGGGAGATGCCGGTCCGGGACGCGAGCCGTTCCACGGCCTCGACGAACCCGAGGTGCTCCTGGTCGCGGACGAAGGTGATGGCGTCGCCCGAGGCCTGGCAGCCGAAGCAGTGGTACAGCCCGTCGACAGCGTTGACGTAGAACGAGCCCGTCTTCTCGGTGTGGAAGGGGCACAGCCCGCGGTAGCGCTGGCCGACCTGCTTGAGCTGGACGTACTCGCCGATCAGTTCGACGATGTCGATGGTGGCCCGCAGCCGGGCGATGTCCTCGTCGCGGATGCCCACGGAACCGTCTAGTCCGTCCCGTTCCCGGACTCATCCAAGGCCTGCTCGAGGTCGGCGAGCAGGTCGGCGATCGACTCGACGCCGACGGAGAGACGCACCAGGTCGTCCGGCACCTCGTTGGCGGTCCCCGCCACCGACGAATGCGTCATCAACCCGGGGTGCTCGATCAGGCTCTCGACTGCGCCGAGCGATTCGGCCAGCGTGAACACGCGCGTGGCCTCGCACAGTCGCCGGGCCGCCGTCACGCCCCCGGCCATCCGCAGGCTGACCATGCCGCCGAAGCCCCGCATCTGGCGGGCTGCCACGTCGTGACCGGGGTGGGCCGGGTCGCCCGGCCACAGGACGGATGCCACGGCGGGGTGATCGGCCAGCATGGCGGCGACTGCCGCGGCGTTGTCGCAGTGGCGTTCCATGCGGAGGTGCAGCGTGCGGCATCCGCGGTGCACGAGGTAGCAGTCGAACGGGCTGGGCACCGCGCCGGCGGCGTTCTGCAGGAAGCGGACGCGCTCGGCGAGGGCCTCATCGTTCGCAGCGACGAACCCGCCGACCACGTCGCTGTGACCGCCCAGGTACTTGGTGCTCGAATGCACGACCAGGTCTGCGCCCAGGGTCAGGGGGAGCTGGAGCGCAGGAGTGGCGAAGGTGTTGTCGACCACGAGGAGGGCGCCGTGGTCGCGGGCCAAGGCGGCGATGGCCTCGATGTCGACGACCCGCAGGAGCGGGTTCGTGGGGGTCTCGACCCAGACGAGACGGATGCGGTCGTCCCACTGGGCCCGGACCTGATCGACGTCAGCGAGGTCGGTGGTGTCCACCACCAGCCCGGCTGGTGCGTGGACCTGGCGGGCGAGTCGGAACGTGCCGCCGTAGGCGTCGTCGGACATCAGCACGGCGTCGCCGGGCGCGAGCAGCCGGAGGACGGCATCCTCGGCGGCCAGACCCGACGCGAAGGCGAGACCGTGCTCCGCACCTTCCAGCGCGGCCACGTGGCGTTCGAGTGCGGACCGGGTCGGGTTGCCCGACCGGCTGTACTCGAACCCGCTGTGCTTGCCGACCGCGTCCTGGGCGAAGGTGGAGGCGAGGGAGATCGACGGCACGACGGCACCGGTCTGGGGATCGGGTGCGCCGGCGCCGTGCACGCACCGGGTCTCGAAATCGTTCATCGGCCATCTCCGTCGGGTTGCTTGACGTCGTGGTCTCCGCCGTCGCGCCGGCCGACCGAGCGCAGGACGTCCGCCCGGCTCACCACGGCGACGGGATGGCCGGCATCGAGGACGAGGGCCGCCGAGGCCGTCTCCAGCAGCGCAACCGCGTGGTCGAGCGGCTCACCCAGCCCGAGGGTCGGCAGCGGTGCCCCCACGACATCGCCGACCGGTCGGTCGAAGGAAGCGGGGTCGGCCAGCACCGAGGCGAGGAGGTCGACCTCGTTCACAGCGCCCATCACCTCACCGAGCACGACAGGGGGTTCGGCCTTGACCACCGGGAGCTGGCTCACCCCGTACTCGCGCATGATGTCGATCGCCACCCGGACCGTCTCCTCGGGATGGGTGTGGACCAACAACGGCAGGTCGGGGTCGCGTCCGGTGAGGAGATCCTCGATGAGCGGCCCGGTGGCCCGGAGGAAGCCGTGGTCGGCCATCCAGCCGTCGTCGTAGAGTTTGGAGAGGTACCCCCGGCCGGAATCGGGGATGTGCACCACGACCACGGCGTCCTGGGGCAGGTCGCGGCCGATGTGGAGTGCGGCTGCGATGGCGGTGCCGCCCGATCCGCCGATCAACAGCCCTTCGGTCCTCGTGACCCGCCGGGCGGTGGCGAAGGACTCGGCGTCGCTGATGGCCACGATCTCATCCGGGATGTCGGGGTCGTATGTGCTGGGCCAGAAGTCCTCACCGATGCCCTCGACCAGGTAGGGCCGGCCGGCGCCGCCGCTGTACACGGAGCCCTCGGGGTCGGCGCCGATGATGCGGATATCGGGGTTCTGCTCCTTCAGGTATCGCCCGATGCCCGTGATCGTCCCACCAGTGCCCACACCGCACACGAAGTGGGTGATGCGGCCGGCGGTCTGGCGCCAGATCTCGGGGCCGGTGGTGTCGTACTGCGACTGGGGGTTGTGCTGGTTGTGGTATTGGTCGGGCTTCCAGGCTCCCGGTCGTTCCCGGGCCAGGCGGTCCGAGACCGAGTAGTAGGACTCGGGGTGATCGGGCTCCACGCTCGTGGGGCACACGACCACCTCTGCTCCGTAGGCCCGCAGCTGGGCGATCTTGTCCGGAGCCACCTTGTCGGGGCAGACGAAGACGCAGTGGTAGCCGCGGCGTGCGGCGACGATGGCCAGACCCACGCCGGTGTTGCCGCTCGTCGGTTCGACGATGGTCCCGCCGGGCTGCAGGACGCCCTCGCGCTCCGCAGCGTCGACCATGGCGATGGCCGGGCGGTCCTTGCTCGACGAGCCAGGGTTGAGCTGCTCGAGCTTGGCCAGCAACGTGCAGTCGAGATCGCGCCCGGTGCGGTCGAGGCGCATCATCGGGGTGTTGCCGATGAGGTCGAGGAGATCATCCACCACCTCCATCGCCGGCCCCGGATCGGTCACCCACCGGCGGTCGACACCGTCGTCGACCACCACGTCGTCATCGGTGTGGAGCACCACGGGGAGACCGTGGAGGTGGAGTTCGTCGGCCACGTCGGCCGTCGCCTGGCCGGCGCCCAGGACGAGGACCCGGCGCGGCAGGTGGGCGCGCAGGTCGGCGACCAGTGGCTCGATTGCTTCGCCCGGGCGGTGAGACACCACCCGACGCACCCTGGCCCGCAGTCGAGCGGGCACATCGATGTCTCCGATGGCGACGAGTTGATCCACACCGCCAGTGTGCCGCTTGGGACCGACGGCGCGCTGCGAGGTCGGCGTCAGAAACGCCCGCGCCGACGTCGACCGTTGTCACCGCGGAGCACGCGGACGAGCAACAGCAGGAGCACGGCGCCGATGATCGACCCGAAGATGCCGCCCAGCTGGAACGGCCCGTCGTCGATGTTGGCCCCGAAGATCACGTAGCCGAGGAAACCGCCCAGGAACGAGCCTGCGACACCCAGCGCCCACGTGCCCATGCAGCCCATCGGGTCGCGCCCGGGCACCAGCAGACGGGCAATGGCACCGAAGAAGATGCCGAACACGAACAGGACGAGGATGAACCAGAGCATGCGGACCTCCGTTCCCATGGATCCCGCCCGACAGACGCCAGCCCCAGACCGATCAGATCACCCTGTTGGCAGCGTCAGAAGCCGAGGCGCTCGGCGAGGCGGTCCCGGAGACCGTCGATGGGGACCCGCTCCTGGGCCATGGTGTCACGCTCGCGGATGGTGACCGCACGGTCCTCGAGGGTGTCGAAGTCGATGGTCACGCAGTACGGCGTGCCGATCTCGTCCTGCCGGCGGTACCGGCGACCGATCGCCTGGGTGACGTCGAGATCGCACATGTAGTGCGGCTGGAGCAGGGCGAGCACCTCGTCGGAGACGCCGACCAGCTCGTCCTTCTTCGAGAGGGGCAGGACCGCCACCTTGTACGGCGCGATGCGGGGACTGAAGCGCAACACCGTGCGGGTCTCGTCGTTGACCGTCTCCTCGTCGTAGGCGGCCATCAGGAACGCCATCGCCGTACGGGTGGCGCCGGCGGCGGGCTCGATGACATGGGGCACGTAGCGCTCGTTGGCCTGCTGGTCGAAGTACTCGAGCTTGGTGTTGGAGTGGGTGGCGTGCTGGTTGAGGTCGAAGTCGCCACGGTTGGCGATGCCCTCCAGCTCGTCCCATCCCCAGGGGAAGAGGTACTCGACATCCGAAGTGCCTGAGGAGTAGTGCGACAGTTCGTCGGCGTCGTGGGCCCGCAGTCGCAGCTTCTCCGATGGCATGCCGTACTCGAGGTACCAGTCGTAGCGGGTCCGGCACCAGTACTCGTACCACTCGTCGGCCTCGGCGGGGGGAACGAAGAACTCCATCTCCATCTGCTCGAACTCGCGGGTCCGGAACACGAAGTTGCCAGGGGTGATCTCGTTGCGGAACGACTTGCCGATCTGTGCGATGCCGAAGGGCGGCTTCTTGCGCGAGGTCTCGAGCACGTTCTTGAAGTTCAGGAACATGCCCTGCGCCGTCTCGGGGCGGAGATAGACCTCGTGGCCCTTGCCCTCGACCGGCCCGGCATGGGTCTTGAACATGAGGTTGAACTGTCGGGCCTCGGTGAACGTGCCGTGCTTGCCACATTCGGGGCAGGTGTCGGGGTCCTCGAGCTTGTCGAGGCGATGCCGGGTCTTGCACTCGGTGCAATCCACGAGCGGGTCGGTGAAGTTGGCCAGGTGCCCGGAGGCCTCCCACACGGGGGGCGGCGACAGGATCGAGGCGTCGAGGCCGACGACGTCGTGGCGCAGCTGCACCATCGACCGCCACCAGGCCTCCTTCACGTTGCGGAGCAGGAGGACGCCCACGGGGCCGTAGTCGTAGGTGGAGCGGAACCCGCCGTAGATCTCGGCGGACGGGAAAACGAACCCACGCCGCTTGCAGAGGTTGACGACCTTGTCGAAGAGGTCGGGGCCGAAATCGGAGGGCGCCGTGTCGGTCGATTGGTCGGTCATAGGGGCGGGAGCCTACCGACGCCTCCCACGGGCGCCGGAAGCCGGTTCCGCCGCACCGGCCCCACCAGACGACCGTCTGGCCGGCGCTCCCGCCCCATGTGAGGTGGTAAACCGGCGCCGTGACCGACTCCTCGTACCCGTCCCAGACGTACGGAACGCCGGACCCCTCGCACGATGCCACCGCGGTCATGGGGCGTCGCATCCTGGCCTGGGTCCTCGACCTGGTCGTCTACGCCGGTCTGTCGCTGGCGCTGTTCGCCATGCTGGCCGAGTACGTCGAGATCCCCGACGCCGCTGCGGTCGGCGACGCCTGCGAGCTCGTGCGGGCCAATGATCCCAGCGGCGACCTGGTCACCTCGTGCCTCGACGTCAGCGAGATCCCGATCGAGGGTCTCGAGGACCGGGTGTTCATCACCGGCGACGACGACAACGCCATCCAGTCCCTGGCCAGCATCGCCTACTTCGTCTTCTTCGTGCTCCTCCAAGGGCTCACCGGCGGGTCGCCAGGAAAGCTGCTGATCGGGCTCCGCGTGGTCGACGAACAGGGCAGGCGGGCCGGTGTCGGTCGCAGTCTGGTGCGCACGCTCGCGTGGATCGTCGACGCCGCGCCGTGGTTCCTCCCCCTCGTCGGCTTCATCGTGGGGCTCACCACGACCGGGCACCGCCGCGTCGGCGACATGGTGGCCAAGACGTATGTCGTGTCGAGGCGCGACCAGGGCACGCCGGTGCGTCCGCACCACGCCGAGGCACCTGCCGGCGCGCCCGCCTGGGGCGCCTCGACACCGGCATGGCAGGACCCCTCCCAGGTGCTCCCGCCATCTCCTCCATCGTCCGACCCGGCGGCCGGACCGGCTCCCACCGCACTGACGACGGTGGGTCCGCACCCTGGCGGACCATCGACGAGTGGGCCCCTGCGACCCGGAGATTTCGTGGACCCCGCCGTCCCCGAGTCCGTGGTCCCGGACATCTCCGGCATCCCCGGCGAGTCGCCCGCGCCCCCGTCGACGGCTGGCATCAGCACCCCACCAGACCACGACGATCCGCTCGGCCGCCCAGGCGAGGCGCCGTTCGGCGACTCCGGGCCCACGGACGAAGCTGCCCTCCCTGCCGACGTGGCCCCACCCGAGATCGGCGTGAACCCCGAATGGTGGAGCGGCCCCGAAGCCGACCCGGCGGAGGAATCCGCTCTTGCGCCCGAGGAGGTCGCGCTGCGACCGGATGCGCCACCCGACGATCACGAGCCCGGCATGTTCGATGATCCGTCGCCGGCGCCGATCGAGGACGAGATCTGGGCACCGCCCCTCACACCGAACGACGATTTCGGCACGACCGACGATGCCAGCCCGACCGCAGGCCCCGCGCCCTTCGTGGCGCCCGGCACCGATCCCCGGGCAGAGGCGCCGACCACGCCGCAGGTCAACCCGATGCCGCCGCCTCAGTGGGACCAGGCCAGGAACACCTACATCCAGTGGGATCCCGACCAGCAGATGTGGCTCCAGTGGGACGCGAGAGCCAACCGCTGGAAGCTGATCGACACATGACGAGCCGTGTCGACCGACCGGTGACTAGCTGAGGCTGCGGTCGAGCAACCCAGGGGTACGGAGGCGCCGTTCGATGTGGTGCTCCACCGCCTCGGTGGCGATGGCCGCCAGCTCGCCCGTCGCCGGCGACGGCTCCTCGGCCAGGAGCGACCCCAACCCGCCGCCGAGTACGGCGCGAAGGAGGCGCAGCGCCTCGGGCGACACGGCCCGCCCCTGTCGGCAGGCCGGACACACCATCCCGCCCGCGAGCAGGTCGATGGCCACGAGCGGGTCACCTCCGCCGCACGACACGCACTGCTCGACCTCCGGCCGGAACCCTTCGTGGGCCAGCACCTTGAGGAAGAACGCCGGCAGGACGATGGGGTTGGCGTTGCTGGCGATCGTCCTCAGGACCCCCACCAGCATCGAGAACCGGCGACCGTCGACCTCGCCCTCCATGGACAGCTGATCGATCACCTCGAGGGCACCGAGCGCCGCGCCGTAGCGATCGAGATCCTCACGGATGGGGCGGAACGAGTCGATCGATTCGGCCTGGGTGACGATGTCGAGGTTCCGGCCCTCGTAGAGCTGGAGCGCCACGTGCGAGAGCGGCTCGAGCCGGGCCCCGAACTTGCTCGAGGTCTTCCGCACTCCCTTGGCCACGGCTCGGACCTTGCCGTGCTCGGCGGTGGCGAACACGACGATCCGATCGGCCTCGCCCAACTTGTAGGTCCGCAGCACCACACCCTCGTCGCGGTAGAGGCCGCTCATGGGTCGGCCTCAGCCCTCGTCTTCGAGCCCGCCGAAGCGTCTCGCCCGCTCCTGGAACTCGCGCACCGCGTCGAAGAGATGCTCGCGCCGGAAGTCGGGCCAGAGCACGTCGGGGAAGACGAGCTCGCTGTAGGCCAGCTGCCACAGGAGGTAGTTGGAGATCCGTTGCTCTCCCGACGTCCGGATCATCAGGTCGGGGTCGGGCATCTCCCGGTCGTAGAGGTGCTTGGCGATCGTCTTCTCGGTGATCTTCTCCGGCGGCACCCCGGCTTCGACGATGCGGCGTACGGCGTCGACGATCTCGGCCCGACCGCCGTAGTTGAACGCGATGGTCAGCGTCATCCGGGTGTTGTGCTGCGTGAGCTCGAGCGCCTCGTCCATGCGACGCAGGACCCGCTTCGGCACCCGCCAGTCGCGCCGGCCGACGAATCGCATCCGGACGTCGTTGTCGTGGAGCTCGTCCCGGCGGCGGAGCAGCAACGACTCGTTGAAGTTCATGAGGTACCGGACCTCGTCGCGCGGCCGGCGCCAGTTCTCCGTGGAGAAGGCGTACACGGTGAACCACTCGACGCCGATGTCGAGACACCCGTAGGTCGAGTCGAGGAGCGCCTCCTCACCGGCCGCGTGTCCCTCGGTGCGCTTCAGGCCCCGTCGTTGGGCCCACCGACCGTTGCCGTCCATCACCGCGGCGACGTGGCGTGGAACGCGCGTCAGGTCGATGCCGTCGATGCCCATCGAAGGCGACGCTACCGCCGCGACGTGGACCGGTCGCGGTCCCCGAGACCGTCGTCCGGGTCCGGTGGGGTAGAAGGGGTCCGTGGAGAAACTGAAGGCGAAGCTGGCCGACGTACCGGTGCTCGGCGCGCTCCTCCGCATCCAGGAACGCTTTGGCGAGATCCAGGGGACCGCACTGGCAAACGGCATCGCCCTGCAGGGGTTCCTCTCGCTGATCCCCTTGATCCTGGTGGCGATCGCCGTCACCGGCTTCCTCGCCCAGGGCGACGCCGAGTTCGCCACCGACGTGGTCGAGGCCTTCGGCCTCCCCCAGGACGGCGACACCGCGGGGAGCCTGGCCGAGGCGATCGACAACGCCCAGGAATCGCGGCGGGCCGCTTCCGTCATCGGCGTCCTCGGCCTGCTCTGGTCCGGCCTCGCGATCATCGCCGCCGTGCAGCGGGCCACCGATCGAGCGTGGCAGACGAAGGCCGAGGGGTTGAAGGACAAGGTCGGTGCCGTACTCTGGCTGATGGGTGCAGCCGTCATCCTCCTGGCGTCGTTCGCCCTCACGACGGTGCTCAACTTCCTGCCCGCGTTCCTCGCCCCGGTGTCGATCCTGCTCGGGTTGGCGGTGAACGTCGGCCTGTTCCTGTGGACGTTCACCCAGCTCGGACGGGCGCAGGTGGGATGGAAGGCCGTGCTCCCGGGTGCGGTGGTGTGTGCCGTGGGGTTCGAGATCCTCAAGCTCGTCGGTTCGCTCCTGGTCCCCCGGCTCGTGGCCAACTCCACGGCGCTCTATGGGTCGCTCGGGATCGTGATCGCCCTCCTCGCCTGGCTCGCCTTCTTCGGCCGGCTGCTCGTCTACGGCGCGGTGGTCAACGTCATCCGCTACGAGGACGAGCACGGCACCCTCACCGTGCCCGTGCAGGTTCCGCGCATCGACGGAGCCATCGCCCTCGAGGCCGACCGGGCCGGAGCCGTCACCGATCACCTCTGAGCATCGCGCTGGCACGGTGGCCACCCACCGGTCACCATCACCCCATGGCAGGGACCACGCGACCACCGCGGACAGACGAGCGGTTCGACATCCAGGCGATCGCCTCGCTGGCGAGCCTGCGCTTCGCGGAGCACGATGATCCCCGAATCGCGGATCGTGCCGAGGATCTCCCACCGACGCTCGACCAGCTCTCGACCTGGATCGACTCGGGTCGGGCGTGGGTCGCGGTCGATGAGGCCGACGAGCCCGTCGGTTTCATCGTGGTCGACACCGTCGATGGCATGGGCCACGTCGAAGAGGTCGCGGTGCGACCCGACCGCCAGCACCGGGGCCACGGTGGTGCGCTCCTCGAGGCGGCGCTCGTGTGGTGCCTCGGTACCGGTCGCCCTGCGATCACGCTCACCACGTATCGGGACGTGGAATGGAACCGTCCGTACTACGAGCGTCGTGGATTCCGCGTGCTGCTCGAGGACGAGGTCGGCCCCGAGCTCGCCGCCAAGGTGAAGCAGGAGACCGAACACGGCCTCGACCCGGACCTGCGGGTGTGCATGCGCCGGGACCTGGACTGACCGGCACCGGTCTGGCTCGTACCGGGTTGACTGCGTGGGGTCGATCCGCCCTGTCCCAGGGGGCGAGTACCGTCGCCCCGATGTCCGACCTGGCCAGTGCACTCGCCTCGATCGTGGCCGAGTTGCCGGGTGGCGGCGAGGTCCGGGACGGCCAGCGCGAGATGGCCGAGGCGGTGGAGGCCAGCATCGCGTCGGGCCGGCACCTCGTCGTGCAGGCCGGGACGGGCACGGGCAAGACGCTGGCCTACCTGCTCCCGGCGGTGCGCAGCAACGGCCGCACGGTGGTGGCGACGGCCACGAAGGCCCTGCAGGACCAGCTGGCGGCGAAGGACCTCCCGTTCCTCGCCGAGCACGCGGCCGAGGGTGCCCGGGACTTCAGCTGGGCGATCCTGAAGGGGCGATCGAACTACGTCTGTCGGCAGCGTGTCCACGAGCTGCTCGAGGATCGCAAGGGCAAGCTCGACATCGGCACGGACGATCCCGGCCTCGTCGCCGTGCTGGGGTGGGCGGCGGAGACGGAGGTGGGCGACCGCGCCGAGCTGGCGGTGGAGCCCCGCGCGCCGGTCTGGGACGCGGTGAGCGTCGGCGCCGACGAGTGCCCTGGCGCTGCGAAGTGCCCGAAGGGCGAGACCTGCTTCGCGGAGGCGGCACGGCAACGGGCGAACGAGGCCGACGTCATCGTCGTGAACAGCTACCTCTACGGCACCCATCTCGCCGCCGGCGGTGTGATCCTTCCCCCGCACGACCTCGTGGTCCTCGACGAGGCCCACCGCTTCGAAGAGGTGATCTCCTCCACCGCAGGGAGTGAGCTGTCGGCCGGCCGCGTCAGTGCCGCGGCGTACGCCATCGGGCGGGTCATCGCCGATGATGCCCTGGTCGGCGACATCCTGGCGACGGGGACACGGATCGGAGACGTGCTCGACGGCCTCCTGGGCCAGCGCCTCGACCCGGCCCCGAAGGAGCTCGCGAGCCAGCTCACCCAGCTCCGTCCCAAGCTCGACGACGCCAGCGCTGCGCTGCGCAAGGTCCCCGATGCCGATCCCGACGTCGTCGCTCGCCGCAACCGAGCCACCCGCCAGCTCACCGGGCTCCTCGACGACGTCGCCGCCGCCACGGTCGTGCCCACGGGGAGCGTGTCGTGGGTCGAGGGTCGTGCAGGGTCGGCCAGGCTGCGGATCGCCCCCATCGATGTCGGTGCGTTGCTGCGCGACGTCCTTTGGGAGGAGACGACCGCCGTGCTGTGCTCGGCCACCATCCCACCGAAGCTCCCTGAGCGGCTCGGCATGCCCGGACCCAACACCGACGTCCTCGATGTGGGTAGTCCGTTCGACTACGAGACCAATGCCCTCCTCTACTGCGCTGCGCACCTACCCGACCCGCGCCAGGACCGGGCGGCTGCCGTGCAGGACGAGATCGCCCACCTGATCGATGCCGCCGGCGGTCGGACGCTGGCGCTGTTCACGTCGTGGCGGGCCATGCAGGAGGCGGCCGACGGTCTGCGCGATCGGATCGCCACGCCGCTGATCGTCCAGGGCGAGCTCCCCAAGCCCGCGCTGCTCGAGCGCTTCACCGCAGAACCCGAGACCAGCCTGTTCGCCACGATGTCGTTCTGGGAAGGAGTCGACATCCCCGGCGCCAGTCTCTCGTGCGTGGTGATCGACAAGCTGCCGTTCGCACGGCCCGACGATCCCCTGCTCGAGGCCCGGCGCGAGAAGATCGGCCGACAGGCGTTCGACCTCATCGACCTGCCTCGTGCCGTCACGCTCCTCGCCCAGGGTGCGGGCCGCCTCATCCGCACGGCGAACGACCGCGGCGTCGTCGCCGTGCTCGACCCCCGCCTCGCCACGGCCCGGTATCGGTGGGATCTCGTCCGGGGGCTGCCGCCCATGCGACGGACGAGGGATCGCGCCGAGGTCGAGGCCTTCCTGCGCACGCTCCGCTGA
>JBPPNA010000303.1:0-32101 GCA_051306355.1 Acidimicrobiales bacterium | reverse complement strand
CAGCGTGAGCGCATCTTCAGCATCCTGCACGACAACCCGAGTCATCCCACGGCGGAGTCGGTGCACGCCGCCGTCGTGGCCGACATGCCGTCGGTGAGCCTGCGCACCGTGTACGCCACGCTGCACGAGCTGGCCGAGATGGGCGAGCTCCGCCAGCTCCAGCTGGGAACGGGCTCGGCTCGATTCGACCCCAACGTCGGCGACCACCACCACCTCGTGTGCGACGACTGCGGCGCGGTCCAGGACATCGACGCCCGGTTCCCCGGGGTCCGCCTCGACGACGACAACCCCTACGGCTTCCTCGCCGACGCCACCGAGATCGTCTTCCGGGGGCGCTGCCGGGACTGCCTCGCCACCGAAACCCACCCAATGAGAAACAAGCAACAAGGAGCAACACCCCATGGCTGAGCTCAAGGGCTCCAAGACCGAAGAGAACCTCAAGGAGGCGTTCGCCGGCGAGAGCCAGGCCAACCGCCGCTACCTGTACTTCGCCCAGAAGGCAGACGTCGAGGGTCAACCCGACATCGCGGCGCTGTTCCGCTCCGTCGCCGAGGGCGAGACCGGCCACGCATTCGGTCACTTCGACTTCCTCGCCGAGACCGGCGATCCGGCCACCGGTGAGCCCGTCGGCACCACGGCCGAGAACCTGAAGTCGGCCATCGCCGGTGAGACCTACGAGTACACCGAGATGTACCCCGGCTTTTCGAAGACCGCCCGCGACGAGGGCTTCGAAGAGGTCGCCGAGTGGCTCGAGACGCTGGCTCGCGCCGAGAAGAGCCACGCTGGTCGCTTCCAGCAGGGCCTCGAAGAGCTGCCGGCCTAGCAAGCCAGGGGCACCCCGTGAGGGGTGCCGCGTACCGAGTTGCACGAGGGGGTCGGTTCCGCCGGCCCCCTCGGACGTTTCGGGACGCCACCCCCGGAACGAGAGACGAGAGAAGAGAGATCCATGACCCGCAAGCTGACCCTCGACGACATCGCCGACCTGCGCCAGTACGAGCGCGAGCGGGAGAGCTTCCGTGCCGAGGTGATCGCGCTCAAGAAGAAGCGGCGGATCGGCGTCGGGCCGTTCATGACCATCGTGTTCGAGAACCGCCAGACCATCCGGTTCCAGATCCAGGAGATGGCCCGGGTCGAGAAGCTCATCTCCGACGAGGCCATCGAGACCGAGTTGCGCACCTACAACCCGCTCATCCCGGAGCCAGGTCAGCTGGCCGCCACCCTGTTCCTCGAACTCACCTCCGAACTCGCACTGCGCGACTGGTTGCCCCGCTTGGTCGGCATCGAGCAGTCCGTGGCGCTGCGAGCGGGCAAGGGCGCCGAAGCCGTCACCGTGCGGGCCGCACCGGAGGAGGCCCACGCCTCCCAGCTGACGCGTGACGAGATCACGGCCTCGGTCCACTATGTCCACTTCCAGCTCACGGACGCTCAGGTCGATGCCGTGGCCGCCGGACCCGTGGACCTGGTCATCGACCACGCCGACTACGACCACGCCACCCGCCTCGGCCACGACACGGTGGCAGAGCTGCTCGACGACCTCCGAGGCTGATCGCCGCTTCTGAGGCGACGTCCCGGCCGCACGCTCCGTGATATCAATACTTCTTGCCGTCATGCTGATTCTTCTGTACTCTCGGGAGTATGGTGACTACGAAGAGTGAGATAGAGCGGCTGCGCCTCACGACCGAGCTCGTGACCGGCGCAGAGGGCGGAACGCTCGGCGGCCGGTTGCTGCGGACCCGGGAGGTCGCCTTGCTCTTCGAGGTGTCCGAGCGGGCTGTGACGGATTGGGCCACCAAGGGCCGAATCCCGAGCATCCGGACCCCAGGCGGACACCGGCGGTATCCGGCGGAGTCGGTGGCACAGCTGCTGGCCGCCGAAGGCCGCACCTTCTGATCCGCCGGGGTCGTCGATTGCATCTGGACTGGTCGGATGCCAGTCTCGGTCGACCGTGACCGGTGACACCACCGGGTCGTCGGTGTGTGTCCACCCCCTGACGGAGTCGTCCGAATGAAAACCTCCTGGAGCAAGCGCGCCGCGTGCCGCGGCGTCGATCCACTCGTCTTCTTCCCGGCGACCGATGACGATGCCGGGCCGGCGAAGGTCATCTGCGACGCATGCGACGTCCGGGAGCTGTGCCTCGACCACGCGCTGGGCGAGCGCGAGCGGGAAGGCGTCTGGGGCGGGTGCACCGAACGGGAACGCCGCCGCATCCTCCGCCAGCGCCGTCGGGCCGCCTCCTGACATGCCGGCTCCGCGCACGGCGCACCTCGAGGGGTCGGGCCTCGACGCGTTCGGCGGCTGGCCTGCCGTCCTCGGTCGCCTCACGACCGGTGGCGATCTCGGACGGGACGAAGCCGGTGCCGCCATGGCGTCGATCCTCGCCGGCGAGGCCACCCCAGCCCAGACCGCCGGCCTGATCGTCGCCCTGCGGATCAAGGGAGAGACGGTCGACGAGCTGGCCGGGATGGTGGGCGCCATGCTCGACGCCGCTGCCCCCCTCGAGCTGCCGGCTGACGCCGTCGACATCGTGGGCACCGGCGGTTCGCCCCGCCGCCGGGACCGGGCGCTCAACGTCTCGACCATGGCCTGCTTCGTGGCGGCCGGCGCCGGTGCCACCGTGTGCAAGCACGGCAACGTGAAGGCATCTTCGACGTCGGGCTCGTTCGATCTCCTCGGGGCCCTCGGGGTGGACTACGACCTCGAACCCCACCGCATCAGCGAGGTGGTCCGGGAGGTCGGGATCGGCTTCTGCTTCGCCAAGGCGTTCCACCCCGCCATGCGCCACGCCGGCCCGGTCCGCTCCGAGCTCGGCATCCCCACCGTCTTCAACGTGCTCGGCCCCCTGTCCCACCCAGGCCGGGTCACGCGCCAGGTGCTGGGGGTGGCCGATCCCCGCCTCCTCGACCTCGTGGCCGGCGTGCTGGCCACTCGAGGTGCCACCCACGCGCTGGTGGTCCACGGAGCCGATCAGCTCGACGAGCTGTCGCTGACCGGACCCACCCACATCCGCGAGGTGCGCGACGGCGTGGTGGTCGACCACTACGACGTCACGCCCGGCGACTTCGGTCTCGACGTGGTCGCCAGCACCGACATGCCGGGCGGGTCGCCGGAGGAGAACGCGGTCATCGCTCGCGAGCTCTTCGACGGTGCGCCCGGACCGGCGCACGACATCGTGATCCTCAATGCGGGTGCCGCCGTGTATGTCGGCGGTCACGCCGAGTCAGTGAGCAAGGGCGTCGAACGGGCCAGAGCGGCGATCGCCGACGGTTCGGCGCGTGCCGTCCTCGACCGGCTCATCGAGACGACCTCGGACTGAGCATCGTTGCCGGCCCGGACCCGCAGCCATATCCTCACGTGGTGACCGACCCCGCGCCGATCGTCGAGGATCCCACGCGCCATCGGCTGATCGAGGCGGCGGCTGCCGTGTTCGCCGAGAAGGGGTACGACGGCGCTGGCGTCCAGGAGATCGCAAAGCGGGCCGGCTTCACCACCGGCGCCATCTACGGGCGCTTCCGGGGCAAGGCCGAGCTCCTCCTCGCCGCCATCGAGGCCCGCTCGCAGAGCGAGCTCGAGTTCCTCTTCGCCGAGCACCGCTTCGAGGGGCGGGCCGCCGACGTCCTCGCCACGGTCGGCTCCCACCTGGTCACCGACCCCTTCGACGAGGGACAGGCGCTGCTGCTCGAGGCCTTCGTGGCCGCACGACGTGACCCTGAGGTGGCCACGCTGATGCGCGGTCTGATCGAACAGCGGTCTGCCACCTTCGCCACGCTGATCGAGGACGCCAAGACGGCTGGCCAGATCGGCGAGGACCTCGACACCGACGCCATCGTCCGCTTCTGCCACGCCGTCGGTTTCGGCTTCCTGCTCTTCGGTGCCATCGACCTGCGCCACCCGCCCGCAGAGCCGTGGGAGCGCCTCATCGGCCACCTCGTCGCCGCCCTGGCGGAACGGAGTCGCTGAGGGCGGGGAGCGCCGGGAGGTCGGAGCAGAGCGCGCCGCTGAGGTGTTCGATCCGGAGCCGGTGCGCGTTCTTGTCCAGCCACGAGCTGACGACGGTGAGCTCATCGGCGTCGGCCGGGTCGATCGTCCCGGTCGGTGGATCGGTGCCGCCATCGGGTGCCCCGAGCGAGCCGAACAGGGTGGCCGCATCCACGTGCTCGGTGCTGAGCAACCGGCCGCCCTCGAACACGGCCCGGTGATTCCCGAACGACACCACCAGCCATCCGGCGCGGCGGACCAGCGCGAAGCGCCGCACCCTGCGGTGGGCGTTGGCGAAGGCCGCGGCCCGGTCCCGCAGATCGGCGGCCTCCTCGAAGCGGTCGCGCCCGGACAGCAGCCGCATACGGGCGAGGAGCGGTTCGAGCACGAGCTGGGGCTGGTCCGTGAGGGCGTGGCGGACGTCGTCGGCGATCTCGGCGTATTGCTCCGCCTCCACGCCGCCGGCGCAGGGGCAGACGCTCACGCCGAGTTGGGCGGGCGCGCACGGTGACGTGCGGGGAGATCGCCTCGGGTCGGCGGTGCAGCGCCGCACCGGGAGCGCCGTCTCCACCGCGTCGAGCACCTGGCGGGCAGTGCGCCCCGACGGGAGGGGACCCAGATAGGTGGCGGCGTCGTCGCGCACCTTCCGGACGACGGACAGGCGGGGGAACGCCTCGTCGGTGAGCTTCAGGTACGCGGACTTGGACCACGTCGTGCCCTGGCGGTTGTAGCGGGGGAGGAGCTCGTGGATCAGGCGGATCTCGCGCACGGCCGCCTCGAGGGGCGTGTCGGTGACGATGTGATCGATGGCTGCCGTCTCTCGCAGGAGGCCGCCGACCTTGCGCCGGGTGTCGGACGAGAAGTAGCTACGCACCCGGGACCGCAGGTCGGACGCCTTTCCCACGTACAGCACCCGGCCCGTGGCGTCGCGGAACAAGTAGACGCCCGGTGCTCGAGGCAGGTGGTTGGTGAGGGCCAGCTTCGAGGCCTGGGGGTGGGCGGCGGCGGTGGGCAACGCCAGCAGGTCGTCGAGGGCGAAGACGCCGAAGGAAGCTGCCCGCTCGAGCAGCACGTGGAGTAGGTCGGCGGTGGCGAGGGCGTCGTCGAGCGCCCGGTGACTGGGCCGGTGGTCGAGTCGGAAGCGGTCGGCCAGCGTGCCGAGCCTGCAGTCGGGGACCTCGTCTCGCACGAGGCGTCGGGCCAGACCGCAGGTGTCCACTGTGACGTTCGACAGGCGGTCGAAACCGGCCCGCACCAGGGCAGCGTCGAGGAACGACCGATCGAAGCGCACG
The DNA here is from genome assembly GCA_051306355.1 of Acidimicrobiales bacterium. Taxonomy (GTDB): domain Bacteria; phylum Actinomycetota; class Acidimicrobiia; order Acidimicrobiales; family Salinilacustritrichaceae; genus Salinilacustrithrix. The sequence continues at coordinate 26,834 of JBPPNA010000303.1, read as the reverse complement.
TTGTGTCCCACGAACACTGCGTCGCCCATGAAGTCGAGTACCGCCGGCAGCACCGCCGCCACGGGTGGCGCGGGACGGACGATCTGGGTGGTGAGCCCGGTGAGCACCGTGATCGCGGGCGGGATGGCTCGGCCGGGGTCCACCAGCGAGTGGAAGGTACCGAGGCACTCGCCGCCGCGGACCTTGACTGCGCCGATCTCGCAGATCCGGTCGTCGTCGGGGGAGCCGCCCGTGGTCTCGAGGTCGAGGACGCAGAACGTGACGTCGATGAGCGGCGTGCCGACGTCGTCGAAGCTGGCCTGCCCCGGCATCCGTCGGCGGGCTCGTCGGTCGCGGACCGCAGCGGAGGTCGACATCGCCCCATGCAATCGAACAGATGTTCGCCTTGTCAAGCGTTGTTCGCCGATCGGTACGCTCGGGCCGTGACCACCCCCCGCTACCGCTGCTCCAGCTGCGGAAACCTCACCCGGTTCGATGTGACCACCACCCGCACGGTGCAGGCGTTCCACCACTACTCCGTCGGGGGAGAGCTCGAGGTGGAGGAGCCCGAGGTCCTCGCCGAGAAGATCGACGACGTGGTCTGTCGCTGGTGCAACTCCGGCGCCGGTGTCGAGGAACTCCCGCCCGAGGAGTAGCAGAGTTCCTGTCGGGGGTCGTCAATACTGTTCGAACCGACGTCGCCGGATGGTCCGGCCCGTCGAGGAGGAACCATGTCGGTGCATCCCCGATTCCCGTCTCCCGACCACACCGGGTCCACGGTCATCGACTGCGAGGACTGCATCGGTCCCAGCATCGGGGCCTGTGACGACTGCGTGGTCACCTTCCTGTGCGAGCGCGAGCCCGACGACGCCATCGTGATCGACGTCGCCGAGGAGCGGGCACTCCGGTTGCTCGCCGATGCCGATCTGGTGCCCCGGTTGCGCCACCAGCGGGCCGAACCAGGCACGGGCTGAGGCCGAGTCGGACGGTGGCCGTTTCGGGGACCGGTGGTCCCGTGCGATTGCGGCGGCATTTGTCTGATCCGCTGCCCGCCCATGCAGGAACTCCATCTCGTTGGTTTCACCACTGATCGCCGCCCCCGACAGCTCCGCGCTCGGTGAGCGCCACCACGTCCGGACCGCTGCGGGCGGAGATCGAGCAGGTGTTGATCGACGCCGGGCTCGACGCCGTCGGCTTCACCACCGTCGACGCCTTCCCCGCCGTCCGTCGCAGTCTCGAATCGCGTCGCGCCGCGGGCCAGCACGCCGGGATGTCGTTCACGTTCCGCAACCCGCAACGCTCGACCGAACCGGACCGACTCCTGCGCCGAGCAGCTTCGATGGTCGTCGGTGCACTCGGCTACGTCGAGCCGGAACCCCCGCGACCCGCTGGCCCCGCGGCGAGGGTCGCGCGCTACGCCTGGCGTGACCACTACGCCGATCTGCGGACCGCGCTCGACGCCGGCGTCGACGTGCTCCGTGCTGGTGGCCACCGCGCCACCGTGGTCACCGACCAGAACGGACTGGTGGACCGGGCCGCCGCCCACCGCGCCGGCATCGGATGGTGGGGGCGCAACAGCAACCTGCTCATCCCGGGCGCCGGGAGCTGGTTCGTGCTCGGTTCCATCGTCACCGACGCCGAGCTCCCCGAGCTCCCCGAGGACAGTGAGCCCGTGCCCGACGGTTGCCGTTCGTGCACCCGCTGCATCGAGGCATGCCCCACCGCGGCGATCGTCGACGACGGGGTGATCGACGCTCGGCGGTGCCTGGCGTGGCTGGTCCAGGACACCGGCGTGTTCCCCCGAGCGTTCCGGGTCGCACTCGGCGACCGGCTGTACGGCTGCGATGACTGCCAGGACGCCTGCCCCCCGGGCCGGCGCACCATCGCCGAGGCCGTACCGGTGGTGATCGACCGCCACCGTCACCTCGATGCGTGGGTGCCCGTACTCGAGTTGCTCGAGGCCACCGACGAGGCGCTGATCGACCGCTACGGCCGGTGGTACATCCCGAACCGTGAGGTCCGTTACCTCCGCCGCAATGCCCTCATCGTCCTCGGCAACGTCGGCGACGGCACCGATGCGGCCCAGCGGGCCCTGGTCGCCCGCTACGTACGGGACGACGACCCGCTCCTGCGTGCGCACGCGGTCTGGACCGCCGCCCGCCTCGGGCTCGACGACCTCGTTCGGGCAGCCGACACCGATCCCGACGCCGTCGTCCGGGCCGAGGTGGCCATGTCCGCTTCGGTCGCGCCCGCCCCCGGCCCCGTCGCGGCACTGCGGGCCCGGGCGTGACCCACCTGCTCGTCACCAACGACTTCCCGCCCAAGATCGGCGGGATCCAGACCCTGCTGTGGGAGTTGTGGCGCCGGCTCGATCCCACCGACTTCGCCGTGCTCACCACCCCGCACGACGGGTCCGGGGCGTGGGACGCCGCCCAGCCGTTCCGTGTCGAACGCACACGCGATCCCGTCCTGCTCCCACATCCCGGCCTCGTGCGGAGGATCGATCGCCTCGCACGCGACATCGGCGCCCGCACGGTGGTGCTCGATCCCGCCCTACCCCTGGGGCTGGTCGGCCCGCACCTCGACCGGCCGTACCAGGTGCTCGTCCACGGCGCAGAGGTCACCGTTCCCGGTCGGCTCCCCGGGGCATCGCTGGCCCTGCGTCGCGTGTTGCGGGGCGCGGAGAAGGTCATCGCGTTCGGCGGCTACCCAGCTGCGGAGGCAGAACGGGCCGCCGGTCGACCGCTGCCGCTGAGCGTGGTTCCCTGTGGGATCGACAGCGCCCGGTTCCGCCCCCTCGACCCGACCGAGCGCCGGGCCGTTCGCGCCCGCCACGGCCTCGGCGACGGTCCGCTCGTGCTGAGCCTCAGCCGTCTGGTCCCCCGCAAGGGCATGGACGTGCTCATCGAGGCCAGCGCACGGTTGGGGCGTCGGGTCGAAGGCCTCCAGGTGGCCATCGGCGGGACCGGTCGCGACCGCAGGCGCCTCGAGCAGCGGGTCGAGACCCTCGGCGCCCCGGTGACCTTCCTCGGCCGGGTCCCGGACGACGATCTGGCCGCCGTCTACGGCGCGGCCGACGTCTACGCCATGCTGTGCCGCAACCGGTGGGCCGGGCTCGAACAGGAGGGGTTCGGCATCGTGTTCCTGGAGGCGGCCGCGGCCGGCGTCCCGCAGGTCGCCGGCCGGAGCGGGGGAGCGGCCGAGGCGGTCGTCAACGGTGAAACGGGCCTGGTCGTGGATGATCCCACCGACGTGGACGCGGTCGCCGATGCGCTCGAGCGGTTGCTCACCGACGAAGATCTGCGCCATCGGATGGCCGAGCAGGGCCGCGCCCGCGCCATTGCCGACTTCGACTACGACCGCCTGGCCCCCCGACTCGCTGCCGCCATCGAGGAACCGTGACCGACTCGCCCCCAACCGACGACCAATCGTCCGACATCGACGAGCGCCCCGGGAACGGTCTGGTCAATGCTTCCTTTGCCGGCACCGGCGCGCTGGTGGTGGCGGGCCTCGCCGGTGTCGCATCGCCGGACGACTTCGGTGGCCTCACGGCGATCGTGTCCGGCGGGCTGTTCGCGGTCGGGGTGGTGGCGTTCCTCTACGGCTACGGCGCTGGCGTGGTCCGGTCGAGCGACGAGCAGGTCACCCTCGCAGGACTGTTCTTGTTGTCGCAGACCGCGCCGAAGGTCATCCGCCTCCGGCTGCGCATCGCCTTCGCCGTCCAGATCGTCGTGGCCGTGGCCGCCGCCGTCGTCCGGCCGTACACCTCGGTGGCCTTCGCCGTCCTCGCGCCGATGCTGGGGCTCGGGCTCATGGCCACCTGGGGCGCCAGGTACGGCGCGTTCAGCCCCAAGGAACCGTCGGAGCGGGGTCGGGGACGATGACACCAGACGGAACATGCCGGGGAAGTCCGCGATGGCGCATCTGCCACAATCAGACATCGACCGACCCCTCGACAGCCGGGCGACACGGGAGCAGTGTGATGGCCGACCAGACCACCCAACAGATGCGCATCCACGCACCACTCGAGGTGATCTGGGGGGTGCTCACCGATTTCGAGCGGTACCCGGACTGGGCGCGCGACCTCAAGGCGGCGTCGGTGCTCGAGCGCGACGAGCAAGGGCGGGCCACGGCCGTGCAGTTCCGGGCCGCCGCCATGGGTCGATCCACCGTCTACGTGCTGCGCTACGAGTGGGACGATGCGCCCTACCGGCTGCCCTGGGAGCTGGTGGACGGCGACATCATGCGCGTCCTCGACGGCGCCTATGAGTTCGAGGAGCACGAGGGGAGCACCGACATCACCTACCACCTGCGGGTGGAGCTCGCCGTGCCGCTGCCCGCGTTCGTGAAGCGCCGGGCCGAGGCTCGCATCGTGGGCACCGCGCTGCGGGAGCTGCGCGACCACGTCGAGTCCTGACCGCGGCGTGCGCATCCTGCTGTTCACCGGCAAGGGCGGCGTCGGCAAGACCACGACCGCCGCTGCCACCGCGCTGCGCTGTGCCGACCTCGGGCAACGCACCATCGTCCTGTCCACCGACCCGGCGCACTCGCTGGGCGACGCGTTCGACGTCGAGCTCGGTGACCTGACCGTCGAGGTGGTGCCCAACCTGTGGGGACAGCAGCTGGACGCGCAGGACCGGATGGAGGACTCCTGGGAGGACATCCGCCGCTACCTCGAGGAGGTGTTCCGATGGGGTGGTGTGGACGAGATCGAGGCCGAGGAGCTGTCGGTGGTCCCGGGGCTCGACGAGGTGTTCGCCCTCACCGACATCAAGCGTTACGCCAGCGAGGGCCGGTGGGACACCATCGTGGTGGACTGCGCACCCACCGCCGAAACCATCCGGCTCCTGTCCCTTCCCGGGGTGCTGGCGTGGTGGATGGAGCGCCTCTTCCCCATGGGCCGACGGGTGAACAAGGTGGTGAGCCCGCTGCTCGGACAGGTCACCGGCATGCCCACCCCGGGCGACGACGTGTTCGGAGCCATCGAGCGGTTCTATGAACGTCTCGACGGCGTCAAGGAGCTGCTCTCGGACCGCGAGGTCACCTCGGCCCGCCTGGTCGTGAACCCCGAGCGGATGGTCGTCGCCGAGGCCCGGCGCACCTTCACCTATCTCTCCCTGTTCGGCTACGGCGTGGACGCGGTCATCGCCAACCGTCTCCTGCCGGATGCCATCTCCGATCCCTGGTTCGAGACCTGGAAGCAGCAGCACCTCGAACACCTCGCCACCATCGAGGAGGGGTTCGCACCGGTGCCGGTGCTGCGGGCCGAGCTCGCGCCCCACGAGCTGGTGGGCATCGACCGGCTGCGGGCCTTCGCCGAAGCCCTCTACGGCGACCGGGACCCCGCCGGACGATTGGCCGACGTGTCTCCCATGGAACTGCGACGCACCGACGCTGGCGACGAGCTGGTCATCGAGCTCCCCTTCACGGAGAAGGAGGAGCTGGCGCTGGGCCGGCGCGAGGACGAGTTGGTCATCCGGGTCGGTCCCTACCGTCGGTCGATCCTCCTGCCCGACTCGCTCCGCCGTCGCGCCGTGCTCGATGCATCGTTGCGGGACGGCTCCCTGCGGGTCGTGTTCGCACGCGACGCCCGCTGAGGCGGTTCTGCCACCATGGTCCCGATGGACCACGAGCCGACCGAGGAGATGGACCAGTTCCAGAAGGCCGCGCTCGACGCCGTCCGAGCGGCCCGGGCGCTGCTCGACGCCGCAGAATCGCTGATCAAGGACCCCGCCGCCATCGAGTCGATGGTGCAGACGGTCACCCACCTCGCTCGTTCGGCCGGCGAGACGGTGGTCGGATTCGCCGCCGGGGCCCGGGACGCAGTGGCCGAGGACGGTACCCCTTCCGGCGATGATCCCGACGGTGGGCCTGATCGTGGATACGAACGGATCCACGTCGACTGACGAGAGCCTACGATGCCCCCACACGCCACCGAGGGGAGTCCATTCGTGCCCGTCATCACGGAGAACGAGATCCGGTCACTGGCCACGATCCGCAGCGACGGATCCGCCATCACCAGCTGCTATCTCGACGTCGACGGATCGAGGTTCGTCCGTCCGGCCGATTACGAGCGGGTGCTCGAGCAGCTGCTGCGACGGGTCCGGGGCAACGGGATCGACGAGGCGACCGAGCACGATCTGGACCGGATCGAGGGTGTGGTCAAGGCGGGCTTCGACCGATCGACGGTGCGGGGGGTGGCCATCTTCTCGAACGCGGCCGACGAGCTGTGGGAGGTCATCGAGCTCCCGGTCTCCGTGCGCAGCGAGCTCGTCGTCGATTCGGCGCCGGCGGTCGGCCAACTCGAGGCCGTCGTGCAGCAGGCCACCACCATCGGCATCCTGACCGTCGACCGCGCCCTTGCCCGTGTCTTCGTGTACCGGCTGGGCGAGCTCCTCGAGCACACCGAGCTCACCGACGACCTCGCTCGCGACTACGACACCGTGGGCGAGCACGACCGAGGGGGAGTCGACCAACATCGGGGTGAGCTCGAGCAGCAGCACCTGCGGCGCGCTGCCGCCCTGGCGTGGTCGGCGCACAGCGCCCACGGGTTCGACCACGTGGCGCTGACTGCGTCGGACAAGGTGGCCACCGAGTTCGAACGGAACCTCCACCCCTACCTGCAGGAGCGTCTCCACGGGCGCCTGTCGGTCGAGCCCTCGGCCCCGGCCTCGGCGATCCGTGACGCGGCGCTGAAGCTGGCCAAGCGCATCGAAGCCGAGCGAGAGGCAGAGCTCGTCGAGGAGCTGCGCTCGGCTGCAGCCGGCGACGGCCGGGGGGTCATCGGCCTCGACCCCGTGCTCGACGCACTGGCCGAGAACCGAGTCGCACGCCTCCTGGTCTCCGACGGATACGCCATCGAAGGGTGGCGGTGTCCGGCATGCCAGCGACTGGCCCGGATCGGCAGGAGCTGCCCGTGCGGATCCGAGATGGATCACGTGACCGACGTGGTCGAGCACGCCGTCGACCAGACGCTGTCGCAGTCAGCCCACGTGGACGTGTGCATCGACAACGCCGACCTCGACGTGCTGGGACGGATCGGCGCCCTGCTGCGGTACTAGGGGTGCCCGTCGCCGCCGGCATCGACGTCGGAGGGACCAAGATGCTCGGCGTGGTCGTCGACACGATCGCGCCCGGCATCGTGCTCCGCGAGCACCGGCTCCCCACTCCACATGGCGCGGCTGCGGTCGTGGACGGCCTCGTCGCGCTGGCCGCGTTGCTCGAGCTACCGGCGGAGGCGTCGTTGGGCGTCGGCGTCCCCGGCCTGGTCGACCTGTCGGACACCTTCCGCTTCGGGCCGAACCTCCCGGCCGTGGCCGACATCTCCTTCGGCACGGTTCTCGGTGACCGCTTGGGCATCGAGGTGATCGCCGACAACGACGCCACCTGCGCAGCGGTGGCCGAGTTCCGGGCCGGTGCCGGCCGGGGGCACGACGACGGGGTCATGCTCACCATCGGCACGGGCATCGGTGGCGGGTTGTTCGTCGACGGACGGATCCGTCACGGCGCCCATGGATTCGCTGGCGAACCGGGGCACATGCTGATCGATCCGACCGGCCCACGCTGCCCGTGCGGGCGGCGGGGGTGCTGGGAGCGATTCGCCTCCGGCTCCGGCCTCGGTCGTCTCGGACGCGACGCCGCCATCGCCGGGCGGGTCCCCGAGGCCGTCCGCCTGGCCGGTGGTGAGACCGAGGCGGTGCGGGGCGAGCACGTCGTCGAAGCCGCCCGATCCGGTGACGAAGGGGCCGGCGCCGTCCTCGACGACTTCGCCTGGTGGCTGGCAGCCGGGATCGCCAACCTGGTCGACCTCCTGGACCCGTCGATCGTGGTGCTGGGGGGCGGCGTCATGGAGGCGGCGGACGTGCTCCTCGATCGGGTCGATGCGGCGCTTCCGGCCCAGGTGTTGGCCCATCCCCACCGGCCCCACGTCCAGGTGGTGGCGGCCGAACTGGGCGAGCAGGCCGGCGCCGTCGGTGCCGCGCTCCTCGCCGCCGACGGCGTAACCGGCTGACCAGGTCGTCACGGCTCCCGATGACGGGCGAACGCCGCCTGGATCTCGGTCCAGGCGGCGTCCTTGCCTTCGTAGCCTCTGGTGGACGAGAACTTGTGCGGCTCGAGGTCCTTGTACACGGTGAAGAAGTGCTCGATCTCCGCCCGGAGGTAGGACGGGATGTCCTCGATCTCGGGCACGTTCTCCCAGCGGGGATCGTGGGCCGGGACGCAGATGATCTTGGCGTCGGGGCCGGCATCGTCGGTCATCCAGAAGACCCCGACCGGCCGGGCCTCGACCCAGCACCCCGGAAACGTGGGCTCCTCCATGATCACCAGGGCGTCGAGCGGGTCGCCGTCCTCGCCCAGGGTGTCGGGGATGAAGCCGTAGTCGGCCGGGTACACGGTGGCGGAGAAGAGTCGCCGGTCGAGCCGGAAGACGTGACGGTCGTGGTCGTATTCGTACTTGTTGCGGCTCCCGCTGGGGATCTCGACCACGACATCAACGGTGTCCATGGTCGACATCATGGCCGCACCGTCGACGATGGCGCAGCATTCGTCGGCGAATCCGGATGTCGCTCGGCGACCGGAGGATTCGCAACTACCGTGGATGGCATGGAGTTCCGCCGCATCACCGGCCTGCCGCCGTACGTCTTCACGATCATCGATGGACTGAAGCAGCAGGCACGACGAGCAGGCGAGGATGTCATCGACCTCGGCTTCGGAAACCCCGATCTGCCCTCGCCGGAGATCGCGGTCGAGAAACTGGCCGAGGCGGCTCGATTGAGCCGGAACCATCGCTACTCCCAGTCCAAGGGCATCCCGAAGCTCCGTCAGGCCGCTGCCGACCTCTACCTGCGCCGCTTCGGCGTGGCCCTCGACCCCGACACCGAGGTCGTGGCCACCATCGGCGCCAAGGAGGGGTACTCACACCTCTGTTGGGTCCTGCTCGGCCCCGGCGATTCGGCGCTCGTCCCGTCGCCGAGCTATCCCATCCACCTGTGGGGACCGCTCTTCGCCGGCGCCAGCATCCGCGAGATCCCCATGTACGACGACGGCCACCTACTCGAACGGATCCGCCACCAGTTCACCTACTCGTGGCCGCGACCGCGCGTGATCGTGGTGTCGTTCCCCCACAACCCCACCACCACCTGTGTCGACCTGGATTTCTTCCAGGGCCTGGTCGACTTCGCTCGGGAGCAGGAGGTCGTCATCGTCCACGACAACGCCTACGCCGAGCTCGGCTTCGACGGCTTCCAGCCGCCGTCGATCATGCAGGCCGAAGGGGCCAAGGAATGCGCCGTCGAGCTGTACTCGATGACCAAGTCGTTCTCGATGGCCGGCTGGCGCGTGGCGTTCATGGTCGGCAACGCCGAGGTCGTGGGTGCCTTGGCCAAGCTCAAGAGCTACCTCGACTACGGCACGTTCCAGCCCATCCAGATCGCCGCCACCGTGACCCTCAACGAGGCCACGGAGTACCCGAAGGAGGTGCAGGCGATCTACCAGGCCCGGCGGGACGCGCTCTGCGACGGGCTCGATCGCATCGGGTGGGACATGGCCCGTCCAGGCGGCACGATGTTCGCCTGGGCGCCGATCCCCGAGCCGTACCGGCACCTGGGATCGGTCGAGTTCGCCAAGAAGCTGGTCACCGAGGCCCACGTGGCCGCCTCGCCCGGCGTCGGCTTCGGTCCCGGTGGCGAGGGGTTCGTGCGCTTCGCGCTCATCGAGAACGAACAACGCATCCATCAGGCCGTGCGAGGTCTCAAGCGGGCGCTCCCCGAGCTCGACGGGCGCGATTGATGCGCGTGTACCCCGGTTGAGTCGGCTCGACGACATCGGCGAGAGCGACCGCTGGCGCTGCTGGCTCTGTGACGAACCGGTCGACCCGGAGATGTCGGTGAACGATGCCCGGGGCCCGAGCATCGACCAGCGCACCACCAAGGCCAAGGCCAAGAAGAAGTCGTCCGCGCCGATGCAGGAGCGGCTCGCCCATCGTGGGTGCAACACGGGCAAGGGTGCCACCGAGGCCGTGGTGCCGTGGCCCGAGCACCTCTTCGTGGTCGACCCCGCGCCCATCATCGCCAGCGTCGAGCGTCTCGAGCGCAAGGGCGGGCGGGAGATCATGGCCCGCTGCCCCACTGCCGAGGATGCCGATGCGGCAGCGGACTGGCTCGTCGACCGCGTGTCGCGCCTCCAGCCCGGACTCGACCTCGTGGGTGAGGTCGAATCCGGCGGCGGCCAGTACCTGGTGGTCCTCCGAGCCTGAATCAGGCCGAGCGCTGGGCCTCCGCCGCGGGACCGAGCAAGCCGTGCCAGCAGAAGTCGATGACCTCGTCGGCCACCTCCTGGGCGGGGCGCTTGCGACCGAGCAGTTGGGTGCGGGCCAGGATCGAGCTCACGCCGAGGATCGACTGGGCGACCACGACCGCGTTGCCGTCGACGATGGTGCCTGCCGCCATCGCCTCCTCGACGAGTCGCTGGGTGTCGGCGAGCGCCACCTTCTCGCCCTTGCGGATGCCGGGGGCGAAGCTCGCTTCGGTGCGGGCGAACTCGATCAGCACGTAGAGGTCGCCGTGGTCCGACCACCACTCCATCGAGGAGCGGATGCCGAGCTCGAGCCGGCGCATGGGGTCGGTCTCGTCGCCCATGGCGTCCCACTGCGCCCGTCGCAGGGCGCGCTCGCCGTCGCGGAGGATCTCGATGAAGAGCTCCTGCTTGGACTCGAAGTACCAGTAGAAGACGCCCTTGCCGACCTTGAGACCGTCGACGAGCTCGGCCACCGAGGTGGGGTGGTAGCCGTTCGCCGCAAAGCGTTTGGTCGCGAAGGCGAGGAGCTCGTTGCGCCGCTGCTCACCACGAGGTGTCAGTCGCCTGGCCATGGCCGGGAGCGTACTTGACTGACCGGTCAAGATCGGTGTTGCCGCCCGTGGCGCGATGCTCACGCTGCCGTTCGTGGCACGAAACCGTGTGTTCACAGCCCGTCCCTACCGTTGGCCGCCATGGAGACCTACATCGTCCGTGTCTGGCTTCCCGACAGTCCTGGCGCGCTGGGCCAGGTCGCGAGCCGCATCGGCGCCATGTGCGGCGAGATCGTCGGTATCGACATCCTCGAACGTGGCGCCGGCCGGGCCATCGACGAGCTGGCGGTGCAGATCCCGGACGAGTCGATGGTCGATCTGCTGATCGCCGAGATCCGCGCCGTCGACGGTGTCGATGTCGAGGAGCTGCGGCCAGTGGACGGCAACAACCACGACCCCCGGGCGGATGCGCTGGAGACGGCCGCCATCCTCGTCGGCGCCACTGACCGCAGCGTCCTGCTCGACGCCGTGGTGTCCCACGGCCGGCGGGTGCTCGGCGGTGTGTGGGCTGCCGTGATCCGCCTCGATGACGGTGAGGTGCTGGCGGTGGACGGGAACGCACCCCCGGCGGCGTGGGTGGTGGCGTTCGTCGAGGGCAGTCGGTCCTCTGCGCCAGCCATCGACGACGTGGTGTGGGCGCCACTCCCCGCCAGCGACCTCGCGCTCGTGGTGGGCCGCACCGGTTCGGGCTTCCGGGCCCGGGAACGTCGCCAGGTGTCGGCCCTCGCCCGCATCGCAGACACCCGGCTGGTCGACTTCTGCCGCCGGTCCCATCCCAGCCAGGCCTAGGTTCTCGCTAGTCGGTGGACCAGGCTCGGGAGCGTTCCACGGCGCGCAGCCAGGTGGCGTGGGCCTCGTCGACCGAGCGTCGATCGGCCACAGGATGGACCTCGGTGTCGAGGAGCCAGTTGTCGGTCACCTCCGACGGAGAGGACCAGACCCCTTCTGCGAGACCGGCGAGGTACGCGGCCCCGAGCGCCGTCGACTCCTGCAGCTTCGGCCGGGACACGGGTACCTGGAGCTGGTCGGCCTGGAGTTGGAGCAGCAGGCCCATCACCGAGGCCCCGCCGTCGACCCGCATGGCCTTGACCTCGTGTCCAGATGCCGCCGACATGGCGTCGACCACGTCGCGCGTCTGGAACACCATCGACTCCACGGTGGCCCGGGCCAGGTGGGCCCGGGTGGTGCCACGGGTGATTCCCACGATCGCGCCCCGTGCATAGGGGTCCCACCACGGGCTCCCCAGGCCGGTGAAGGCCGGGACGAGGAACACGCCCCCGCTGTCGGGCACCGACTCGGCCAAAGGTCCGGTCTCGGCTGCGTCGTCGATGATCTCGAGGCCGTCGCGGAGCCATTGCACGGCCGACCCGGTGGAGAAGATGGCGCCCTCGAGAGCGTAGGTGGTGGACGCAGCATCGACCGACCCGAGGCTCCACGCCACGGTCGTGAGGAGGCCGTCCACCGGTTCGGGACACGTCTGGCCCACGTTCATCAGCACGAACGAGCCGGTGCCGTAGGTGTTCTTCGTCATCCCCGGCTCGAAGCACGCCTGCCCGAAGAGGGCGGCCTGCTGGTCGCCGGCCACGCCCGATACGGGAATGCCGGCGGGGACTCCCGCCGCACCGGCGGTCATGCCGAACCGCCCGCACGAGGCTCGAACCTCGGGAAGCGCCGTGCGGGGGACGCCGAAGAGCGAGCACAGCTCGTCCGACCAGTCGAGGGTCCCGATGTCGAAGAGCATCGTCCGCGAGGCGTTCGATGGTTCGGTGGCGTGGACCTCGCCGTCGGTGAGCTTCCACAGCAGCCACGTGTCGATGGTGCCGAGGGCGAGGTGCTCGTCGGCCTCGACGCCGCCGCCGCCACCGTCGTCGGCCGGTCGCAGGAGCCACTCGAGCTTGGTGGCGGAGAAGTACGGGTCGAGGACGAGACCGGTTTGTTGGCGGATCAGCCCCAGGTGCCCGGCCTCGGCCAGCTGGTCGCACCGTGCGGCCGTCCGGCGGTCCTGCCACACGATGGCCCGGTGGCGGGGCTCGCCGGTTCGCCGGTCCCAGGCCACCACGGTCTCGCGCTGGTCGGTGATGCCGATGGCGGCCACGGGCTCGTCGAGTTCGTCGATCAGCTCGGTCAGCGTGTTCCGCACCGCCTGCCAGATCTCGACGGGGTCGTGCTCGACCCAGCCGGGCCGGGGGAAGTGCTGGGTGAACTCCTGGTACCGGACACCCACCTGGTGCCCGGAGCCGTCGAGGGCCAGCGCCCGCACTCCGGTGGTACCCGCATCGATCGCCACGACGACTGCCATGAGACCGACGCTAGACGACCGGGTTCGGGCGCCCGTCCGGCTCGCTAGGTTGCGCACATGCGCGTCGGGATCCTCACTGGCGGTGGCGACTGCCCCGGGCTCAACGCGGTCATCCGCGCCGTCGTTCGCAAGGGCATCCGTGTCCACGGCGACGAGCTCATCGGGTTCCTCGACGGGTACCAGGGCGTGGTCGACCGTCGCTTCGTGCATCTCGACGTGGAGAGCCTGCGGGGCAAGCTCCCCATCGGCGGCACCATCCTCGGCACCAGCCGCTACCAGCCGTTCATGGACGATGACGGCGTCGATCGATTCCGAGATGCGCTCGAGGCGGAGGGCATCGACGCCCTCATCGTCATCGGTGGAGAGGGCACGCTCGGGGCGGCTCGCGACCTGGCGGCCCTCGGGTTCCCCGTCGTGGGCATCCCGAAGACCATCGACAACGATCTCGACGGCACCGAGATGACCTTCGGTTTCCAGACCGCCGTGCAGATCTGCACCGATGCCATCGACCGCCTCCACACCACCGCCGAGTCCCACGACCGCGTCATGGTGGTCGAGGTCATGGGCCGCCATGCCGGGCACATCGCCGTGTGGTCGGGCATCGCCGGCGGCGCCACGGTCACCCTCATCCCCGAGGAGCCCTTCGACATCGAGGCCGTGTGCGAGGCCATCACGCGTCGTCACCGCACCGGACGCTTCGCCTCCATCGTCGTGGTGGCCGAGGGCGCAGTGCCGATCCCGGGCACGCTCAGCCTGCCGCGACCGGAGATCGACGACTACGGCCATCAGCGCCTCGGCGGCATCGGCACCACGGTCGGCGGCGAGATCGAGCGCCGGACCGGCTTCGAGACCCGCGTGACGATCCTCGGCTACGTGCAGCGGGGCGGGACGCCCAACGCCTACGACCGGGTGCTGGCCACCCGCTACGGCGTCGCCGCGATCGACGCCGTCCACGACGGTGCCTACGGCGAGATGGTCTGCCTCGCCGCCGGCAAGATCGATCGCATCACGCTCGAGGAGGCCAAGTCGCGCGGCCTCAAGACCGTCGACCCGCAGCTCTACGCCGTGGCCCGCGTGTTCTTCGCAGCATGACTCCCCACGCCGACCGCCACGTCCTGGTCACCGGCGCCAACTCGGGCATCGGCCTGGCGACTGTCATCGAGCTGGCCCGGCGCGACCTGCGGGTCACGGGCACAGTGCGCTCGGCGGCGAAGGCGGAGGTGGTGGCCGCTGCGGCGGCCGATGCGGGGGTGACGGTCGACACCCGCGTCCTCGACGTCACCGATGCTGCTGCCTGCGTCGAGGTGATGGACGACGTCGGTCCGCTCCACGGATTGGTGAACAATGCGGGGTACGGGCTCACCGGCGCGGTGGAAGATGTCGACGACGACGAGATCCACCAGGTGCTGGACACCATGGTGATCGCCCCGTTCCGTCTCGCTCGACTCGCCATTCCCGGCATGCGGGCGGCCGGCGGTGGCCGGATCGTGAACATCTCGTCCATCTACGGACGGACCTCCACCCCATTGACCGGCTGGTACCAGGGGGCCAAGCAGGCCATGGAGGGCGTGTCCGATGCCCTGCGCATGGAGGTCGCCAAGGACGGGATCCACGTCGCGCTCATCGAGCCCGGCGGCTTCAAGACCAACATCTGGGAGGACCTCGAACGGGACCTGGCCAAGCGCACCGGATCTCGCTACGCCTCTGCCTACGAACGGGTCGCCACGCTCCAGCAGCTGTGGTCGGCGCTCATGGGGGATCCCGCCGTCTGCGCCAAGGTGATCGCACGTGCCCTGACCACCAGCGCGCCCCGGTCGCGGTACCTCGTGGGTACGGACGCCCGGCTGCTGGCGGCAGCCTCGGGCGTCACCCCCACGGTCGTCATGGACCGGGTCATGCGCCTGGCCCAACGCCTCTGAGCGGTCAGTTCAGGCTGGTGTAGTCGGTCCGGTCGACGGCACGCTCGACCGTCTCGCCGTTGCCGACGATCGCTCCCACGGGCGCCCCGTCCCGGCGGAACGACACCCGCTGGATGGCGGGCGACGAGGTGGCCGTCCACACGATCTGGGCCAGCGCGTTGCGCAGTGGGCTGCCGTCGAGCGACCCGAAGACGCCGGTGACGTCGACGATCAGCTCGCTCGGATCCGACGAGGACACACTCGCGGAGACGAGGACCGCGGAATCGGTCAGGGCCGAGGTCATGCCCCGTTCGGCAGGGCGCTCGTTGCCCTCCGTGTCGGGCGCCAGCGTGAACAGGTTGTTGAGGACCGTCTGCACGTCGGCGTCGAGGTCGAACTCGCGGTCGACCGGAACCAGCCGGGCAGCACCCTCGGACGTCCGCAGGAAGTACACCGGTTCGACCTTGGTCGCCACCTCGGGTGAGGTGGGCGTGGTCGTGGTGGTCGTCGTCGACTCGATGAAGTCCTCGAAGATGTTCCCCGCCGCAACGGGCTCCTCGTTGGTGGACACGGAGCACGCGCCGGCGAGGAGCAGCGTCGTCGCGAGCGCGCCACCGAAGAACCGCGACCGGTCGGTCATGTCATGGCCCCTTCGCCCTCGAGATCCCCGAGGTCTTCGAGTTCGTCGTGGTCGAGCTCGATCCGCGGGAGCGTGATGACGAACCGAGCGCCACCACCGGGAGCGTCGTCGACCGACACCTCGCCGCCGTGGAGCTGCACGTGCTCGGAGACCAGGGCCAGACCGAGGCCGACGCCCGTGCCGATACCGCGGCGGTTCGCGGCGCCGGCACGGTTGAAGCGCTCGAAGATGCGGACCCGATCCTCGAGGGGCACGCCCTCGCCGGAGTCGTCGACCATGATGCGGACGACCTGGTCGTCGCCCCCGACCACCACCCGGGTGGGTCCGCCGCCGTACTTGGCGGCGTTGCCGAGGAGGTTGGCCAGCACCCGCGCCATGCGCCGCTTGTCCAGCGCCGTGACCACGTCGCCCAGTTCGACTTCCACCTCGATCCCGGGTTCGAGGAGGACAGGGACCGAGAAGCCCGCGTCGTGGACGGCGTAGCGCACGAACTCGGACAGCAGCACCTCCTGCAGATCCAGGTCCATCACGCCGGCGTCGAAGCGGGAGATCTCGAGCAGGTCCTCGACCAGCTCCCGGAAGCGGTCCAGGTCGCCGGCGAGGAGATCGAGGGCGGATCGGGCCCGCTCGCTCAGGTCGTCGCGGTTGTTCTCGAGGACCTCGATCGATGCCTGGAGCGTCATCAGGGGTGAACGCAACTCGTGGGAGACGTCGGAGGCGAACTGGGCGTCCTTCTCGATGCGCGTGGCGAGGGTGTCGGCCATGCCGTTGAAGGAGGTGATGATGGGCTCGAGGTCGGGATCGACCAGTGTGCGGATGCGCGTGTCGAGCGAGCCGCCGGCGAGGGCCCGTGCCGCGTTGCCGACCTCGCCCAGGGGCCGCAGGATCCGGCGGCTCGAATACCACCCGAACGCCGCCCCGGCGAGCACCGTCGCGATGGATGCGCCGAAGAGCGTGAAGGAGATCGACGCCAGCGCATCGTCGATGGGCTCCAACGAGGCGATCTCGAAGTAGGCACCGTCGATGTCGGCGATGGGGGTGCCGATGGCGAGGCTCTTGTCGTCGGTGGTCGGGTGGATGAAGCGCATCTTGGCCGGTCGGCCGGCGAGCACCGTCTGGATGAGCCCGACGGGGAGTGCGTTCTGGCTGTACTCGGGATCGACGGCGGTCCACCCGGAGCTGGGGTCGTCGTCGGTGGTGCTGGCGTCGCGCAGCCACAGACTGGCGCGGCTGCCGTCGGGAGCCTGCAGACCCTCGAGGAGGGTCAAGGTGTCGCTGCCGGGGTTGTACCCGGACCGGACCTGCTGGGCGTTGCTGTGGGCCTGGTTGGCTGCACTGGCCTCGCGCTGGTTGACGAGGTTGGTGCGGGTGACACCGATGACCAGGCCGGACAGCACCAGGGCCAGGAACAGGGCACCGATCGAGAAGGCCAGGATGACCCGAGCCCGCAACCCGAGCCGCGGGACGTACTTGTGCCAGTCCGGTTCGGGTGCGACGACGGGGGGTTCGGCCGAGCTCACCGGTGTGGACCCACGTCAGGCCTGGAGCTTGTAGCCCAGTCCCCGGACGGTCACGACGTGCTTCGGGTTCGCGGGGTCGGCCTCGATCTTGGTGCGGAGACGCCGGATGTGGACATCGACGAGGCGGCCGTCGCCGAAGTACCCGTAGCCCCAGACCCGCTCGAGCAGGACCTCGCGGGAGAAGACTCGCCCCGGGGACGAGGCCAGTTCGGTGAGCAGACGGAACTCGGTCTTGGTGAGGTGGACTTCTTCGTCGTCGCGCTTGACGACACCCTCGTCCGGGATCAGCTCGAGGTCACCGAATCGGAGATGGGCGTGACCGTGGTCCTCGGCGCGGGTGCGTCGTAGCAGGGCCCGGATGCGGGCCGAGAGTTCCTTGGGGGCGAAGGGCTTGGTGAGGTAGTCGTCGGCACCGGCCTCGAGACCGGCCACGACGTCGTGGGTGTCGGCTCGGGCGGTGACCATCACGATCGGCACGTCGGAGACGCGCCGGATCGACCGGCAGACCTCGAAGCCGTCGATCCCCGGGAGCATGATGTCGATGAGCACGACATCGGTGGGTTCGCGCTGGAACGTCTCGAGCGCCACCTCGCCCGTGTCTGCCTCCGCAACCGTCCAGCCCTCGTCCTCGAGGGCGAGCTTGACCGCCGTCCGGATGCGCTCGTCGTCCTCGACCGTGAGGATTCGCGTTGCCACCCACCCATCGTGCCTCATGGCGGGCGCGCCGCGCTGTCATCCCCAGAACGCGTGCCGGGGACGGGCGATCAGGGGAGAATCCCGACATCTCGCAGCAGGGCGACGAACGCCTCCCGACCGGCGCGATGGCAGGCAACGGTGAGCACCCCCGGGAGCCCATGGCCCTCCACGACCTCGACGATGGCTCCCGCCTCCCGGGCCACGACGGTGCCGGCGCAACGGTCCCACGGTGCCAACCCCGATTCGTAGTAGGCGTCGAGCCGTCCGGCCGCGACGGCGCACAGATCGGCGGCGGCCGCCCCCACCCGCCGGACATCACGGACACGGGGGAGGAGCCCGGCGAGCAACCCGGCCTGGCGCCCACGGGTCGCCGGGTCGTAGGAGAACCCGGTGCCGACCAGGGCCTCAGGCAGCGCCACCGGGCGATCTGGCAGGCGCAGCGGAGCATCGTTGCACGTCGCCCCGTGGCCGGTGGCGGCCGAGAAGGTGTCGCCGTGCGACGGGACGACGACCACCCCGACCGCCGGTGCGCCGTCCACCTCGACTCCCACCGACACGTTCCATCCGGGCAACCGGTACAGGTAGTTGGTGGTCCCGTCGAGCGGATCGATCACCCAACGAACGCCGGTCGAGCCGTCCCGGTCGGCCCCCTCTTCGCCCACGATGGCGTCGTCCGGCCGGGCGGCGATGATCCGGGAGACGATGAGGTCCTCGCTGCACCGGTCCATCTCCGAGACCATGTCGGTGCCCGTGGACTTGGTGCCGACGTCGGTGCGTACCTCGTGCAGACCGTCGAGCAGGAGCGCGCCGGCCTCCGTGGCGATCTCCGTGGCCAGGCGCCGCAGACCGACCAGATCGAGGCCTGGACCAGGGTCAGCGTCGCATTCGGGCACCGCCGGGACCGTACCGGCTGTTGCGGCACCGCCGAACCCGATCGGTAACGTCTGGGCCCGATGATCCCTCTGTCCCGACGGGAGGCGATCGCACTCGTGGGCCTCGGTGTCCTCGGTGCGTGCGCCGGTGGCGACGACGCCGCCCCGACGACCGCCTCCTCCACCCCCGCAGCGCCGACCACGACCGGCAGTACCAGCACCACGATCGCCTCGGCCCACACGACCGTCGTGGCCCGGTCCGAGGTCGACTTCATCGACGTCTTCGACGAGGAGGACTCGACCGAACCGGCGCGTCGACTCGACCGCACCGCCGAGACCACCGGCAACCTCGTCTTCGTGGTCGACCAGCAGGCCGCCGGACCCGACGACCGCCACCTCGTGCAGTTGCCCGTCCGTCCCAACGGCAGTACCGGGTGGGTGCGGGCGGACGACGTGTCGCTCACCGTGCACGACTACCGCCTCGAGGTCGAGCTCGGGGCCCACCAGCTCCGGCTCCTCCAGGCCGGCGAGGCGTTGCTCGAGGTCCCGATCGGCGTGGGCACCCAGGACACGCCGACCCCCGGCGGCACCTACTACGTGAAGGAGCTGCTCCAGCCACCCGAGCCGGATGGCCCGTACGGGACCTACGCCTACGGTCTCTCCGGCTTCTCCAACGTGCTCGAGAGCTTCGCCGGCGGCGACGGGGTGATCGGGATCCACGGGACTGATCGGCCAGAGCTCGTCGGCCGCGATGTCAGCTCGGGCTGCATCCGGGTCACCAACGACGTGATGGACCGCTTGGTGGAGGAGATCGGCCTCCCGCTCGGCATCCCGGTGGTCATCCGAGCCTGAACCGGCGCAGCTCGCGGGTTCAGCGAGGGGCGTCGTCCCGACGTGGATCGTCGCGGTGTTGGATGACCCGCCACTCGCCCATGGCGCGCAGGGCGAGGACGGCGACGACGCCGACGCCGACGGCGAAGACCAGTGCGCCCACCAGACCGCCGATCCCGCTCGCCGCGGTGCAGTCGCCCTCGCACTGCAAGTCGATCACCGCGTAGCCGATCAACCCGCCGCACAGGCCGGCGACGAGGATGGCGGCGAAGGCCAGCACCCGTGCCCCCGTGGACGGCAGGGCGGAGGGCGCGTAGTCGTGCTGCGGCGCGGGGTCCGGGAGGTCGGGCACGGCGTCAGGCTACGGGGGTTTCGGGCCGTGCCCCCAGCCGCCGTAGGTTGCCTGCCGTGGCGGATCCTGCGTCGGAGCCGAACTCGGGGGACCGATGGGGCGAGCGGATCTTCGACCGCCCGTCGTGGGCGGCCCTGCGCGCCCACGAATCCGTGCCGATCTCGGAGTCGGACCTCGACGCCCTCGCCGGCATCAACGAGAACCTGTCCATGGCCGAGGTGGAGGAGGTCTACGTGCCCCTCGCCCGGCTGGTGCACCTCCGGGCGGGGGTGACGCGGTCGCTCCACGACGCCACCGGGGCGTTCCTGGGCCGGTTCCGCCCCCACGTCCCCTTCGTCCTGGGCGTGGCCGGTTCGGTCGCCGTCGGCAAGTCGACGACGTCGCGCGTCCTGCAACGCCTGCTGTCCCGGGCACCGGAACGCCGGCGCGTCGATCTGGTGACCACCGACGGCTTCCTGTTGCCGAACGCCGATCTGCGGCGGCGCGGTCTCCTCCAGCGCAAGGGCTTCCCGGAGAGCTACGACACCGGTTCCCTCGTCCGGTTCCTGTCGGATCTGAAGGCCGGCAAACCGGGCCTGTCCGTTCCGGTGTACAGCCACGTGGTCTACGACGTGGTGGCGGGCGAGCGCCAGACCGTCGACCGTCCCGACATCGTGATCGTCGAGGGGCTCAACGTCCTGCAGGTGCCGCCGACCAGCGGGCCGGGCGGTCCGGCGGGCCACCCGTCGGTCTTCGTGTCGGACTTCTTCGACTTCTCGGTGTACGTGGACGCCGAGGAGGAAGACATCGAGGACTGGTATCTGCGCCGGTTCCTGACCCTGATCGAGACGGCCCGGTCCGACGAGGGCGCGTTCTTCCACCGGTTCCGTACTCTGTCGACGACCGAGGCCGAGGACCTGGCCCGGGAGATCTGGACCGGCGTGAACCGGCCGAACCTGCACGACAACGTGCTCCCCACGCGGGACCGCGCCGATCTCGTCCTCGAGAAGGGTGCGGATCACACCGTGCGACAGGTGCGGCTCCGCCTGCGTTGAGCGCACGCACCGCCACGGTCAACGGGTGCGCCTTCGACGACGCGTCCGGCATCGGCGTGCATCCGACCATGCTGGTGCAAGACTGGCGCCGTGCGCGCATGGACGGTCGCCGGGGGTCTCATCGAGCTCGACGGCCGCGTCCTGCTCGTGCAGAACCAGCGCCGGGACGGTTCCCTCGACTGGACCACGCCCGGTGGCGTGATCGATCCGGGCGAATCGATCCTCGAGGGCCTCACCCGCGAGGTCGAGGAGGAAACCGGCCTCGCCGTGCGCTCCTGGGAGGGACCGGTCTGGTCCGTGGAGGCCGAGGCGCCCGACATGGATTGGACACTGCGGGTCGAGGTGCACCGTGCCATCGACTTCCAGGGCGCCGTCGCCGTCGATGATCCCGACGGCATCGTGGTCGATGCGGCCTGGGTCGACCTCGACGGCTGTCGGAGCTGCCTCGAGACGTCGTGGATCCCGGCGAGGGAGCCGATGCTCGCCTGGCTGGGGGAGCGCTGGACCGACGCCCGCACCTACCGCTACCGGGTCCATGGACTCGACCGGGCGGGTGCCGTCGTCCGGCTGGACTGACATGGCCCCCGGGTCCGAGCGCACCATCCTCCATGTGGACATGGATGCCTTCTACGCCTCGGTCGAGCAGCGTCGTCGGCCGGAGCTGCGGGGCCAGCCGGTGGTGGTGGGAGGGACCGGGGCACGCGGCGTCGTTGCTGCCGCGTCCTACGAGGCACGGGCCTACGGCGTTCGTTCGGCCATGCCGTCGCTGCGGGCTCGCCGGATGTGCCCGCATGCAGTGTTCGTGCCCGGCGACCATGCCCACTACGGCGTGGTGTCCGGTCGGATCATGGAGGTGTTCCGCTCCATCACCCCGTTGGTGGAACCACTGAGCCTCGACGAGGCCTTCCTCGACGTGACGGGGGCGAGGCGCCTCCACGGTGACGGACCCACCATCGCGTCGACGATCCGGGACACGGTGTTCGAACAGGAGGGCCTCCACTGCTCGGTGGGCGTGGCCCCGAACAAGTTCCTCGCCAAGCTGGCCACGGAGATGGGAAAGCCCACGGCGTCGGTCGACGGACCCATCCCGGGGCCCGGGGTCACCGTCGTTCGTCGGGGCGACGAGCGGGCCTTCCTGCGTCCCCTGCCGGCATCGGCCCTGTGGGGTGTCGGTCCGAAGACGCTGGAGAAGCTGCGGCGCATCGGGATTCGCACCGTCGGGGACATCGAGGCCATGCCGGTCGAGATGGTCGTCCGCGCCCTGGGCGAGGCCAGCGGTCGGCACCTCCACCGCTTGGCCCATGCCATCGACGACCGGCCCGTGGTGCCTGACGCGCAACCGAAGTCCATCGGCCACGAGGAGACGTTCGCCACCGACATCCACACCCACGACGAGCTCCACGTGCACCTCGTGCGCATGGCCGACGCCGTGGCCACACGCGCCCGGCGCCACGATCTGCCGGGACGAACCGTGACCATCAAGGTGCGCTTCGGCGACTTCTCCACCATCACGCGCGCCACCACCACCCCCGAGCCGATCGACACCGGGAACGCCATCGTCCGGGCCGCCACCGCCCTGCTCGCCCCGGTCGACGTTGCCGCCGGCGTCCGCCTCTTCGGCGTCACCCTGTCGAACCTCATGGACTCCGCCGACGGTGCCGTCGGCGGCCAGCAACTCACCCTCGGCGGCCTCGACGACGACGCGCCTGCGCCGTCAGCCGACAACGCGGCCTGGGGGTCGGTCACCGGGGCGATCGACGCGGTGCGGGCCCGCTTCGGCGACGATGCCGTGGTCCCGGCGACGCTGGCCGGTGGTGCGCGCCGGACCTTTCGGCCCGGTGAGCGGCAGTGGGGGCCGAATGGGCGCCAGGAGGGCGGGGGATAGAGTTCCTGCCGCGTTGTTGCACACCACATCCTGTGCGATGATGAGCGAACGATCACCGGCGAGAAGGGGTTGTCAGGTGCCGCTTTCCGAGGACGAAGAGCGCATCCTCAAGGACATCGAGCGCGAGTTCTACGAGAACGACCCCGCCTTCGCTCGCGAGGTCGGCGAGACCACGCTGTACCGGCACGCCTGGCGGAACATCAAGCTCTCGCTGGTCGGCTTCGTCATCGGGCTGGCGGCGTTGGTGTTCTCGCTGTCGGTGTCGTACCTCTTCGCCTTCGGCGGCTTCCTCGTCATGCTGGCCTGCGCCCTCGTCATCGAACGCAACGCTCGGAAAATGGGTCGTGCCGGCCTCGAGACGGTGACCAAGCGCATGCGTTCCGGCAGCGGGCTGCGCGAGGTGCTGGGCTCGTCCTCGGAGAAGATGCGCGAGCGGTTCAAGCGCGACGACGAGGTCTGACTCCCGAGATCTGGCTCGGGGGAGTCAGGACCGGCGCAGCTGCCGGGGGTGGAAGTGCGCCCGGAGCCGCTCGGGCACCGACATCGTGGCTGCCGTGGCCGACTCGATCTCGGCGGCCAGCGTCAGGGCGAGATCGCCCGTCGCCGGGTCCGGTGCCCCGGGTGCGTAGGTCACGTCCTGCACCGTGATGGCCAGGCTGCGGATGGGTGCGTCGATGCTCGGCAGCCGGTGTCCGATGCGCCGGGCCGCCTCGGACTGGGTCTCGGCGCTCCGCACCGGTACTCCCGCCCGACGCACGGACCGGATCGAGTCGTCCCAGGCCAGGGCGATCTTCTCGGCGGTGGCCACGGCGGCACGGTTGCGACGCCAGCGACGCACGGACGTCACGACGATCACGGTGGCCAGGTACAGCGCCACGAGGACGACCAGGACCAGCGCACCCCATGCGATCCGACCGGGCCACGGGCTGGGTGCGGCGGCGTCGGCCAGACCGCCGGTGCCCTGTTCGAGCTCGTCGGGGAGGCCGGCCGGCACGCCGGGGGCCGTCGTCGGTGTCGCGCCGGTGGGTTCGGTGGACGGCGGGGACACCGTCGTGGTGGCCGTGGTGCCGTCGCCGCCCTGGGCGACCTGCTGCTCGGGGACGCCGGTGTACTGCTCGGTGAACGGGGCCCCCCGGCCCGGGGTGGGCTCGAAGCGGACCCACCCGTACTCGCCGAGGTACACCTCGGGCCAGGCGTGGGCGTTCTCTCCCCGGACCCGGTAGAGGTTCGGCTCGACCGGGCTGGCGTTGCCCGGGGTGAAGCCCACCGCCACGCGGGACGGGATGCCGATGCTGCGGGCCATCGCCGCGAAGCTCCCGGCGAACTGCTCGCAGTAGCCCCGGCGGATCTCGGTGACGAACTGCTCCATGGCGGCCTCGCTGTGACCCACACCCACCTCGAGGTCGTAGACGAAGTTGTCCCGGAAGAAGTTCTGCAGACGCAGCGAGGCGTCGTAGGCCGACGTGGCCCCGGCGGTCGTCTCCCGGGCGATGGTCCGCACCGACTCGGGGAAATCACCGGGCAGGTCGAGGTAGGTGTCCGCGATGTCGGCGGGGATCTCGGTCGAGGCTGCCGCCAGTGCCTGTGGTTGGTGCACCGGGAGCGCGGAGGCGACTCGGTAGGTGGTGTCGTCGGAGGTGGGGATGTCGGTGTCGACGATGAGGGTGCCCGACACCTCGTCGTAACGGACGGGGGTGGCCGAGTCGATCGACTGCGGCTCGTAGGCGGCCGGGAGCCAGATCTGGTCCAGGGCACCGATCGCGAAGGTCTGCTCGAAGTCGATCCGCTCGGAGCTGACCGGCACCCCGTCGTCGAGGTCGCCGTCGCCACCGCTGTAGGAGCCGTTCGATGACCAGATCTGGCCGTCGAACCGGTCGAGCGACGTGAGGCGCCAGTAGTCGCGGACGGGGCTCCGGACGGTGAAGACCTCGACGTCCGCCTGGTCCACGAGGCGGGACCGGATGTCGACGAGTGGGCTCACGGTCACCCTGGTGCCGGGGCCCTCGTCGAACACGTCGGTGGGGGAGATGAACGCCTCGGCCGAGGCGCCGGGGAGCTTCGGGCCGAGCACTGCGGCAACCGTCACGGCCCCGAGCGCGAGCAGGGCGCCGAGCACGACGATCGTGCGTGGCCCCCCGGATCGTCGCTCGCCCACCCAGGTCGCAACCCGTCCCAGCCGGTCGGCGCGTCGCAGGAGCACGAAGGCGAGCACGGTGGCGATCCAGACCCCGGCCAGGAGCATGCGGTCCACGTCCGCGCCGAACACGGCGCCGAGGACGAACAGCGTGGCCGACGGGAGTGTGGCCTCGAGCGCTGCGTCGACCCGGAACGCAGCCCAGTCCGCCAGGACGGCACCGATCCAGACCGCGAGGGACGTCAGGATGAAGAAGCCGGCGAGCACCGGTTCGGGAGCGGGGGCCTTCACCTCGGAGAAGGCGGTGGCGCTGTCGTCCACTGCGGCGAGGAGCGCATCGAGCGTGGCGCCGGACGGGATCCCGAACGTCGTGGTCTCGCCTGCATAGAGCCACGAGATCATCAGGGCTCCGGCGAGCAAGGTGATCAGCGCGCTGGCGGCGAAGCTGACCCTGCGCCGGCGCAGGACGGCCAGGAGCCCATGGGCCCCGACCACCTGGAGTCCGAGCTCGTCGAACCAGTCGGTGCCCGGAAAGACCCGACGCAGGCCGAGCACCGCGGCGAGGACCACGCAGGCGAGGGCGACCTCGGCCAGGGCCAGCAACGGCAGGCCGGCACCGGATGCCGAACGAGGGCGGACGGCGGTGGTCATCGTCGGGCGGGCCGTCGTGGACGCCGGGCCCTCGTGGACCGGGCGGTCCGGCTGCTCCGACCGGCGGGCGGGCTGGCGCTGTTCCAGATTTCCGGGAACGAGGCGCCTGGTTCGATGCCGAGGACCTGGGTGCGCCGTCCGGTCATCCCACGGCTGGCGGTGTCGAAGCGGACGACGCGGCGCGCCGCGACCGACCCCCCGAGCGCTTCGACCGCATCGATGTCGGCGGGACTGGGTCGACCGCTGACCAGGATCAGGGCACCCCCGGCGCCGCGCCCGGCCAGGTCGAGTCCGGCGTGGAGCGAGCCGCGGGTGCCACGGTCGACCACGGCGAGGAACTCGAGCACGTTGTCGAGGTGGGAAGCGCCGACGCCGTAGCCGCTGTCGACCCCGGTGGTGGTCACCAGCCGTACGTGATCGCCCCGCCGGAGGTGGGCGCGCAGTATCGAGGCCGCGGCGGACACCGCTCGCTCGAGGGTGTCGGCGTCGTGGCTCTCCCGCCGCAGGTCGAGGACGATGCAGAGCCGCCCCTGCCAGGGCACGTCGTCCTGGCGGACGAGCAGGTCGTCGTCGGTGCGTGCAGACGATGGCCAGTGCACGCGCCGCAGGTCGTCACCCACGACATAGGTGCGCAGCGCGGCGAAGTCCTCACCCGACCGCCCCATCGAGCCGGTCTCGGCGCTGCCGTCGGGGTCCGGACCGACCGTACGGGGAAGCGGGGTGATGTCGTCGATCCGCGGCAGGACCGTGATCTCGACCACGGGGGCTGCGACGCTGCGGCTCGAGGCCAGCCCGAACGGATCGGTGATCTCCACCGCCATCGGTCCCACCGCGACCAGACCCCGACGGGTGGTGGGCAGCCGATAGGCGACCTTGGAGACCTTGCGCAGCGGGATCGGCGCGACCAGGAGGTCGGCGCCGGCCGTCCCGGTGACCGGGTCGAGCACCCGCAGCACCGGCGTGGCCCGTCGCGAACGGTTCCGGACCTGGACCTCGACCGTGCATGGGTTGCCCACGTGGACCCGGCTCGGCCGCACGCTGCGTGCGATCACCACGTCGACCCCGCGCAGCGCGACCCAGAACGTGCACGCCACCACCAGGAGGCCGACGGCCGCCCCGACGCCGTAGAGCTCGGCGATCCCGAAGATCCGGCCCACCACCACCAGGGCGATCGCCCCCAGGGCGGTGAGCAGTCC
>JBPPNA010000256.1:0-2264 GCA_051306355.1 Acidimicrobiales bacterium | reverse complement strand
GCACCGGGTTGGTCTGACGCAGCGCGCGGTCGGCGAGGCGCACGCGCAGGTCCGGCACGCCGGTGTCGGCGGGCGTCTCACCCGGGTCGTCGTCGTCGAGCAGCGCGCCGGTGCCGAACGTCGCGTGGATGAGCGGCGCGAACACCTCGATGTCGGGGCACAGGACGATGACGTCGCGGGGCTCGAGCGTGGGGTCGTCGGCGAGGGCATGGCAGATGGCATCCCGGGCGATCTCGACCTGACGGGCGCGGCCGTGGCACGCGTGGACCTGGATCGACCCGTCGCCGGGGTCGAGGACCAACCGGTGGTCGAAATCGTCGACTCCCGGTCCTTCCATCGGTCGGCCCGGTGGGACGAGGTCGGCCCGGACGTCAGCCTGGATGTGCTCGAGCAGCGTGACCGGTTCGCCGGTGTCGACCGTATGGTGTGACAGGGAGGCATCGGCTGCGGCGGAGAGCACCAGCTGCATCTCCCGGGTGTCGGTGGCCCACGTGCGCAGCAGCGGGTTCGTCGCGATGTCGCGGCTGGGGTCGTCCTCCCGGGCGATGGGCAGCGGGGGAGTGGGGAGCGATGCGATCCGGTCCCACAGCGCCAGCGACGGGTGGAGCGCGAAGAGGTGCACCTCGCGGTGCGAGGCCACGGCCCGCAGCACGTCGAGGTAGGTGCCCGGCAGGCGGGTGAGACCGAACAGGCAGACTCGGTCTGGGAGGTCGATGTCCACGCTGCCCGCTCGCAACCGGGCGCAGGCCGACATGATGCGCTCCGGCGGGCTCGGGCTGTCGACCCGCCGACGCAGCTCCAACCACAGGCGGGCCTGCCACTGGGCGTCGTCGGGGAGGTCGTCGTGCGGACCGCCGGGTCCACGGTCCACCCATCCCAGCACCAGCTCCGGGCGGTACACGCCGTAGCCGTCGAAGAGGTCGGCCAGGTGCCGGGCGGTGGCGAACCGTCGAGCTTGGCGGAGTTCGTCGGCCGCGCCGCCCAGGTGGGAGGCGAGCAGTTCGAGCCACGGTTCGCAGGCGAACTCGTCGATCACCTCGAGCAGCGGCCACACCAGCCGCTCGGGCCGCCACGGATCCTCGTGGCGGTCCACGCCGGTGGCATCGGCCAACACGTCGCCCACCAGCCGTCCCGGGAAGGGGAACTCGACGTTGGCGCACACCCCGTCGGTGCGGCCCGGCCCTGCGCCGACGACGCCGGCGATGCGATGGGTGAGCCACCGCTCCACGCCTCGGGTGGGGACGGCCACGATCTCGGGTGTGAAGGGGTCGGAGACCGGCTCGTCGATGATCGCCACCAGCGCGTCGACCAGGGCGTCGGCCCGTTCGCTGCGATGGATTCGGAACATGTCGATCCCCAGGTACCCGGCCGGCGTGACGACCGCCGATCCTGTCACCTCGAGCGACCCGCGCCGGACAACGGGCACGGGCCGGCGAAGCCTCGGCACGTAACCTCGGGCCCATGGCCCGCAAACCCGTGCTCACGCCCCAGTCGGAGGACTTCCCTCGCTGGTACCAGGACGTTCTCAACAAGGCGGAGCTGGCTGACAACGGGCCGGTGCGGGGCACCATGGTCATCCGTCCCTACGGCTACGGCTTGTGGGAGCGGATGCAGTCGGAGATGGACGACCGCATCAAGGCCTGCGGCGCCGAGAACGCGTACTTCCCCCTCTTCATCCCCGAGAGCTACCTCACTCGCGAGGCCGACCACGTCGAGGGGTTCAGCCCCGAGCTGGCCGTGGTCACCCACGGTGGCGGCAAGAAGCTCGAGGAGCCCATCGTCGTGCGGCCCACCTCGGAGACCGTCATCGGCGAGTTCATGGCCAAGTGGACCCAGAGCTACCGCGATCTGCCCCTGCTGTTGAACTCGTGGAACAACGTGGTGCGGTGGGAGCTGCGGCCCCGCCTGTTCCTGCGCACCACCGAGTTCCTCTGGCAAGAGGGCCACACCGCCCACACCACCCGCGACGACGCCCACGCCTACGCCACTCGCATCCTCCACGATGCCTACGCCGACTTCATGGTGAACGTGCTGGCCATGCCCCTGTATCTCGGCATCAAGCCGAGCTACGACCGCTTCGCCGGCGCCATCAACACCATGGCGTGCGAGGCGATGATGCGCGACGGCAAGGCGCTACAGATGGGCACCAGCCACGAGCTGGGACAGAACTTCGCCAAGGCCTTCGACATCGACTACCTCGACGCCGAGGGCACCCAGCAGCTGTGCTGGACCACGTCGTGGGGCACGTCCACCCGCATGGTCGG
>JBPPNA010000057.1:0-4804 GCA_051306355.1 Acidimicrobiales bacterium | reverse complement strand
CCGACCCGACGTCACGGAGACACCGAGATGACCACCAGCTCAACCGCCATCATCGACAGCAACGACCTGGTGCGCATGCGCGCCGAGGATCCCGCCCTGCACATCCTCGACGTGAGGACGCCGGGTGAGTACCAGACCGGCCACATCGCGGGCTCCTACAACGTGCCCCTCGGCCTCCTGAGCGAACACGCCACTGACCTGGCCGCGCTCGACCATCAGGTGGTCCTCGTGTGTCAGTCCGGTGGACGGGCCACCAAGGCGATGGAGCGCTTGGTCGACGCCGGGAAGTCGAACCTACGACTGCTCGATGGCGGGATGACCGCGTGGACACAAACGGGGGGCGACGTCCGCCGAGTGATGCCTGACCGGTGGTCGCTCGAGCGCCAGGTGCGCCTGGTCGCCGGAGCGATCGTGCTCCTGGCGATCCTCATCAGCGTCGTCGCTCCGCCGACCCGCTACGTGGCTGGCGCGGTCGGTGCCGGGCTCGTGTTCGCGGCCATCACCGACACCTGCACGATGGGCATGCTCCTGGCGAAGCTGCCCCACAACCGTGGCCCACGGTGCGACATGGATGAAGTCCTGGACCAACTGACCCGCGCCGAAGTCTGATGATCTTCCACCAGTACTACCTCGAGTGCCTTTCGCACGCCTCCTACCTCATCGGCGACGAGTCGACCGGTACCGCAGTGGTCGTCGACCCCCAGCGGGACGTCTCGGAGTACCTGCAGGACGCCGAGGAGCACGGTCTGACCATCGAACTCGTGCTCGAGACCCACTTTCACGCCGACTTCCTCTCCGGCCACCTCGAGCTGGCAGCCGCCACCGGTGCGGAGATCGGCTACTCCTCCGTGGCCGATCCCGAGTTCGACCACCGCAAGCTGGGCGATGGTGAACGGGTCTCGCTGGGTGAGGTGACGCTCGAGATGCGCCACACCCCGGGACACACCCCGGAGTCGATGAGCATCGTCATCTGGGAGCACGACGGTGACGAGACCCCGTACGGCGTCCTGACCGGCGACACGCTCTTCATCGGCGATGTCGGCCGACCGGACCTACTCGTATCGATCGGGTTCTCGCGCGATGAGCTGGCGGCGAGGTTGTACGACAGCCTCCACACCAAGCTGCTGACGTTGCCGGACGCGACGCAGGTGTTCCCCGCCCACGGTGCCGGGTCGGCGTGTGGCAAGAATCTCTCGGCGGAGCTGTCGTCGACGATCGGTGCTCAGCGCCGCGACAACTACGCCCTGCTGGCGCCCGACGCGAAGACCTTCATCGACCTGGTGACCGAAGGTCAGGTCCCTGCGCCGAGCTACTTCATCCACGACGCGACGCTGAACCAGAAGGCGCGCCCGCTCCTCGACGAACACCTCCCCCCGCGCGCCCTGGGGTGGGAGGAACTCGAGGAAGCCCGGAGCGCAGGCGCCATCCTCGTGGACGGTCGCGATCCAGTCGAGTTCGCGCGAGGGCACCTGCGTGGTGCCATCAACGTCGGCCTGCAGGGCCGGTATGCCGAGTTCGCCGGGTCGGTGGTCCCCGTCGACGCCGACATCGTGCTGTTCGTCGAGCCCGGCGAGGAGCTGGAGGCCAAGAACCGCCTCGGCCGCATCGGCTTGGACGGGGTCGTCGGTTACGTGGCCGATCCCTACGACGTCCTGCTCGACCACCGAGAGCAGGCCCGGGTCGCCTCACGACTCACGCCAGCCGACCTCGAAGACCGCAGGCGTGAGCTCGACGACCTCCAGCTGGTGGACGTGCGCAACCCGGGAGAGTTCGCCCTCGGTTCGGTGCCCGATGCGCAGAGCGTCCCGGTCGGCCAGTTCCCCGATCGACTCGCCGACCTCGACCCCTCCCGTCCCACCGTCGTGTTCTGCGCCGGCGGGTACCGCTCATCGGTGGCGGCGTCCGTCTTGCGAGCCAACGGCTTCGACGACGTCAGCGATCTGGTCGGCGGGTACGGCGCCTGGACCACGGCGATCCAGCCTGCCTGACGCGGCCGGTCACGTGCAGGTGGAGGCCGAGCCACCCCCATCCGGGACGTAGCCCACCGGCTCGGACGTGGTGGTGGTCGAGGTCGACGTCTCGCCCACCTCGGTCGTCGACGTGGTGGTCGTGGGTAGGTCCGGCGTGCTGGGCGAGGGCTGCTCGTTCACCGTGGAGAAGTCACGGCCGGCCACCAAGGTCACCTCGCCCTCCTCGAGATCGTCGTCGCGCTCGAACTCGACCGGTGACGTCAGGTGACGCGCCACGAGCGCCACCTCCTCCTCACCGCCCGGCCCGTAGTGCAGGACGGAGGCTTCGACGTCCTCGCCGAAGTCCGAAGGATCGCCGCCGCCGAATCCGACCTGGTCGAGGGCGTCGGTGATGTCGCCGGCGAAGCCGTCCTCGCCTGTGCCGTTCAGGACGGTGACCTCCACCAGCCCGGGGGTGACGGCGCTGGGATCGAGACCGCGGAAGACGTTCAGGATCGGCTCTGCTTCGCGATCCTCGAGCGCGAGCACCGATGCGCCGCCGGCCGTCCGGAAGGGAACGGCCGGCAGGCTGTAGGTCTGGAGGGTGTCGGCGTCGAAGGCGGCGAACCGGCGGCCGAGGCCGAGGAGGTCGCGCACGCTCAGGGTCGGGTCGAGGCCGACGTGGTCGACGGCGACATCGACGAGATCGTTGAGGGTGGCCGGGTTGGACAGACCCTTCGACACGGCTTCGGAGATCGCCCGCCGGATGAACTCCTGCTGCCGGGTGATCCGCCCCAGATCGCCGCTCGGATCGCTGCGCCAACGGCCGGTGTCGGGGTCCTGGTACTCGAGGTGGCGGGCTCGGGCGAAGGACAGCGACTGCCGGGCGTCGAGGTCGATGCAGCCGGCGTTCGGCACGGACAGGCCCGACTCGCTGTCCCGCACCGGCGCGTCGAAGTAGAAGGGGACTCCACCGACTGCATCGACGAGGCCGAGGAAGCCGACGAAGTCGACCTCCACGTAGTGGTGGATGGGGATGTGGAAGTTCTGCCGGATGGTGTCGATCAGCACTTCGCGTCCCCGGGTGTAGGCGACGTTGATGCGGTTCCGGTCGCCGTCGTCGGCGATCGTGACCCACAGATCCCGTGGGAAGGAGAGCAGTGCCGCCTCGCCCGTGTCGGGCGACACGCGCAGGATCATGATCGTGTCCGTGCGCTGGGGACCGTCGGCGGTCACGGTGCCCTCGTCGTCGAAGAACCCGGCGTTGGCGGGATCGTCCTCGTCGAGCCCGGCCCGGCTGTCGGACCCGACCAGGAGGTAGTTGCGGGGCTCGCCGGATGCCGGCGCCACGTCGATGGCCACGTCGAAACGGGTCAGTTGTCCGAACCGGTGGTTCAGGTATCCCAGCACGGCAGCCGATGCCAGGAGCAGCACCACGAGCAGCGTCCCAACGCCGAGGAGGAGGCGATCCCGTCCGCTACGCCCCCCGGCGGTGGTCGCCGGAGCGAGGTGGCGTCCGGGCATCAGGGAGGAATCTACTGTCGCACCCGACGCCACTCCTAGTCACGGAACCGTAACAATCCCCGGATCCGGGGTCACCCGTTGCTGAGCGACTTCTCCGGCTTGGGTTCCTTCGGCAACCCGAGCACCCGTTCGCCGACGATGTTGCGCTGGATCTCGGCTGTTCCGCCCCAGATCGTCTCAGAACGGGAGAAGAAGAAGGCGGCCTGCAGCGGCGTGACCGGATAGTCGCGTGCCGAGTCGCGCGTGCCGATACCAGGGACGAAGTCCTGCTCGGGATCGCCGGTGAGGAGCTGCCCGTCGAGGCCGAGGATGTCCATGGCGAGCTCCATCGTGTCCCGATGGGTCTCGGACCAGAACATCTTGTTCGTTGCCCCGAGGGCGGCGACGCCGAGATCCTTGTTGCCCGTCAGCGAGGCCGAGAGGGAGCGCAGCCCGTTGACCCGCATGATCTGGATCTTCGACCACTGCTCCATCAGACGCTGACGGATCACCGGACGGTCGATGGCACCGTTCTCCCGGGCATGATCGATGATCTGGTCGAGCTCCTTCTCGAAGCGGCGGTGGCCGGTGGTGGCCGACGAGCCCCGCTCGAAACCGAGCGTCGTCATCGCCACCTTCCACCCGTTGTTGAGCCCGCCGACCACGTTCTCCTTCGGGCACCGGGCATCGGTGAAGAAGACCTCGTTGAACTCCGCCGACCCGTCGGGCTGGACGATGGGGCGGACCTCGATGCCCTCCTGGTCCATGGGCACGAGAAGGTAGGAGATGCCGGCGTGCTTGGCGGCTTCGGGATCGGTGCGGGCGAGGAGGAAGCAGTAGTCGGCGTGCTGGGCCTGGGTGGTCCAGACCTTCTGACCGTTGATGACCCACTCGTCGCCGTCGAGCTCCGCCTTGGTCTTGAGGCTGGCCATGTCGGAGCCGGCGTTCGGCTCGGAGAACCCCTGGCACCAGGCGATCTCGCCCTTCAGGATGCCGGGGAGGAACTGCTGCTTCTGCTCCTCGCTCCCCCGCTGCAGGATGGTCGGCCCGACGAGGGTGTCGCCGAAGAAGTCACCCCGCATCGGCGCGCCGACGCGCGCGAACTCCTCGTGGAGCACGACGTTCTGCATCGTGGTGAGGCCCTTGCCCCCGTACTCGGTGGGCCAGGAGGCGCAGATCCAACCGCCGTCGAAGAGCTTGGCGTTCCACTCCTTGGAGAACTCCGCCTTCTCCTGCGGGCTCCGTTCCCGACTCTCCCAGTCGTCCGGGAGGTTCTCGTCGAGCCAGGCCCGGATCTCTGTGCGGAACTGCTCGGCCTCTTCGGGGTAGGTCAGGTCCATGGCGCCATTGTG
>JBPPNA010000056.1:0-3290 GCA_051306355.1 Acidimicrobiales bacterium | reverse complement strand
TCGGGCCGCGCCGCTGAATCAACGTTTCGGCGCTTGCCGCCGCTGATCGCGCCGCGCACATCCGGGCCGACCTCCGTCCGCCACCGCAGCACCGGTATCGCGTCTATGTGATCGCCGCAACGCAGAAGGCGCCGGGGTTCACGCCGGCGGGCGTCATCGCCTTGTCAGCAAGGAAACGAGCGATCAGTGTCGGCCCTGGGATCGACTCGACGGTGGTCCAGTCGACAAGGGCCTCGCTGCCTCCGGCGACAAGTAGGGTCGATCGGGCGGGACTAGGGGAAGGTGGGAGAGACGTGAGTTCGCAGACAGCCACGATCCTGGTCACCGATCTGGTCGGCTCGACCGAGCTTCGCGTCGCCCTCGGAGAGGAACGGGCCGAGGCTCTTCGCCGGGTCCACGACCGCCTGCTGACCGATGCGGTGACGGGCAACGGCGGCGAGGTGGTCAAGGGACTCGGCGACGGCGTCCTGGCCCTGTTCTCGGGAGCTGCGGAAGCCGTCGGTGCCGCCGTCGCCATCCAGCAGGCCGTCGCCGCCCACGTCCAGCGTCGCCCAGACGACCGGTTGTCGGTGCGGGTCGGGATCAGCGCCGGCGACGTGACCCTGGAGGACGACGACTGCTTCGGCACACCAGTCGTTGAGGCGTCGCGACTCTGTGCCGAGGCGGCGGGCGAGGAGATCCTCGTTGCCGACCTCGTCCGCCTGCTGGCGCGGGGTCGGGGCGACCACGAGTTCACTCCGGCCGGTGAACGAACCCTGAAGGGACTGCCGGATCCGGTTCCGGTGGCCACGGTCGGGTGGAGCCGCGCCGCGCCCGACGGAGCGCCGATGCCCTCTGCGCTCCGGGTGGCCCAGTGGTACGACTTCGCAGGGCGGGAGGCGGAACGGGCTACGTTGCTCGATCGTTGGAAGGCTGCAGTCGACGCGGGTGAGCCGGGCCTGGTGGTGGTCTCTGGCGAGCCGGGCATCGGCAAGACCCGCCTGGTCGCTGAACTGGCCTCGACCGCCCACGACGGTGGCGCCACCGTGCTCTACGGGCGCTCCGAGGAGGAGCTGGACGTCCCGTTCCGTCCCTGGGTCGAAGCCCTCGAGCACCTGGTCGGCCACGTTCCTGGCGAGGTACTTGCCGTCCACCTCGACGAGTGGGGTAGCGACCTCGTCCGCCTGGTTCCCGGGCTCGACGTCCCCGAACCACCGCGGACCGATCCCGACAGCGAACGCCTCCGCCTCTTCGGTGCCGTCACCGACCTGCTGACCCGGGCCGGTGAGGAGTCACCGGTGCTGGTGGTGCTCGACGACCTCCACTGGGCCGACGACTCGAGCCTGCTGCTCCTACGTCACCTCGTGCGCAACATGGACGAGGCGCGAGTCCTCGTCGTCGGCACCTACCGCGACACCGACCTGACCCGAACCCA
The DNA here is from genome assembly GCA_051306355.1 of Acidimicrobiales bacterium. GTDB lineage: Bacteria > Actinomycetota > Acidimicrobiia > Acidimicrobiales > Salinilacustritrichaceae > Salinilacustrithrix. The sequence continues at coordinate 1,876 of JBPPNA010000056.1, read as the reverse complement.
CCCCCTGGCCGCCGCCCTGGCCGACCTCCGACGCGAGGCTGGCGTGGAGCGCGTCGACCTCACCGGACTCGACCAGGACGAGGTCACGCTCTTTCTCACCCAGGCGGGCGGGAACGAGGTCGATCCCGAACAGGTGACCGTCCTGGCCGAGATGGTCTGGACCGAGACAGAGGGCAACCCGTTCTTCATCGGTGAGGTCCTCGTCCACCTCGTCGAGTCCGGTGCACTGGTGCAACGTGAGGGGCGCTGGGAGGGCGACCGCGGACTGATCGAGCAGATCGGCCTGCCCGAGGGGATTCGAGAGGTCATCGGCCGCCGCCTGGCGGGCTTGGACGAGGCCACCAACGAGTTGCTCCGTGCGGCCGCGGTGATCGGCCCGGCCTTCGATGCTGCCGTCTTGGCCGAGGCGGTCGACCGTGAGGTCGATGACGTGGTCCGCGTGCTCGACGACGCCGGTAGCCGACGCCTGGTCATCGAGGACGACGACGTGCTCGACCGGTTCCGGTTCGCCCACGCATTGATCCGCCAGACGCTGCTGGAGGAACTGCGCACGGGCCGCCGCGTGCGGCTCCACCACCGGGTGGCGCTCGCCCTCGAGGCCCGGGGTGCGCCGGCCGCGGATCTGTCGCACCACTTCAGCGAGGCGGCCGCCCTGGTCGATGCCGAGAAGGCCATCGCCTACGCCGGCCTTGCCGCCGAGGAGGCCGCCGGGCGCCTTGCCTTCGAGCAGGTGGTCAGCTTCCGGCGCCTCGCGGTCGAGACCGAGGAACTGCTCGATCCGCCCGACGCGTCCCGTCGGGCCGAACTGCGCATCGCACTGGGCGAGGCCCGGAACACCGCCAGCGATCCCTCGGCCGCCCGGGCCGATTTCGTCGCCGCGGCCGAGGACGCCCGCCGAGCGGAGCGGCCGGATCTGCTGGCCCGCGCCGCGTACGGGTACGGGGGCGAGAGCGGGGTCTGGCTCGACTTCAGCGACGCGGTCGGCCCTGCCCTCCTCCACGAGGCCCTCACCGTGTTGCCCGATGACCGGGTCCGAGAACGCGCACTCTGCCTGACCCAGAGCAGCGGTTGGCACGTCCTGGACGCTGATCCCACCACCCACCTGGCCGAGGCGAAGGAGGGACTCCGCCTGGCCGAGCAGAGTGGAGACGTCAGGGCCCGCTCTCGGGCGCTCGACATCGCCCGCCAGGCGTTCGGAAACGTCGGCGACCTCGACGGCGTGCTCGAGATCTCCGGCAAGATGAGGGCGTTGGGCGAGGAGTTCGACGACGTGCGTTCGCTCTCTATGGCCCTCTCCGGCGAGATGACTGCCCGGTTCGTCGGCAACGACCTCGATGGGGCCCGTGCGTTGCTGGTCGACCTGCTGGCGATGGATCGGCGACAGCTTCCCCTGGCCCATTGGTGGAGCCGGGTCAGCACGGCGGCCAACCTGGCGATCCTCGACGGCCGATGGGACGAGATCATCAGCCCGACTGCGGAGGAGACCGCGGCCATCGGGGTCACGGGAGCAACCCTCGACCGCAACCACCAGATGCGTGTCTTGTTCGATCAGGGCGACAACCTCGCCGCCGCCGAGGTGGCCCGCGCCAACGCGGTTGAGCACGGCGACCAGCTGATCGCCTGGCCAGTTCAGGCATTGGCCGATTGGATGGAGGGCGGCAGCACGAGCGCGGACCTCCTCGAGAGTTGGCACCGCGAAGTGTTCGAGCATGTTCCCTCGGCCTTCCGGGTGCACGCCATCGCAATGGCCGCGCCCATCGCCGTCGATCACCGACTGACCGACATCGCCATCGATCTGGTCACCGAGCTCCGCCCCCGCCGGGGTCAATGGGCCAGCTGGAGCACCGAGATCGCCGACCGGTTGGTGGACCACGCC
>JBPPNA010000045.1:0-2998 GCA_051306355.1 Acidimicrobiales bacterium | reverse complement strand
TGGAGTGCGATGCGAACCAGGCCGTCGCCGCCGACCGCGACCACCCTCGTCGCCCCCGCCGTCACCGCGCCACGAACAGCACGCTCGGCTGCCGCGACATCGGGGGCCTCGAGCAGCACCACATCGCGCCCGGTGGACCGCAACCGGTCGACCACGCGTTCCCCGTCGCCCGTCCCACCCCGGGAGGCGGGGTTGCCGAGCACGTGGGCGGTGTCCATGCCGGCACGGTAGGCAACCTCGAGCGGTTCCGTCGGGGACCGGGCGGGTGGTCACGACCATCCCGTACCGTCCGGATGTGCCGGTGACCAGCCAACGAGTCGAGCTCCATCGCCACGACAAACTCCCTCCCGGATCCGGCCATGTCCGCGTCCGTCGTCGCGTTCCTCCGAGCCAACCACCTCATCGACGCCGACGCCCGTCGCATCTGACCCCCCAGCGATCTGGCAGGCGCTGCGTAACAGGGCCTGCACACAGATGATCCGCAGCGCCTGCCAGATCGTGTGGGCTTGGCCAGCGCCCGGTACCGTGCCGGCGTGGACAAGCCCGCCCCGGTCGTCCTCGACATCGACGGGCGCGAGGTTCGGATCACCAGCCCCGACAAGGTCTTCTTCTCCGAACGGGGCGAGACCAAGCTCGACCTCGTCGAGCACTACGTGCGGGTGGCCGAACCGATCATCCGCACCATGGGCGGGCGTCCCACCCTGATGCAGCGGTTCCCCGATGGCGCCGATGGTTCGTCGTTCTTCCAGAAGCGCGTTCCCAAGGGCGCGCCGGAGTGGCTGCAGACGACGGTGATGTCCACTCCCAACGGGACGACGTCCGACGCGCTGGTCGTGGCCGACGTGGCCCACATCGCCTGGGCCGTGAACATGGGTTGCCTCGGCTTCCACCCGTGGCCGCTGCGCGTGGACGACTCGGCCCACAGCGACGAGCTCCGCATCGACCTCGACCCGAGCCCGGGGGTCGACTTCGCCATGTTGCGTGAGGCCGCCCACGAGTTGCGCGCCTTCCTCGACGAGGTCGGCATCGCCTCCCACCCGAAGACGACGGGCAACCGGGGCATCCACGTGTACGTGCGTCTCCTCCCCCGCTGGGACTCCTACGACGTGCGGGCCGCAGCCGTGGCCGTCGCCCGGGAGCTGGAGCGGCGTCGTCCGGAGCTCATCACCGCAGCGTGGTGGAAGGAAGAACGAGGCGAGCGCGTCTTCGTCGATTTCAACCAGAACGCACCGCACAAGACCGTGTTCGGTGCATGGTGCGTCCGACCCCGGCCGGGCGGTCAGGTCTCCACGCCGTTTTCCTGGAACGAACTCGACGGCATCGAGCCCGATGCGCTGACCATCCCCGTGCTGGCCGACCGGATCGACGCAATCGGCGATCCCTGGGCCGCCATGGGCGACGATCCCCAGGACATCGAGCCGCTGGTGGAGCGGTGGCGGGCCGACCTCGCCGCCGGGGTGGGCGACGCGCCGTGGCCGCCCGTCTATCCGAAGATGCCGCACGAGCCCCCGAGGGTGGCGCCGAGCCGCGCCCGTGCCCCCGACCCGTAGGTACGGATCTAGGGTGCCGCCATGGATCGTGGCTCCAGGTACCTCCTCACCAGCGCCGGCCGGGCTCTCAGCACCCTGAACGCCCGGCGGTCCCTCGCCAGGGAGGGCCTGGCGTCCATCCCCTCCTTCGCCTTCGGCCTGCCGCCGTCGGAACTGCCCATCCAGCACATCGCGGCGTACGGGGCCTCCGCCGGTCTGGCGGTTCTCCGAGGCGTCCACCGGACGTGGACCGGGAAGCTGGGCCTCGCCCTCACGGCCGCAGCTGCCGCCGGCTTGTACCGGATCCATCGGGAGTCGGCCGACGCCGGGCGCATCGTGGAGCTGGCGCTCACCGACGAGCTGGGCGCGGACTACCGCTCACGGATGGCGCCCAGCCCCCGCCGACCGACGCGGTCCGATCTCCCCCTCGTCCCGACTCCCCGGGTGCGGGCGCGATACGTCACCGATGGCCACATCACCTACGGCGACTACGGCCGCCGCACCACGCTCGACGTCTGGAAGCGCCCCGATCTCCCGGCCGATGCGAAGGCACCCGTGCTGGTCCAGGTCCACGGTGGCGCATGGGTCACCGGCGACAAGGAGGGGCAGGCGTACCCCTTGATGACCTACCTGGTCGAGCGCGGGTGGGTCTGTGTGGCAGTCACGTACCGGCTGAGCCCGCGGTCCGGGTGGCCCGATCACATCGTGGACGTCAAGCGGGCCATCGGATGGGTGAAGGACCACATCGCGGACCACGGCGGAGACCCCGATTGGGTGGCGATCACCGGCGGCTCGGCCGGTGGCCACCTGTGCTCCCTTGCCGCCCTGACTCCCAACGACCCCCAGTTCCAGCCGGAGTTCGAGGAGTCCGACACGTCGGTGCAGGCCGCCGTCCCGTTCTACGGCGTGTACGACTGGACCAACCGGGACGAGACCGGACGGGCCGACATCCTCGAGTTCTTGGAGCAGCGGATCGTCAAGGACACCCTCGTGAACGCCCGAGAGGTGTTCGAGCAGGCATCATCGATGACCCACGTCGGGCCCGATGCGGTGCCCTTCATGTTCCTGCACGGGACCAACGACTCACTCGTCCCCGTGACGCAGGCCCGGGCGATGGTCGACATGGTCCGCAAGGTGTCGTCGAACCCCGCCGTGTACGTGGAGTATCCGGGCGCCCAACATGCTTTCGACGTGTTCGCCTCCAACCGCACCGAGGCGGCGGTGGAGGGCATCGAGCGCTTCCTGAACGTGATCCGTGGACGTCAGGGCTCGACCACGTAGCCGACACCGGGAACCCAGCGCGCCTGGTCGGGAATGGGTGCGTTCCCTTCGTGCACCCAGCCGACGCCCTCCACGTAGCGGACGTTCTCCCGTGGTTCGCGGGCGTCGGCGGGAACCGCCGACTCCACCCTCGTGACGTCAGGGCCCGGAGCGACGCGTGTCCGGTCCTGCGACGGCGGTCCAGGGGC
>JBPPNA010000022.1:0-18938 GCA_051306355.1 Acidimicrobiales bacterium | reverse complement strand
AACGTCCACGACACCGACCCCGGTGGACCCCCACAAGTGGTCCCATCTAGCTGGCGCAGCGGTGGTCCCATCTAGCTGGCGCAACCCTCAGAAAGTGGTCCCATCTAGCTGGCGGGCGACACGCCGGTCTTGGGATCGCCAGATTCATCGAAGGAGATGTGCGCCTCGGTCACCTCGATCCGACCCCATCCGTCTGCCGGGAGGCGCAAAGCCGAGGGGCGGAGCATCACGACCTCGGAAGGACGGAGTCCGGCGTAGTAGGCGACGGCCGTCATCGTCCGGTACATCCGACTGGCCGGCTGATGGCTCTCGATCGCAGCGAGGATCTCGACCATCGCTGCGGGACCGGGTAGCTGTCGGATGTTGACATCCCGTCGGGTCTTGGCTGCCTAGCGGCGGGCCCGACCGCGTGGTGCCGGCGGCCAGCGGTCGGCGTCGAGGACGCCGATCTCGACGGCTCAGCGGAACCATCCATTGGTCGAGCCACGCCTGCTCGACACCGGGCTCAGTCACCGAGTCGGGCCGCAAAGCCGCCGCTAGATGACGGCGCAGGCCCGGCGGCGGCTTCGGTGCCGACGGCAGGCTCAGGAGCGGCACGAAGCGACTCAGGGCCTCGACCGCGGAGCTCCGGGTGCGGGGCTGTCACTCGGGCCACTGCTCGGCCAGCCATCGGCGCGCCCACTGATGCGCTCCGACGTCGCCGGGAGCCGGGTGCCACGACTCTGGCTCACCGGTTGACGCGTCGAACCGCTCGCCACGTTGTTGGGCGACGAGGAGGCCGGACCGGAATCGGTAGGCCTCGGCGCGGGTGCGGAACGATCGGCTCCGTTGCCGGCCCTCGACCGCCCACCGGACGATCCACGATCGCTTGCTCCGATCGCTGTTCCGGCGCTGCACCCCATACACCGCGACGTCCGCCAGGGGACGCTGATTGTCCGCTCCGATTGGGAGGACGATGGGAGGAGCGTAACCTCGACGGTCCGACAAGTGCTCTGACATGGGGTTATAGGCCGATGTGACGACAGGCTCCGGAGCCGTGTGCGGGCGTTCGAGTCGCCCCGAGGGCATCACCCGAGAGCCGGCCCTGACGAGCGGAAACGCCCATGTCAGGGCCGCTTTCGGTCGGTCGTGCCGCCGCCTCGACAGACGATCCGCTGAAGCTGTTGGCCTCGGGCGGCGTGAACCGCCTGACCCTGAGTGGTTTCGACATGCCCCGATCAATACAGGTCACGCCCCGATCTGGTGGACGCGCCAGCGCGACCAAGAAACGTGCTCAGGGCACTAGCCGCCGAGTACTGGCGCACTCGGTCGGTCGAAGAAGGGCAAGACCAGGTGGTCGGGCATCGCGTCGTGTCGGCCGGACCAGTCCATCGCTTGCAACTCCTCGAGCGTGCGTCGGCCACCGAAGGTCCGGAGCAGTTCGAGCGTGCTCGCTCGCAGTTCCGCAACCGGATCAGCGTGACCGACCCGCCAGGTCTCGTCGGCGTCGGTCACGTGGATTGCGAGCGTCGGAAGGGAGGCGAGCGCGAACATGCCGCGCACGTTCGTCAAGTGCGCCTTCGCCGCGATGCGATCGGCCACGCTCGCGGCGGTGGCTCGGTGGCCGAGTGCGCCACGGAGATCGTGTTCGTGATGGACGAGATCGACGAGGAACGCCGTCTGGAACGACGACCGCGGTACCGGTCCGATCACGTGATCGATCGTCTCGGGAAGCGGCGATGCGTCGAGATCCTCGATCAACGCCCGCATCGCCGGTTCGGTCGCCTCCCACTCGTCGACCATGGTCGCGATGGTGTCGCCGGCTCGAGTCGCGACCTGCGCGTCGGTCCACTCCGGACCCGCGTAGCCGGTGACGTTCGCGCTCACGACATCTGAGGCCAGACCGGTGAGATGCGCGATGACGTCGTGCACCGACCACTCCGGACATGCCGGCACGATCGTGTCCGGGTCGGCGTCATCGACGAGGGCGATCACGCTCCGCATCGTGATGCGGTACTGCATTGCGATCGTGGAAGGATCGGCCATGACGAAGTCTTGCCGGTGGGAGGGCCTCAGCCTGGTCGATGTCGGATCTGGCAGTCAGCTTCAGATGCGCAAAGTGCGTGAGATCAAGGTCACCGAAGCCTGGCCGGGCGACATCTGTGGTCGTGCCCGCCTACGGCGACGCCGATACGTTCCTGTTCGCCGAGAACTTCGAACCCAAACCGGCCTACTTCGCAGTGCGGGATGCCGCTCCCGGCCCGGCCGCGACGACCGACCAACAAGCTGAGCATCGGTGCGAGCTCGACGGGTTGGAGACGCTCGCCGAGCTGTGGCGGAGCCCCCGTCGCGACGAGGTCTTCCCCACACGATCAGGCCCGACGCCGGCGGGAGGCACGACGACCGCCCGAGGGTGGGCCGTGGTCGTCGAGGACGGCGTTGGCGGCGAGACGCCCGGGCGTCCCAGCGATGCCACCCGTCGGAGACGTGCCCGCACCGGTCACGTAGAGGCCGCCGACCGGGGTGCGGTGATCGGCCATCGACGGGGTCGGCCGACCGGGTCCGAGCTGGTCGATGGCGATGTCGAAGATCATCGGGTGGGCCCCGGGCCAGCGCTCCGCACGCATCATGTCGCTCGGCAGCCAGGGTCGCACGGCGAGCACCGAGTCCCGGAAGCCCGGGGCGCGCACCTCGACGGCCTCCAGGGCGGAGTCCACGAAGCGGTCCCGCTCGGCGTCCCACCCGCCCCGAACCTCGGCCGGCGCCGCGGGACAGGCGAGGTACACGGTGTGGTGCCCGGCAGGGGCGAGCGTGTCGTCGATGGCGGAGGACGTGAAGGCGTACCAGGGCACCTCATCGGGGACGAGCCCGGCCTCGGCGAGGATCCACGCCTGCTCCAGGGTCACGAGCCGGTCGACGTAGGACTGGAGCCCGTTGGCGTCGCCGGGCCGGCCTCCGGCGTAGGCGGGGAGGCGGTCGGTGGCGACGTGGACGACGGCCTGCACCACGTTGGAGCGACGCGTCGCGGCCAGGTCCTGCGACGCCTGCCCCTCGAGGGCCGGCGTGAGCAGGTCGAGCAGCGCCGTCTTGGGATCGATGGCGGTGACGACCACGTCGGCGTCGATTCGCTCGCCGTCCTCGAGCACCACGGCCTGGACCTCATCGCCACGACGCTCGATACGGGCCACCGGCGTGGCACAGCGCAGCTCGCCGCCCCACGCGTCGAGCCTGGCGACGAGCGAGTCGGTCAGGTTCTGGGCGCCACCGGTGCCGTGCCATTGCCCGAAGCGGTGGTACGCGGCCTGCCAGAGGGCGAAGGCCGCCGATCCCGGGACGTTGGGCCCGACCCCGGCGTGGGCGGCGAACGCAGCGATGGGCCCGCGGGTGAGGTCGCTGCCGAGCCGCCGACGCAGGAGGGTGCTGTAGGGATTGAGCAGCTCCATCGGCGAGCTGGCCCGCAGCAACCGGACGCCGGCCAGGACCCGTCGGGGGACGTCGGTGAGCCGCAACTCGCCGCGGATGGACGGGAGCATGGTATCGAGCAGGTGGTCGCCGACCGCCACGAAGGTCCGGTACTCCTCGGCCTCGACCGGATCGTGCTCGGCGATCGATGCCACGGTGTCCTCGACGGATCGGTGGAAGCGGACGTGGCGCTGGTCCTCGCGAACTGCGATCGAGAAGGGGTCCATCTCCAGGTAGCGGAGCCCGGTCTGGCGGAGCTCGAGCTCCTCGGGGATGGCCGTCATGTTGATGATGTTGTGGGCGGCCGAGTGCAAGTCGAAGCGGTGGCCCGGGATGGTCTCCTCTGTACGCGAGCCCCCGCCGGGTCGGTCGAGCGCTTCGAGCACCGTCACGTCCCAACCGGCCTGGGCGAGATAGCAGGCCGTGACCAACCCGTTGTGGCCGGCGCCGACGACGATTGCCCGTCGCCTCATCGCGATCGGTGCACGTCAAGGTGGATTGCCTGGTCCTCGGCGTGAACGTGGAACCACTCGATCATCCGCGGCGCGTCCTCCTGCACCGCAGATTGACACGTACGCGTACTGCTCGCGGTTTGCGTCTGACCGGCTGCGAGCTGTTCGAACTGCTTCATGAAGCTGGCGGTGTCGAAGTACTGACGAACCCTTGCGATCTTCCCGTCGCGGAAGACGTCGTAGCTCAGCCCGAAGTTGCAGGCTCGCCCTGACCCCGACGAATGTGGGAGAGACCATCCCGACGGTCTGTCTCCCGAGCGCCTCGTCAGCGTTCGTGGCGACGGGGCGCCCCTGCCTCAGCGGTCCCTCGACTCGCTGACGGCCCGGTCGCACAGCTCGTCGAGGGTCCGACCCGGCCCGCCGACGAGGACCGGGATCCCCTCCTCCCGGAGCTGGCGTGCCAGCGCCTCCGTCTCCTCCCGGTACTCGTCCAGGGTCACGCTGAGGGCGACGAGGTCGGGGTCGGCGGACTGGACGAACCGGATCAGCCCCGACGCCGGCACCCCGCTCCCGAGGTGGTCGACGTGCCAACGGTCCTCTCGCAGCGCGGCGGCCGCCATCGTCGTGGGCAGGGTGTGGTGCTCGCCGCTCCACGTGGCCACCACCGCGTTCCCCCGGCGCCGGCCACCCACCCGCGGTGTCAGCTCGCCGAGGAGCTGCTCCATGATCGCCGTGGCCCGATGCTCCTCCGCGACGCCGATGGAACCGTTCTCCCAGGAGGTGCCGACCGTCTGCCCGGCGGGCGCGAACAGGCCGGCGATGATGGCGCGCACCGGCACGCCCCGCTTGTGCAATCGGGCCACCTGGCCGTGTGCTGCCACCTCGTCGCCCTCCAGCAGCGATGCAGTGAAGCGCTCCTCGAGCACGTCCCAGCGCACCCGGCCCCCACGCTCGCTCGCCGGTCGCGCCTGGCGGTTCGTGGCCACGCCTTCCACCGTACCCACGTGGATCCGCCGTTGCGTCAGGGATCAGTCGGCCAGGTCGAAGGCGGCGATGACCCGGCTGGGACGGAGCCGGACGAGCAACTCGCCGGCCACGCCGTTGGGCGACCCCTCGGCCCGATCCGCACCCATGTAACGGCCGCCGATGAGGTGGCGAAGCGCCGGATCGTGCCCGCCGAACGGGTAGGAGGATCCCGGCCGACTCCCGCGAGCGGCACGTCGAGACACTGCTGTCAGTTCTCGACGCTCAAGAAGTGGATCGGTGCGTGGTCGCTGGCGACTCGGCCAACGCTGCCGTCGCGATCGCAGCAGCCGTCTCTTCACCCGAGCGTTTCGATGGCCTGGTCGTTGCCAACGGACACGCCTGGGGCTTCGACCGTCCGGAAGTACGACAGTTCGTCGACCTCGTCTTTCCAGAACCCGACTCCGATCATCTCAAGCACTGGCTACGCGACATCATCCACAGAACCGGGCCTGAACCAGCAGCCCCGAGCGTCCCTCGAGCTCCTGGATGACGCAGGGCATCTTCCACTGCTCTCTCGACCCGACAGGGTTGCAGCGATCCTCGACTCGTTCCTTTCATCCCTCGACTGACCGACCACCACATCGCCGATCTCGACCGCTCGACGTCAGCCCGTGGCGGCACCGGTCCAGGTGTCGAAGAGGCGGGCGTAGACGCCGCGCCGGGCGAGCAGCTCTGCGTGAGGACCGAGCTCCACGAGCTCGCCGCCCGAGACGACACCCACTCGGTCGGCCCGAGCCGCCGTCGACAACCGGTGGGCGATGACGACCACGGCCCGGCCGGCCATCAGGCGCTCGAGGGCCTCCTCCACGACCAGCTCCGTGCCGGGGTCCAGGCTGGAGGTGGCCTCGTCCAGGACCACCACCGCAGGGTCGGCAAGGGCGCACCGCACGATGCTGACGAGCTGTCGCTCGCCGGCGGAGAGGTTCGCTCCCCGCTCCTGGACGGGGGTGTCGAGCCCGGTCGCGAAGCCGCCGAAGCGGCTGGTGAGACCCAGATCGGAGATCGCGGTCCAGATGTCGTCGTCGCCGGACGTCGAGTTGCCGATCACGAGGTTGTCCCGGATCGTCCCACCGAAGAGGAAGCCCTCCTGGGGCACGACGACGATCCGGCGGCGGAGCGACACCGTGGTGGCATCCCGCAGGTCGATGCCGCCGAAGGTCACGCTGCCGGTCGACGGGTCGTACGAGCGGGCCATCAGCTTGGCCAGCGTCGACTTCCCCGCCCCGGTCGGACCGACCAGCGCCACCCGCTCGCCCCGAGCCACGTGCATGGAAACGTCGCGCAGCACGAGCTCGCCTGCACCGTACGCGAAGCTCACGGCGCGCACTTCGAGCGTCCCTCCGACGGGGAGCTCGACAGCACCGGGCCGCTCGTCCACCGCCGGTTCCTCGTCGAGCAGGCCGTACAGCTTGTGGAGCGCGGCGCCCGATGCCTGCAACTGGTTGAAGAGCTGGCTGAGCTGCTGGATCGGCTCGAACAGGTTCTGCAGGTACAGGACGAAGGCGGCGACGACACCGACGGTGACGGCGTCGTGGGACGCCAACCATCCGCCGAGGCCGAGGATGACGGCGATCGATCCACCCTGGGCGAGCTCGATGACCGGGAAGTAGAAGGCCGCAACCTTCTCGGTGCGCATGTGCGCGCCGTAGAGCTCCTCGTTCGTGTCGCCGAACCGGTCGAGGAAAGCTCGCTCCTGACCGAAGGCCTGGACCACGCGAACACCGGCCAGGCCCTCCTGGATCGAGGTCAGCGTCGTTCCGATGCGTTCCCGCAGGTGGAGGTAGGCACGGTTCGATTCCCGCCGGAACCAGAACGACGCCTTCGCCACCATGGGCACGACGACCAGGATTCCCAGGGCCAGCTGCCAGCTCATCGAGATCATGACGGCGATGGCACCGACGAGCAGCAGGCTGTTCACGATGAACATCGTCAGGCCCTGCCCGATCAGCTCCTGCAGCGCTTCGATGTCTGCCGTCATGCGGCTCACCAGGGTGCCAGTCCGGTTGCGGTCGAAGAACTCCATGGACAGCGACATCTGGTGCGAGAACACACGCTCGCGCAGGTCGCGCAGGAACGACTCCCCGACCGCAGCCACGGCCCGGATGGCCGCATGTCCGGCGGCGTAGGCGAGCACCGCTGCGGCCAGGAACATCACGCCGGCCCTGGTGAGCGCCGCGCCGTCGGCCTCGCGGACGCCCTCGTCGATCCCGTAGCGAACGATCGCCGGCCCCGAGATCGTCCCGGCTGCCTGGAGCACCACGAGCACGGCCGCCAACGCGACCCCGGCGCGGTACGGACGCAGCATCCTCCACGTGCGGCGGAAGATGCGGCGTCGATCGTCTGCGCCGAGCCGGACCGCGCTCGCGTCCGGGATCCTCATGCCACGGCCTCGACATGGGCGAGGATCATGCGGTACGTGGCGTCGGATCGAAGCAGGTCCTCGTGGCGACCCATGGCGATGACACGGCCGCCGTCGACCACGACCACCCGGTCGGCGAGCGCCACCGTTGCCGCCCGGTGGGCGATGACGACGGTCGTGCGTCCCTGCATCACCTCGGCCAACCCCGCACGGATCTCGTGCTCCTTGGTCGAATCGACGGAGGAAGTGGCGTCGTCGAGGATGAGCACCCTCGGGTCGGCCAGGATCGCCCGTGCGATGGCGAGCCGCTGCCGCTGTCCTCCTGACAGCGAGAACCCATGCTCGCCGAGCATGGTCTCGTAGCCGTCGGGCAGATCCTCGATGAAGTCCGCGCCCGCCAGCCGGGCGGCGCGCTCCACCTCGACCGCCGAGGCTGTCGGGTCAGCCAGGCGGATGTTGGCGCGGACCGTGTCGTGGAACAGGAACGTGTCCTCGAACACGATGCCCACCGCGCGCCGCAGCTCCACCAGCCTGAGCTGGCGCACGTCGACGCCGTCGAGGAGCACACGGCCTTCGTCGACATCGTAGAAGCGCGGGATGAGCCGGGCGACGGTGGACTTGCCGGCGCCGGTCGCGCCGACGATGGCCACCGATTCCCCACCGGCGATCGTGAGGTCGAAGCCGTCGAGCACGGTCGCGCCGGGCTGATAGCCGAAGCAGACCCCTTCGAAGCGCACTTCGCCCGGACCTGCGGGCAGTGGGCGGGCGCCGGGCCGGTCGCGGACCTCCGCTTCCGTGGCCAGCACGTCGTGCACCCGGGCCGACGACGCCGATGCGCGCGAAGCCTGCGCCACGAGGAACGCCGTGAGCCGGAGCGGGAAGATGAGCTGCAGGATGTAGAAGTTGAACGCCACCAGCTCGCCGACGGTCAGGCGCCCGGCGAGCACCTCACGACCCCCGACCCAGAGCACGATCACGAGCCCGAGGGTGGGGAGCAGCTCCATCAGCGGGTTGAACGCGGCTCGCAGGCGGGCGATGACGAGCCCACGGGTGCGCACCTCGGATGCGGTGCGTCGCAACTTCTCCTGCTGGACGTGCTCGGCGCCGAACCCCTTGACCACCCGGATCCCCGACAGCGTCTCCTCGACGACGCCCGACACGCCAGCCAGCCGACGTTGGAGGTCGGCTGCTTCGGGGTGCAGGCGTTTGGAGAACAGCACCGCGGCCACGGTCAAGAACGGCAACGGCGCCAGCGCCAGGAACGCCAGCTTCGCGTTGAGCGACACGAGGACGGCGGTGACGCCCACGATCATCACGATGTTGGCGCCTGCCACAGGAACCAGGACGAGGAAGAGCTGGACCTGACGCAGGTCGGTGTTGGCCCTCGACATCAGCTCGCCGATCTGGGCGCCGTCGTGGTAGCGGAAGTGCAGCCGCTGGAGGTGACCGAAGAGTTCCCGGCGCAGGTCGGTCTCCGACCGGAGTGAGATGGCGAACGCGGCGTAGCGGCGCAGTGCGGTGAACACCGCGACGAACGCGGTGGCTGCGCCGATGGCCGATGTCCAACGGAGGAGCGCGCCGGAGTCGAACGGGTCGATGCCCTCGTCGATGGCTTGCTGCGCGAACAACGGGATGGTCACCTTTCCCGCCGTCCACGCCAGGGCGGAGAGCACCCCGATGACGATCCACCGGCGGCTCGGTCGGAGCGACCGGCGCATCATGCGCCAGCCGCCCCCCGATGACGTCAGGGCGCGGCCGGCGGCGGACCGGTGCAGCCGTCCTTCGCCGCGTCGTAGAGCGACAGGAAGGTGTTCTCCCCGACGAGCCACTCGCCCTCGGTGAGCACGGCCGTTCCCCCGCTGCCCTCGAGCACGACGGCGTCGTTGATGAGGATGTCGTAGAGCGTCGAGGCCGTGTCGCCGTCCACCGTCACCGACTGCATCTCGACTGATGCCCCCATGACGAGCTCCTCGCAGTGGGCCAGCTCGTCGAGGTAGTCGGACCCGTTCTCGAGCAGGACCACGGCCGCCTCTGCGTCACCGACGCCGATGAGGCGGAAGAACTCGACCGTCTTCTCCGAGATCTCGGCCTCGGCCTCCGCCGCGCTCATGGTCGTGGGTGGCGCCTCGGTGGTGGTCGTCTCCTCGACCTCGACCTCGGTCGTCTCGGTCGTCTCGGACGGGTCCGCGGTGGCGGTGTCGTCATCGTCGTCGCCGCCACACGCCGCGAGGACGAGGCAGGCGACCACGGCGATGGTGACGCCTCGGTGCATGGTGGATCGGATCATGTGAGGTTCTCCTTGTGGCGCACCGGAGGTGCGATGGTGGTACTCGGATTGACGGATCGGGCGAGGACGTCGCCGAGCGTGGTGAGCGCCTCGACGTTGCGATTGCTCGAGGCCCGCTCCTCGTAGACGAGTCGGAGGAGCCAGAAGCGCAGGTACCGGGCCAGCGAGTACCGCAGGAACAGTGCCGCGCCCACGACCGTGAGCCCGAGACCCAGCACCCCACCCGACAGCACGTAGGGGATCTGTGAGCTGAACTCCGTCGTGCCGGACGCCCCGAACCAACCGGCGAGCACCAGGACGAGGCCCAGTGGCATCAGGACGATGCCCGTGACGAGGAAGCGGGCCTCGGCATCGGGTGAGCTGTTGCGCACCCTCATGCGGGCCAACTCGGCCTCGAACTCGTCGAGCCGGTGGGTACCGGCCTCATCGTCGGCGCCAGGAGCAGCCGGTTCGTCGGATGTGGTCATGGGTTCTCCCTTCGTCGGATCAGCCACCGAGGTACGCCCCGGTCAGCTGGTCCGCCATCTCGTTCGGACGGCCTACGGCACGGATGGTCCCCTGCACCATCACCGCGACCTGGTCGGCGACACCGAGCACGTGTCCGGCGAACTGCTCGACGAGCAGCACGGCGACACCGCGGCTGGTGATCTCCGCGACCTGGGCGTACAGCTGCTCGACGACGATGGGCGCCAAGCCCATCGACAACTCGTCGATCAACAGCAGCGCCGGTCTGGTGGCGAGGGCCCGCCCCAGGGCGAGCATCTGCTGCTCGCCACCGGAGAGCCGACCCGCCGGCAGCCGTCGCCGACTGGCGAGCTGCGGGAAGTGCCCGTACGCGATGTCCTCGGCATCCCGTGGGCTCACACCGGCGTGGGTGAACATGAGGATGTTCTCCGCCACGGTGAGGTTGGGGAAGACGCCCCGACCTTCCGGGACGGTGCAGACTCCGGCGCGAGCCAGCGCGTCGGGGTCTGCGCCGGTGACATCCCTCCCGGCCATGCACACCGTGCCCGCCGTCGGCCGCAGGTTGCCACCGACGACAGCAAGCGTCGTGCTCTTGCCCGCCCCGTTGGCCCCGAGGAGGCCGACGATCGAGCCAGCGGGGACGGCGAGGTCAACGCCACGGAGCACCTCGATCCGCCCGTACGCGGCGCGCACGCCGCGGAGCTCGAGGACAGGCGGGGTCACCGGCTTCCCCGAGCTCGGTTCAGAGGCCATCGACGGCCAGCTCCCGGTTGATGGCGTCGACGTGGGCCGGCGTGAAGGGCACGACAAGGCCGAGGTCGACGATGTCGTCGGGCAGTGCTTCGTCCACCGGGTTCTGCCCCGCGCGCCGGCGTCCGTGCCACAGGTCGCTCAGTCGGAGCACGAGGCCATCGGGTTGGCGAGCCAGCGAGATGCCGATCAGTCCGGGGCCGAGTATGGCCAGGCTGTCGAGCCACGAGACGTTCTCGGCGAGGACGGGGAAGCCGGCGAGCACGAGACCACCGAGGAGCGCGCCACTCACTGCGGTGATCCCGCCGAGCACTGCGAGCAGCACGACGGGCAACCCGGCGAACATCGTGTAGTCGTCGGCGCTGGCGCTCTTCTGCAGACCGGCGAACAGCGCGCCCCCGACGCCGGCAACGGCGGAAGACAGGCCGAAGACCGCCAGCTTGATCGCGGTCAGGTTCATCCCCATCGTGGCGCACGCAGCCGGACTGTCCCGCAGTGCGGAGAGCTTCCGGCCGAACGAGCTGCGACGCACGGCGAGCAGGCCCACGGCGGCGAGGGCGAAGGCGACTGCGAGCACGACGAAGTAGGCCGAGTCGCTGCCGAAGGAGGTTCCGCCGAACCGGAGCCGGTCCACGCTGACGGCACCGAAGCTCCCGAACGCATCGGCGCGCACGAACACGACGTTGTCCATGAACGTGGCGAACGCGAGCGTGGCCAACGCCAGATAGAGGCCACGCAGGCGGAGTGCGGGGAGGGCGATGAGCGACCCCACGATCCCGGCGGCCAGCGCCGCGACGACGAGCCCCAGGGGCGACCCGTCCGCGGCCACCTTGGTGGCCACCAGTGCGCCGACACCGGCGAAGGTCATCTGGCAGAGCGACACCTGCCCGGCCCATCCGGTGAGGGGCACGAGCGACAGCGCGATCAGGCCGAGCGCGAAGCCCCGGGAGAGGTCGCCCAGGATCTGATCGTCAGCGAGGGACGCGAACGCTGCCGCCGCGACGACGAACCCGACTGCCGCCAGCAGAGAGCGACGGAGGTCGGTCATCGGTGGCATGCGCGCCGCCACGGCCGAGCCGGCACGGAGCCTGGTCTCGGGAAGGACGAGGAGCACGGCGAACAGCAAGAGCGTGGGGATCGCCAACCGGATGTTGGCAAACGCCCCGGTCGACGGCAGGTACCCCACGGCGTAGGACTCGACCAGTCCGAGGCCCAGGGCGCCGGCGAAGGTGAGCGGCAGGCTCTGGAGGCGGCCCACCATCGCTGCGGCATAGGCGCTCACGACGAGCAACGTCAACGCCTGCACGTTCAGCTGCAGCACGGGCGCCAGGAGGATGCCGGCCAGGGCGGCCAGCGACGAACCCAGCGCCCAGCTCAACATGCTCGATCGGGCGGGACGGGCACCGGTGAGCGTGGCCAGGGGACGGTGGTCGACGGTGGCGCGCATCGTGATGCCCGTCCGAGTGCGGAACAGCAGGACCCGCAGACCGATGGCGACGGCGAGAGCGGCGGCGACGGATATCACCTCGTGCCAGGTCACGAAGACGACACCCAGGTCCAGACCGCCCGGCGAGAAGAAGCCGTCGACCCGGCGGCCCGCCGGGGGCCAGAGGTTGAATGCCAGCCCCATGAGGACGAGCAGCAGCCCGATGGTGACGACGAGGTTCGAGACCAACGAGGCGCGGGCCAGGTTCCTTGCCAGGGTCCGTTCGATCAGCACACCGAACAACGGCGCGATCACGGCCAGCACGGCGACGAGGGCAACCGGTGTGGGCCAGCCCCAGTCGAACCGGAGCTGCCAGTAGACGAACGCCATGATCATGCCGACGGCGCCGTGGGCGATGTTGAACACCCCCGACGTGGTGTAGGTGAGCACCAGGCCGCCCGCCGCCACGGCGTAGATCGACCCGGTGACGATCCCGACGATCGTGAACGCCAGCAGCTCCTCCACGCCGGATCTCAGCCCTGGCTCTGGTACTCGTACACGTCGTCCGCCGAACAGTGGAACCCCTCGTCGGGGAAGGCCCGCTCGTAACGACCGTCGACCACCTGGGCGACCAGGACGCACGCCTCATCGGGGACGGGTTCGCCGATGTCGTCGGGCGGGACAAGTCCGTCGCCGTCCCAATCGGTCATCGATTCGAGCTGGGCGATGAGTGCGTCACGGGTCAGGTCGTCGCCGAGGGCGGTCACCGCATCCACGAAGAGCTTGGTGCGGATCCACGCGGTCAGACCGTTGGAGGTGGGGTCCTCGCCTGGGGCCACCTCGGCCAGCCAGTCGACGTACTCCTGGAGGGCGGGGATCTCGTCGGCCTCCTCGAGCAGGGCGTGCTGGAGGGGGGCGTAGCTGCCCTCCCCGGCCGGCCCGACTGCCTCGAGGTAGTCCTGGCTGTAGCCCTGGGTGCTCACGTCGGCCACCGCGATGTCGTGGCTCTGCTCGCGCAGCGACTGTTGCAGCCGGATGATGTTGTTGTCGTCGGCCGAGAACACGAACGCCCCGACTCCCCGGCTCTTCATCTCCAGGGCATGCGGCGTGTAGTTCGATTCGAGCTGGCTGACGGGCTGCTCGTAGACGAACTGCCAACCCACCGATTCGCGGGCTTCCATCGACCGGCGAGCGGACTGCTCGATGTACGGGGTGTTCACGAAGAACATCGCAGCGCGCTGCACCGCCTCGGGGTGCGTCTCGGCCATCCACCGCGCCGCGCCGACGCCGGTGTGGTCGGGGCTGACTCGTGGAAAGACGAAGGGGAACCCCTGCACGTCGGGATCGGTGACGATCCCGGGCAGGCTCGGGAACCCGCACGCCTCGATCGCCTCTCGCCCGCCGGAATCGAACGCCGACTCCGATCCGACGGCGGCGAAGACCTCGCCGCAGGCCTCCTCGTAGGCCTGGGCATTGCCCCGGTCGTTGGTGCCGGTGTCGTAGACCTCGACCACGAGCTCGCGGCCGTTGATGCCGCCCTCGGCATTGACCATCGCGGCGTACGCGTTGACGGCATCGGGTGCGGCCTTGAAGAGGCCGGGCACCACGCCCGTCAGATCGGCGATGACGCCGATCGTGATGGTGTCGGCAGTGACGCCGACATCTGTCTCTCCGCCGCCCGCGTCGGGATCCTCGGCGGCGGGATCCGCTGGGCCCTCGTTCCCGGACGGTGTCGCGGAGTCCTCGTCACCCGTGCGGTTCCCACACGACGATGCGAACAGCATCGCTGCGAGGAGCAAGATCAACGCTCGCCTGCTCATGACACCCCCGTGTCCCCCTGATGGTCTGTGACCGCGAACCATACTCCTGTCAGAGAACGCGTTCTCGAAAAAGGGGTCGATCCTCGCAGCAGGGGTGGTGAAACGCGTTCTAGTGTGCAGGGATGACCGAGACCGTGGGATTCTGGAAGTTGGCCCAAGACGAGCCGGACCGGCTCGCCATCGCCGAGGCCGATGGGCGAGAGGTGTCCTACGGCGAGCTCCTCGCCACGACGAACCAGCTGGTGCACGGCCTGCGGGCCCTCGGCCTCGAGGCCGGCGACGGCATCGCCACGGTGCTCCCGAACACGTCCGAGATGTTCGCCCTGTACTTCGCAGCGATGCAGGCCGGCTGGTACCTCACCCCGATCAACCACCACCTCGTCGGGGCCGAGATCGCCTACATCGTGGACGACTGCGAGGCCGCGGTGCTGGTGAGCCACGAACGGGTCGCCGAGGCGTGCGGTACCGCAGCGGGACTCATCGCCCTCGGTGAGGATCGCTGCTTCGCGATCGGTGACGTCCCCGGTCACCAGCGCTTCGCCGACCTGATCGACGACCAGCCCAGCACCCTCCCGGGCGAACGTTCCGCCGGTGCTCCGATGCACTACACGTCCGGCACCACCGGTCGACCGAAGGGCGTGCGTCGCCCGTTGGGCGGCGGCGACCCCGACGACGCTGCTGCCAGGAGTGGGTTCCTGCTCGGCCTGTTCGGCATCGAACCGTTCGGCGACGCCGTGCACCTGTGCGGCTCGCCGCTCTACCACACCGCTGTGCTGGCGTATTCGACCGCATCGCTGCACGCCGGTCACCCCGTGGTCCTGATGGACAAGTGGTCGCCCGAGGCGACGCTCGACCTCATCGAGCGGTACCGGGTCACGCACAGCCACATGGTTCCGACCCAGTTCCACCGTCTCCTCGCGCTCCCGGAGACGACGCGGGCCCGCTACGACGTGTCCTCACTGCGAACGATGATCCACGCCGCTGCGCCGTGCCCGATCGACGTGAAGCGCCGGATGCTCGAATGGTGGGGGCCCGTCGTCTACGAGTACTACGCCGCGACCGAGGGCGGCGGGACGCTGGTCACGCCCGAACAGTGGCTGGAGCGACCGGGCACCGTGGGCCTCCCCTGGCCCGGCAGCGAGATCCGCATCCTCGACGACCACGACACCGATGTGCCCACCGGCGAGATCGGCACCGTGTTCCTGAAGCTGGGACAAGGCAAGTTCGAGTACTTCAAGGACAAGGACAAGACGGATTCCAACCGCCGGGCGGGGTTCTTCACCGTGGGCGACGTCGGCTACCTCGACGAGGAGGGCTACCTGTTCCTCTGCGACCGCAAATCGGACATGATCATCTCGGGCGGGGTCAACATCTATCCCGCCGAGATCGAAGGCGAGCTCCTGAGCCACCCGAAGGTGGCGGACGCTGCGGTGTTCGGCATTCCCGACGACGACTGGGGCGAAGCCATCAAGGCGGTGATCGAAGCGGTCGCCGAAGCCGTCCCGGGCGACGAACTGGCCAAGGAGCTCCTCGACCACTGCCGGGACCGGCTGGCCAAGTTCAAGCTGCCGAAGTCGATCGATTTCGTGGCCGAGCTCCCGCGCGACCCGAACGGCAAGCTCTACAAGCGCACGCTGCGGGATCCGTACTGGGAGGACCGAGAGCGCGCCATCTGACCGCTCGACCGCGAGGGTGTCAGCGGGGTTCGACCAGGACCCGAGCCGATCGCTCGAGCTCTTCCATCACCCACGGGAACTCGCGTCTGCCGTTGGCCCATGCGGCCAGCGCCGAGTACCAGACGTGACCGAGGGTGGCCATGATGTCGGAACGCACGTCGTCGTCGAAGTCGACCAGGACGGGTCCGGCCATCCCGGCGATCAGCTGCCGGACCTCGGCCCCGCCCTCGGTGACCCCTGCATCGCTCGACGACAGTGCCCGGACCAACGCGATGCTCAGCTTCGGTTGCCGTTCGAGGCTCCGGCAGGCGCGATGGAGGATGTCGACGAGCTGGTCGGCCGGCGTGTCGCCCTTCGGCGGCGACTGGGTGACCCGGGCCTGCAGCCGCGAGGTCCACTCGGTCATGGCCGCGGCGAGGAGGTGGTCCTTCGACGAGAAGTAGCGGTAGATGGTGGCCAGGGCGACGCCGGCCGTGGCCGCCACGTCTCGCATCTGAACGGCGTCGTAACCGCCGTCGGCGCCGAGCTCGAACGCAGCCTGCACGATGCGCTCGCGCCGTTCGAGCTGCTCTTCGTTGAGCTCGCTCGCGTCGGCGAGGTCGCGGGTCGAGACGCCGTCCGTCGAGGTGGACATGTCCATGATGCTACGGGCCTTCCGTACGTGACCGAACGAGGTCCCGGAACGCCACGTCCTTGTCCAGGCGGGGTTCGGCGGGCAGGCCCAGGACCCGCTCGCCGATGACGTTGTGTTGGATCTCGTCGCTGCCACCGGCGATGCGGATGGACGGTGCGCCGAGGAACGACTCCTGCCAGCTGCCGGCCAACGGCGCGTCATCCCCCAGCAGCGTGCCGTGGGCGCCCTCGATGGCCAGGGCCAGCTCACCGTTGCCCTTGAGGTGCCACGCCGCTGCGAGCTTGGCGATCGACGCGGTGGGCCCGGGCGGCAGACCCCGGCTGGTGAGGGTGCGGATCCGCATCGAGGTGTAGCGGGCGATCTCCGACCGGATGTGGGCCGCGGCCAGACCCTGGCGGATCACGGGATCGCCGTCCACGCCGTGCTGACGGGCCAAGCCGACCAGCTCCGCTGCGCCGAGCGCACGTTTCGATCCACCCATGAAGGTGCGCTCGTTGGCGAGGGTGGTCATCGCCACCCCCCAGCCGCCGTTCACCTCTCCCAGGACGTTGGCGTGCGGGATGCGCACGTCGGTGAAGAAGACCTCGCTGAAGTGCGCGCTCCCCGTCATCTGGCGCAACGGACGCACCTCGATCCCGGCCGTCTCCATGTCGAGGAGGAAGTAGGTGATGCCACGGTGCTTGGGCGCATCGAAGTCTGAGCGGGCCATGAGGATGCCCCAGTCGCTGTAGTGCGCACCCGAAGTCCACACCTTCTGGCCGTTGACCACCCACTCCTCGCCATCGCGTTCGGCTCGGGTCGAGATGCCCGCCAGATCGCTTCCTGCGCCGGGTTCGCTGAACAGCTGGCACCACACCTCGTCACCACGCGCCAGGGGACGGAGGAACCGATCACGTTGGGCTTCGGTGCCGTGGGCGATGATCGTGGGACCAGCCATGGCGACGCCGACCGCGAAGGCGTTGACGCTGCCCCCGATGCGGGCGCACTCCTCGGCGAATATGGCGGCCTGGGTCGAGGTCCCGCCTCGGCCGCCGTGCTCGACAGGCCACGTGATGCACGCCCAGCCGTGGTCGGCGAGGAAGGCCTGCCACTTCTTGGCCCGCTCGGACCACTCGGCCTGGTCCTCCCCGCCGCGCATCGACGCGTGCCGGGCCAGCTCGACGACATGGTCGTGGTGCAGGAACGTCGCGGCCTCGGCGCGGAACGCCGCCTCTGCTGGGCTCTCGTCGAAGTCCACGTCCCTCTCCTCGCGCCGTCGGACCTGCGTGGTGTACAGAGCAGAACACATTCTCGCGCTCGCCGACAACCACCAGTGTTCATCGCTTTGATGCAGGCAGCTTGTCGCCCACGCGAGAACGTGTTTCACTGAGCGCCAGGTCGACCGGGGGGACGCGGTGGCAGAGACGCAGCACGAAGCGACACCGGACGGCGCCACGCTGGCGGACGGCACGACGTCGCCCCGCGCCAAGACGTCCACCGACTGGGGCATCCACGGAAGGCGCCCCGTGCGCCTCCTCGCCTGCGTCGCGCTCATCGACGCCATCGATCGCGGCATCCTCCCCGGCGTCCTCACCCAGGTCCAAGACGACTTCGGCTTCGGCGACACGGCGGCCGGCTTCCTGGGCACGGCGTTCGTCGTCACCGGCTTCATCGTCACCATCCCGGCCGGCTACCTGGCCGACCGGTACCGGCGGACCAGGATCATCGCCGCCGTCCTGCTGTCCTGGGGGATGATCTCTGCCCTCAACGCGACGGTGCAGAACTACAGGCAGTTCCTGGCGGTGCGAGCTGCTCTCGGGATCGGCGAGACCGTCGACAACCCGGCGTCGTCCTCCTTGATCGCCGACTACTACCGACCCGAGGTGCGGAGCAGAGCCTACGCGTTCATCCGCGTCGCGCCCCTCGCAGGAAGCGCCGTCGGCCTCGGACTGGGTGGACTGGTGGGTTCGCTCCTCGGATGGCGGTGGGCGTTCCTCCTGGTGGGCGTGCCCGGTTCGCTGCTGGCGGTCGCGATGTGGCGTCTCCCCGAGCCCCGCCGAGGCGAGAGCGACGAACAGGTCGTCGACGAGACCGCCACGGCCATCCCCGTCACTCCCCCGGCACCGCCCCGCCAGGGTGGCGTCCGATCCGCCTTCGCCGACATCCGGGTGGCGCTGGCGGTGCCGTCCTTGCGAGCGCTGATGATCGGCTCGGCCATCGCCACCGGCGCGCTCGCCGGTCTCGGCTTCTGGGCGCCGGCGTTCTACGAGCGCCACGCCGGGCTGCCGCCGGAACAGGCTGCCGGGCTCGCCGGGGTCCTCATCCTGCTGGGCGCCATCGCCGGGACGATCGTCGGTGGCCGGGTCGCCGACCGCCTCCGAAAGAAGGACCCCGGTGCGCCGATGCTCGTGGCCGGCATCAGCCAGGCCATCGGTGCTGCCCTGCTCATGCCGACCTTCCTCCCGGTGCCGCTGTGGTTCCGGATGCCCATGCAGGTCCTCGCGGTGGCCTTCATCCTCGGTGGACTGCCGGGACTGTCGACCATGATCAGCGAGGTGGTGGCACCGCACCTGCGGGGCATCACGTTCTCGCTCACCGGTTTCTTCGGCGCCATCGTCGGTGC